>WRMI01000001.1 GCA_009777175.1 Marinilabiliaceae bacterium
TGTATAATAAGAATAAAAATTTTTAAGATATGCCAAGAATAAATTTTGTCACAAAGAGATTTCACAAAGGACACAAAGTATTAAATATCAACATATATCAACTTGTGATCTTTGTGCATTCTTTGTGTACTTTGTGGTTGAAAACACTTTTTGGAGTGGACTCAACAAAAAATAAACTTGAAGAAAAAATGATCATCAAAAAATATTTTTGAAATCTTCTAATAAAAAAATTTTTTATCAACTATTATGTATAATAAGAATAAACACTTTTCGGAGTGGACTCAACAAAAAATAAACTTGAAGAAAAAATGATCATCAAAAAATATTTTTGAAATCTTCTAATAAAAAAAATTTTTATCAACTTATATAATAATATTAATAAATAATTTTAAGATATGCCAAGAATAAATTTTAAAGCATTAACCGAAGGAAGAGAATCAAATCAAATTACTCTTCCATTTGACATAATGATTTGTCATTACTTCACAAATGGTGGGTATTTAGGAAAAGTTAAATTTCCAACAAGAAAAAATCAAAACATTTTGGAGTGGTCATCAATTTCACTACCTGATTGGAAATGGACTGGGAAACCAAGACGTAATAAAAAAGAGATGGCATTACTCATCGAATGGATTAAAAAATATGAATATGTGATAATAGAAATTGGTTGCAAGAGACTTGATTTCACTACATTTTATAAATTTCTCAAGATTTTTTACAATGAGAAGATTTTAGATAACTTCGTATTATTCAAAAAAGAGAAAACATTATTACCACTTGATATTATGCTTGTTAATTGGAAAGAATTCGACTATAGAAATTTTCCACAAATTGTAGTATGCCTTGATACAAATTTAAATTTTATTGGGGTAGTAGAGGTATCTTATCCTGAAAAAACAGTATTTATTGAAGAATTTAGAGGATTTGAATACAACGATATAAGTAAATGGATTATAAAATATGAAGAATATATTAAAGGACTTGCTTTTGGAAAGGTAGAGTATAACGAATTTTTATCTAAATTAGAGCATGATAATAGTAATTATGTCTATAATGAAAGTGGCAATATCATTTATGATTTCAAAATGGATTATATTGATGAAAGTAGTCCCCGTAGCGTAATGAACTTTTGTGATCCAATACTCCAAAAGGAATTTTACGGAAATGTCTACTATTTTGGCTATAGATTTAAGAAATATGAAGAACTTAAAGATTATTATACAAAAAGCGATTTTGATATAATAAAAAGTCAATTAAAAATACAATTAAAGGAAGTAAATAGTAGGAATTGGATTGGCAAAAAATTGATAGAGAAAGCTTTAGGAAGATTAAACTCGAAAATGAAAGTTAATTCTAAAATATTTGGCGATATTAATATAATTATATTTCCAAATTTTAAGAGTAATAATTTAAATGATAAAATATCGCGTGCGGTTTGTAGGTTTGTTCGTTCATTAGATTATGCTGAATATAAAGAAATTAAAAACATACCAATGATAGAAAATCCTATACCATACGAAAAAGACTGGTATAGGAAACCGAGACCAGAGGAAGAAAAGATTTGGTTCCACGTGGACCAAATGCTCATTGATAGACGACATTATAAAATACCTGACGAAGAGTTTGAAAAAGAAATAACAATAGTTAATAAAATAATTGATAGTTTTAATAAATGTGGCAAATTTCAAATAAATTTAATTGCTAAAGAAGAGGAAATACTTTTTAGAGTACATTTTCGGAAATATTTGAAATTTGAGATAAGTATATTCAACAAAGATGAAGATCATACAAACATACTATTGGTAGATGAAAATATATTAACAGAAGAAAACATCAACACCTCAAATGCCACGCTTATAGAAATGATAACCAGAACCGAAGAGCTGATAAACGCCACTGGCGGAAGTGTTGATGATTATAAAATTTTCTGTTTTAAATTAATGGGAAGATAACATGGAATTAAATATTTATAAACATAACCCAAAATTAATAATTTATGAATAAAAAATTGATGCCATTCTTTGAGTTGGCAAAACTATCGAGTAATGACACAGGGTTTGCTCAGGGTATATCAATAGTCAAAAAGTTTGGAGAACCTGAAGTAATAGTGATATTTGACCCTTGTGATGGTGAACAAAATATCAGAAATTTTCCCTACATTAGAGTTCACGATTTAGATGTTGTGGGAGAATATAATAAAGAAAAAGTTGATATAGATTCAATTAAAAAATGGACAATCAGCAATAAAGAAAAAATTGATAATCTATTTTATAACGAAATTGATAACGATATCTTTCGCTTATATGTAATGTTTTCAACAAAAGTAGATGATCTCGAATATTTTATACCTATAAAACCATGGAGAAGTGGATTATCTCTTTCTGTGTGGATTGATGAATTGGACTATTACAAATATGAAAAGATTCAAATTTCTGTTATATGTAAATGTTCAAATGACAAATTTGTTGGAGTTGTCAGTGCAATTGACCCTAAACAGTTTTTGTTTATTAAGGGATATGAAAAATATTCAAAAGAAATTGTGCAATGGGTACGAAAATATCAACAAGACATCATAAATGTTTCCAAAGGAAAAATGCAAGGACTTGATTTTGTGGGCATAGTAGCTAATGACCGTGTGTTTGAAAGTATAAATGAAACAAAGCCGCCTGACCAAGTACATGTTAATAGTAAACTCGTTTACACGTTTGACATTAACTTTAATGATGATCATCCCGATAACATTATGTGCTTATGCGATGAAACATATAATACAGAAGTTAGTCGTGATATACATTTTGTATCTTATAAATTTAAAGAATATTCTGAAGTTAGCGGCAACTTTTTTGACGAAAAAGAGTTTAACGATGTAAAAAGCGAATTTAGAAAACAATTGAAAGATAATAGAAGTAAGAAAAATTGGATTGGTGAAAAGTTTATTAAACAAGCTTTAGAAAAATTAAAGTGGATTCATAAAATAGATTATGAAGAGTATAATGATATTTGCGTCATTATTTATCCAAAGACACCAAGCCACGATAAATTAACTGACTCTATTGTGTACGAAACTCTTTCATCGGTTTACGGAGCAAATGAAATTGAAGATAAGAAAATTATGGAATTACGTTTGATTAATAACAAAGTACAAAAAGAGGATAGTTGGTATTGGCCATCAGAAGAGGGAGAATCAAATATTTGGTTTAATGAGCAGGACTTATATCGGGAGATATTATATAGAAAAGCAAAAGAATATCTAAAAGAATATGATGGCGATGAACTGAAACTAAAAATTAAAGAGGCGAAAGAATGGGCAGAAGAACAATATGAAAAAGATAGTGAGATAGTTAATAGAATTATTAGCCGTTTCAATAATGTCGGAAAATTTGAAATAAAGGAAATTGCAGGAACCGAAGAAGTCAAATTTAGAAAGTATTTTCATGATTATTTGAGATTTGAGAATATTGAATATTTTTTTGATAAGGATATTGTCAACATATTAATAATAGGAAAAAATATAATGACAGATGATGATATAACTACATCCAACTCCACACTTTTAGAAATGATAAAACGAACAGAGGAGCTTTTAAGAATAAAAGGCGCTAATCCGAGGGATTATAGAATAATCTGTTTTAGGTTGTTAGGAAATTAATATATATAAAAAATTAAATTATATGCAAATTATAAATAAAAAAATGAAGCCATTATTTGAAATGGCAAAAATGGTATACGATGATACAGGGATTTTGGAATCTATATTTTTAAGTAAAAAGACATCAGAACATGAAGCAAGGATAAAATTTGATCCTAGAAATGGTGAAAAAAAATCAAGAAAGTGGCCATACATTAGAGTTCACGATTTGAAAGTTTATGGAGAATATAGTAAGAAAGTTGACATTGATTCACTAATACAATGGACTAGCGACAACAGAGAAAATATAAATAATGTCTTTTATGAAAAGATTGACTTTGACGTGTTTCGTTTGTTTTTAAGATTTTCAAGAAAAATGGATGATATTGGAGATTTCATAAAAATACCAAAAACCCATAGTATGAATAGAACGAGTCTTGATATTCATATTGATACTGATTCTTATTTTGCAGTATGCAAGTCCCAGGTTTGTATTATTTGTACAAAAAATAATAACAAATTTGTTGGAATTGTCAGTGCAGAAGACCCTAAACAATTTTTGTTTATTAAGGGATATGAAAGATATGCAGAAGAAATTGTATCATGGGTATGGTTAAATCGACAAGATGTTATAGATTCTTCAAATGGAAAAAAGTATTGGTTTAGTAAGCAATAACAAATTATATGGTAAAAAATGGAGTTTTTGTCTCCCTATCCCAATACATTTATATCATTATTAAACAACAAGATAACACATTGTTGAAATTAAAAAATCACATTTATTTTTAGTAATTTTCAAAATAATATCAGTAGAATAAAAAAAGTAATTACTTTTGTATAAAAATATAACGTTTTTGGATGGTTACGGGACTTCAACTGTTCGGAAATGTTAAAATTTAATATTTTTAGAAGTCCGAATTAAAATTTATATCATATGGAAAATTTAGAAAAGCATCTAAAGGACATTTGCAGGAAGGACAGCGATGGCACGTTTGACGATTATAATGAACGTCAGATTTCGCAAGAAATAGTTCTTCCTATTTTGTTCAACTTGGGTTGGACAATTACAGATGCGAAGGAGGTATATCCTGAATTTCGTACCAAATTTAATTTCAGGATAGATTATGCATTGATTTTAAATGGGATACACAAAGTTCTAATTGAAGTCAAAAGAAAAAGTGTTGAATTGGATGAAAAAGCAGAGGAACAATTGGAAAAATATCTGCGGGAATACTCCAATACAAATTTTGTTTGTGTTTTAACCAATGGTTTAATGTGGAAATTTTATGTTTATAACGAAAAAGATGAACGCATAGAATTGGTATCAGTAGTGGTAATTGAAAATGCATCGGCAAGCAAAAGGTTGAGCGACTTTTTATCAAAAGAAAAGGTTGCGAATGGCGATGCCATAAAAATTTTAAGAGAATTAAAGAAAAGCCAAACAGATCCAGAGTATGAAAAAATAATGGAAGAAGGCTGGAGCTATTTATTTAGCAACGATTTTTTGCAGGAAGAACTTACAAAATTGATAAATAACGAAGTTCTATTACTCAATGGATTTTCTGTTGGAGAAGAAGATTTGAGAAATTTTATTGGTAAGAAATTACAAGCGATCATTCCTGCCGTGATACCGCGTAAATCACAATTTAAAGGGAATTTAAGAATTATATCGTATAAAAAACCACGAAAGGTAATTATTCATACATCTTCTAAAGGTATGTTAAAATTTGGTAATATGAAGTTAGCCATAAAAGCGTTTGTTGAAGATATTTCATATGAAAATCCTAAAATTTTAGAAGACTACTATAATTCTGATGAAAATCATGGAAGATTGCATAATTACATAGCCAAATCCTTTGATGAACTAACAGACAAAGGATCTACTGTAGAAGCGAATGGCTGGCATATAAATGTTAATTTAGAACACGAGAAGGTTTTTAAATATATTTGGGAACCTTTGTGTAAAAGAATGGGAAAGACTCCGCGATTTATTGAGTTGCCGTGAAGATCACATTTCTTTTGAGCAAACTCACAATCGTTTCGCCCGCTCATGCGGCTTAGTGGTCGTGCCCCACATAGCCGCATGAGCGTGTGCGAGACATTGAAAATAAACAATTCAAAACCATTAAACCCAAAAAATTGATAATAAATAAAATAACATACAAAATAATTTTAATATGAAAAAAACCAAAAAAGAATCGCACCCTATCAATATAATGATTGATGAAAACGCACTTTACATACCTACAAAAACGAAAAAAAACACACAAATGAAAAAGCGAAAAAAAGAATTTGATGTTAAAGATATGAAGGAAGAGGAGTTGGATATGATTTTAGAATGGTCAGAAAAATACATACCAAAAATAGTAGATGTGTATGAAGGTCGTCTTGCAGAAGAGATATTATATGAGGCGTTTAATAAATTTCTATTTGATGACAGTTTTTTGGATAATTACAGAGAAATAGGTAAACATCGGACAAGGCTCCCTATCAATATAATGATCGATGAAAACGAAGTTTACATACATACAAAAACGCCACAAATTGTCGTATGCACGGATGACAATTGGGATTTTATAGGAGTCGTTAGCATAGAAAATACAAAAGAAGCAGTATTTATTGATGACAAATATAACTATTTGCAAAAAGAAATATCACTGTGGATAGAAAAATATAGGGAATTCCTGCAAAAAGTGGCTGATAATGAAATTGATACTACTGAATTCGTGGCTAAATTAGAGTACGATTTCAGAAATCAATAAATAAATATACTAAAAAATATAGAGATGAAAAAGCAAAAGAACGAGAATCAAAAAAATATGGACGCAGTTTTGGAGTGGACAAAAAAATACCAGCGTGAAATAATAGATATAGGTGAAGGTCGGCTTGACGTTGATATTTTTATAACGTTTTTAAGACTACTGAACAGAGAAGGTGCGCAAGATAGTTACATAGTATTAGGCAAACATTTGACAAACCTGTCTATCGAAATAATGATTTATGAAAACAGAGATAACTCATATCCCAAAACGCCATTAGTTGTCGTATGCTTGGATGAGAAACGTGTTTATGCAGGCGTAGTTAGCATCGATAATACCCAATACGCAGTATTTACCGACGAAAAATACAAGTATCTACAAAACGAAATATCTTTATGGATTGGAAAATACAAATCTGAAATTGAAAAAGTAGCTGACAATAAAATGGAGGTTAGCGAATTTGCAGTAAAATTGGAACACGATAAAACTAATAACTAAAACAATGGCAAGAACCCAATACAAAATCCAAGAGGTTGGTTTATATATCAAAGAAAAAATTGATATTTCCAAACGACCAATAGTTGATGATAAATTATCTACACTTGAAGTTATGAAAAAAGTGAAATATTTTCAACTTCATCTTGATTATAAAGAGATGTGTTATGTCATTTATGTCAATAATGCAGACAAATTGTTATCAATAATAAAAATCAGTGAGGGTAGTGATACAAATGCAACCGTAAGTATAAAACAGATTATGCAAGGCGCATTACTACAAAATGCAGTAGGTATGATATTAGTTCATAATCATCCCAGTGGAAATGAAAAGCCAAGCGACAAAGATATAAAATTGACAAATCGTGTTAGAAAGTGTGCTAAGATGTTTGATATTGAACTAATTGACCATATAATCATAACCCCGGATGATAGTTACTCGTTTGAAGAAGATTATTCCCCCAAAAAACAAAAACAGACATTTATAGAAAATATCATAGACGAAACAGAAAAAATTGAGCGAGATATTTTAAAGAAACAACTTAAAGAAAACGAAGATTTTTATAAAAAGATGCTTGATGAAGAGCTTTTATTTGAAAGAGATTGAACTGTTTTATTTTGTTATTCAAAAAACAAAACTTTGTGCAACAAGCAGATGGATGACATTGTGTGGGCAACATCTCACTGCTCACATCACATCCCAACACTCAAATCTCGCTACTCACTACTGAATACTCACTACTGAATACTCACTACTCACTACCAACAACAGTAAAATCATCCGCATCCATCCAAGCAGGAAATTTTTCTTTGAATTGATTTAGTTTATTAAGTGAAAGTTCTGCTTTTATTAATCCTTCTTCATCTTCTTTTAATGAGCCGATTATATTACCAAGATAATCATAAATATAACTATGTCCGTTGTAACTTATTTCGTTACTATTTCCGATGCGGTTAACTCCTGCTGTATAGCATTGATTTTCAATAGCACGCGCTTTTAGGAGTGTTTTCCAAACGTCAATTCTTGGTTTGGGCCAATTGGCGTTAAAAAGAGCTAAATCATAATTGTTTCGATTGCGGCACCAGACAGGGAATCGTATATCATAACAGACAAATAGTGCGCAGCGCCACCCTTTTAAATCTATTATTGAATTTTTGTTACCCGGCGTATAAACCAAATCTTCGTCACTCATGCGAAAAAGATGTTTTTTGTCATATTTTTCGATTTTTCCATTAGGATAAACAGCCAAAAATCGGTTGTAGTATAGTCCATTCTCTTTGATAGAAACACTTCCAGCGATAACAGCATCTTTTTGTAATGCAAAATTTTTCATCCAATTAATTGTATCACCTTCCATTGTTTCGGCTATTTTATGGGGGTTCATAGAAAAACCTGTATTAAACATTTCAGGCAAAAGAATCAAATCAAAATGTTCAGTTTCATTTAGAAACATATTTTCAATTTTGATTAAATTGAATGACGGCGATTCCCACGCTATATCGTACTGAACAAGAACAATTTTCATTGGAATAGAAAAAATAAAATGGGTTCTATTCTAATTATTCGGGATGGTCCATCAAAATAGTAACTCTATTTTCAAAACATTCCACTGTTCCGCCAGTGCAGTTATATTTACGTTCGACGCTATCTTTCCCGATGATACGAATGATACCTTTTTTGAGGATTGAAATAATTGCACCGTGTTCACGCAAAATCTGGAAACGCCCCGAAACGCCGGGTACATCAATAAGACCGACAGCACCGCTATATAAAATAACTTCGGGTGTTACTAATTCTAAATATAGGTCGTCTGGTTTTGTTGTCATCTCTTTGCTTCGCTTAATAATTTATCGCCTTTTTCGATTGCTTGCTCAATTGTTCCTACGAGATTAAATGCGGCTTCAGGATATTTGTCCAATTCGCCGTCAAGTATCATATTAAAACCTTTGATAGTATCTTCGATGGCTACAAATGCACCTTTTAGACCTGTAAACTGTTCGGCAACAAAGAACGGCTGCGAGAGGAAACGTTGTACACGTCGCGCTCTGTGAACAACCAATTTATCCTCTTCAGACAACTCTTCCATACCGAGAATGGCAATAATATCTTGTAATTCTTTGTATTTCTGAAGCGTTTCTTTCACTCTTTGTGCGGTATTGTAATGTGCTTCACCCACGATGTCAGGAGTTAAAATTCTTGACGTTGAATCCAAGGGGTCAACGGCGGGATAAATACCGAGTTCTGAAATTTTTCGACTCAAAACTGTTTTGGCATCTAAGTGCGTAAAAGTAGTTGCTGGTGCTGGGTCGGTAAGGTCGTCAGCGGGTACGTAAACTGCTTGGACAGAGGTAATTGAGCCATGTTTTGTAGATGTAATTCTTTCTTGTAACGCTCCCATTTCAGATGCGAGCGTAGGTTGATAACCCACAGCGGATGGCATACGTCCCATAAGAGCGGACACTTCGGAGCCAGCCTGTGTGAAACGGAAAATATTATCAATAAACAAAAGTACGTCGCTTGCTGCGCCAGTTCCTTCGCCATCTCGGAAACCTTCAGCAATAGTAAGACCCGACAATGCCACCCTTGCGCGGGCTCCGGGTGGCTCGTTCATTTGTCCAAAAACCATTGAAAGTTTGCTGTTCTTGATTAATGCTTCGCGGTCGATTTTATCAACGTCCCACCTTCCTTCTTCGAGACCTTTTTTAAATTCATCGCCATAATCTACAATTCCTGCTTCAATCATTTCTCTAAGCAGGTCGTTACCTTCTCGTGTACGTTCGCCAACTCCTGCAAATACAGAAATACCCGAATATCCGAGTGCGATATTGTTTATCAATTCCTGTATCAAAACCGTTTTACCTACTCCAGCACCACCGAACAAGCCAATTTTACCGCCTTTTGAGTAAGGTTCGATTAAATCGATAACTTTAATACCTGTAAAAAGAATTTCAGTTTCGGTAGATAAGTTTTCGAAAGTAGGGGATTGTTTGTGTATGGGGGCTTTTGCATTGGCATTCACGTTTCCAATTCCGTCAATACCATGACCTGCAACGTTCATCAAACGACCTTTAACTTCTTCGCCCAAAGGCATCGAAATTGGGTTTCCTGTTGATAACACTTTCAGCCCTCGTTGTAGTCCATCTGTTGAGTCCATTGCAATACATCTGATAGCGTGTTCGCCGATATGTTGCTGACACTCAATAATAATATTTTCTTCAGTGTCCCGAAGAATTTCCAATGCGTCGTTAATTTTTGGAAGTTCCATTACATCAACTTCAAACTCGACATCAACGACCGGTCCAATGACCTGAATTATTTTTCCCGTTAGTTGTTCCATTATTTATTTTGTTATATAAAGTCTATTACTCATTTACTCATTTATTACAAGGCAGGCGACCGCAAGGGTACGCCCCTACACTTATTCACTCATTCACCCATTCACTCATTTATTACAAGGCGGGCGACCGCAAGGGTACGCCCCTACACTTATTCTCTCATTCACTCATTTATTACAAGGCGGGCGACCGCAAGGGTGCGCCCCTACACTTATTCTCTCATTCACCCATTCACTCATTTATTACAAGGCGGGCGACCGCAAGGGTGCGCCCCTACACTTATTCTCTCATTCACCCATTCACTCATTCACTGATAGCTACTTCCTTCTATTCATCAAATCATCCGCAAAATCAACAAGTTGGCTCAACTTTTCTTTTGGAGCATCTATTTCATCAATACTCTTTAACGAAATTTCGTAAAAAAAGTTTATTTTTTCTTTAACTTTTTTTGAAATATTTGCTTCTTCGTAAAGATTTTTAATTTTTTCAATTTTTATTTCTCTATCAAGTTCCTGATTATTAAGACATAACAACAATTCATTTTTGCTTGTATCTTTTAAATCATTAAGTGCAGTAATCAATAAAAAAGTTTTTTTGTTGCAAACGATATCGCCTCCGATAGGTTTTCCTAATTCTTCGCTATTTCCATAAATATCGAGCCAATCGTCTTGCAATTGAAACATCATTCCGATGTAAGTTCCGAAGGTATAGAGTGCATCCAAATTCTTCTTTTTTCCGCCACCGATAATAGCACCAATTTTAAGACTTCCACCTAAAAGAACGCCTGTTTTAAGCATAATCATTCTAAGATATTCGTGCGTTTTAACGTCATTTCGTTTTTCAAAGTCCATGTCCAATTGCTGCCCTTCACAAACATTTAATGCTGTTTTATTAAAAGTATCAATAACGGGGAACAACACTTTTTTTGGTGCTTGCGAAATAAATAAGTGCGCCAATGCAAACATTGCATCACCCGAAAGGATGGCAGAATTTTGGTTCCATTTTTTATGAACAGTAGGATTATTTCGGCGTTTATCAGAATTGTCCATCAAATCGTCGTGCAGCAAAGTAAAATTGTGAAATATTTCTAAACCTATTGCTGGTAAAGATGCATTGTCGAGGGCTTCGTCGTTGAATAGTGCGCATCCTGCAAAACACAAAACAGGACGAATACGCTTTCCTCCCAAGGACATAACGTATTTAATAGGGTCATATAATCCCTGTGGATCAGCCAATTGTGAAAAATATTTTTCAATTCCGGCTTCGATTAGCGGTTGATATGTTTTTATTATTGACATCTTTATTTTATTTTATTTTATTATTCAATTAATGTTCGTGCGGCTCTTGCGATGGCGCTTCCCATTTCTTCGGGTGTTTTAACGCCTTTTAGTTTCAGTTCGAATTCTAATACGTCAACGTCAACTTTTGCGTGAACGTTTAAAATTCCTTCTGAATCGACTTCAAATACTACTTTTATTGGTGTTCCTTTGGGCCAATTTTTTGATAGTTGTAACGATTTATCTCCCACTAACAAAACTGCTTCACTTGGGTCTATTGTAGTTTTTTCTGTTACATCTGATTCGTAAACTTTCATTGAAACATACGATTGATTGTCGTATCGGGTAACGAAATGGTCTTCACCACGGCAATTATTAAGCGGAGTATTAGCAAAAATCAACTGTTTAATCATATCTTTTCCGTTATCGTCCATAAAATCAGTACCATAGTTCTTGCTTGTAACGTTAATAACTCTAACTTGCGATTTTTGGATAATATTTTTAGGTTTTTCGTCAATTCTTCCTTCAGCGTAATCTTCCATTGCTTTAGAAAAGTATTCGTTGAGTGCAAAAATAGCGGCACCTTTTGCGACACACTCGTCAGGGTCGGTCAATTTGGCATCACATTTGAGTTCTCTATCTACTCGTGCTTTAATTTGAGGCATTCTCGAAGAGCCGCCTACCAATAAAACTTCGTCAATCTGTGAAACGTTTTTACCTTTTGCAATTTCTAATACTTCACGTGTTTTTTGGATGGTTTCGTCCAATTGAGCTTTTGTTAAGAGTTCGAACATTTGTCGTGAAATTGATGAACGCATTGATTTTCCTTCGTAATCAATAACAATGTTAACACGTTCGCGCCCTGTTAAAGTTTTTTTCTTTTCTTCAGCAACAAGCAAAAGCAGATTAGCGAGGGCGATGTTGTTTTCCATAGTATATTCAGTTTTGTGTTCCTTATTAAATTGATTAAGAAGGTATTGAGCGAGAGCTTTGTCCCAGTCGTATCCGCCGAGGTGGTGGTTGCCGTCAGTAGCGACAACAGAAATGGTTTTATCGCTCACCCTAATAACGGTAACGTCAAACGTACCTCCGCCGAGATCATAAACAAGGACAGTTTTATTATCTTCGAGTTTCATTCCATAAGCAATTGCTGCTGCTGTTGGTTCGTTAATAACTCCGAGAACTTCGAGTCCTGCGATTTCGCCTGCCTGTTTGGTTCTGAGTCTCTCTTTTGTGCCGAAATATGCGGGACATGTAATAACTACTTTCGTAACAGGGTTAGGACTTTGAGAGGCATCATTGGCATCTTTAACGATTTTTTTTAGGATATAAGCAGATATTTGCGTGGGGTCGGTTCCGGCAGGAAATTTCGTTGGTTTTTCGTAAGCCTCATCAGTGCTAATAAAACGTTTAATAAAAGCAACTGTCCGCTCTGGTTCGGCTTTCAACATCTCTTTTGCCTCTTCGCCTACAATCACTTTGCTATCTGTTTCAAAATAAACTACTGACGGAGTTGTATTTTGACCATTAAAATTTTTTTGCACAACCGGTCTGTCAAATTCATCTACTTGTGCTACACAAGAATAAGTTGTTCCTAAATCTATTCCGAATACTTGTCTGGTATTGTCCATTATTATTTGTTTTTTTATCTATTTTTTAAATTTAAATATATTAACTTCTGCATGTCTCATCACTCGGTCGTTGTATATATCGCGGAAACCGCAAATATTACAGGAGGCGATGGTAACGTCTTGATTAACATCATCTGTTTCAAAAATTTCTACAATTCGATGTTCTTTGGCAGAATATAGTTCTCCAATTTCAGCGTCAAATGGTTCTATATCATAATCGCTAAGCAAATCTAATAGGGCAAATGCCATATTTTCAAATTGTTTCAGCAGGTTGATATAATCTTCGTTTTGCTCGTCAACTTTTTGAGAATAAATATTATACTGCCTCACTGCTCTATCATATTCTCTGATGATTCCTTTTAGTAAAGGAGAAAGAAATTCTTTTCGTAAACCATTCTTGTATGTTTGCAGTTCGTCATGTAAACGATTATTAATCAAATCTTTATAAGAGAAATCTTCCACTTGAGCAACAATTTTTTTAATATCAGCGGCAATTTCCTGCAGTCCGGAAATTTCGAGCATTATCGGTTCATTGTCTAATAAGTGTGTAGTTTCCGCTGTTTCTGTTGCCTCAGTTGTTTCAGTTGTTTCAGTTTCCTGATCACTATCTGAAACCTGATGACCTAAATTTTCGCTACTTTCCATAGTTAAGTTATTAAAATATAAGTTTTTATGTTCGTAAATAATTCTATTATTTTTGTCAAATAAAATGCAAAAATATAAAAAAAGTTGTTTTAATAGCATAAAAATAAAAAAATTTTTAATTTATTTTTTTAATTTTTTTAATTAATAAAAATAAAAAAATTTTTTCATAAAAATACAACTTTTTTCAAATATTTACGTATTAACGGAGATGTATTAAGTATTTTTGGACATATTTATAGTTAATAATTTGATTATCAAAATGAAACAAATTTTTTATTGTTTTAATATTATTTTATTTGCGGGCTTAATGATGTCGGCAAATGCACAGCCCGTTCCGGCTGTTGACGAAAATATCCCGTGGTTAATTACTTTTGGTAAAGATGGAGATACCGCGTGGGGAGACGATGATTTTATTCAAATCATATTCTTTTCGATACCCGAGAGTCAGCAAGGCTCAATTTACATTAGAGTTTTTGACCCAGACGTTGGAGGGATGCACGACGAACTGAAAGGCTCGTGGAATACACAGATGCGTTATTCCGTTTATGGCGGACGAGGGGCTTGTTCTAACGAGGGTGCCCGAAAATTAAAAAGAGACGGAAATTACAAAAGTGGCACAATGCTCGGCTCAAAAACATTTGGTAATGACCCAAAATTTGACGGAAAATGGTTTACATTCGGTCCATTTAACCCCTCAGAAGGAGAACTGTTGCAAGACTATGGCGGATATGTTTTTAAATTTGTCGTTGAAGGGTTGTCGGGAGACGACGGAAATGTTTATACGCTGTTTCTTAGTTCCGACGCTAATTCTAACAAACCCATCGAAGGCGCATTTGCTTTTTATTTTAAGTACAAATTCAGGTTACACGACAACGTGAACGAAGTGTCCCATATCTATCCTTACATCACCGACAAGGTTGTTTCCATAAAACAGAGTAATTTTGATTGGGATGACGACGGAATTATTAGAATTATTTCACCCTCAAAGAATGGTGAACGAATGGCAGTGTCGGGCGATGACGTATGGGTTACAAGCCAACATCACATTGGTAAAGACGACATTAATTCATCTTTGGACATACAGATGATTAAGGACAAAAACAAAAAAATTAGAAATAACAACGTTGTCATTTATCTCGAAAACCAATACGGAGAGTTGATGCCGTTCTACAGCATTCCCATCGGGGGAATACCAAAATATAAATATAGTATAGGAATTAAACCAAAATCAGGCGACAAACCATGAAATTAATAACATTAAAACCCATTTTATTCACGATGTTTTTATGCATTGCACTGATTGCCAATGCACAATCGTTTCGTTTTAGGAATTATGATTCCAATATGGGACTTCCTCAAAACTTTGTCTATTGCGTTGAACAAGGTCTCGACGGATACCTTTGGATAGGGACGGGAGAAGGATTAGTGAAATATGACGGACATAATTTTCGCACTTTTTTGACTACCGACAATCTTGCAGAAGATTTTATTATGGACCTACACATTGCCATTGACGGAAAAGTTTGGATAGGACACAATGCAGGAACTTTTTCATATTTTAAAAATAATAAATTTTTTCCCATCGAGATTCCAGATGCAAATAGTTCTGTCAGGAGTATTTGTCAAGATAAAAGTGAAAGTATTTGGGCAGTAGTGCAAAACAGCGGTATAGTCCGTATTGACAAAAACTTAAATGTTACAACTTTTTTTGACAAAGAGAAGTTAGATTTTGGTCTCAATTTTTACTCAATTTGTCCTATCACAGAAAAAACATTACTCGTTGGAACTACCGAAGGATTGTTGAAAGTTACAATTAATGATAATAACGAAATAATTTCCGCTATTGAAATCGAAGATATTCCTCAAACCAAAATCACGACCATAAAACCACGAAAGGGCATTATCGGCGAGTATTGGGTTGGAACAGAATATGAGGGATTTTACAGATTTTTTGCAGGAAGTTCGCAGGCAACGCAAATTAGCGACAACCGTCTTTGTCTGAATTTTGATTTAGAAAATGAGACAATTCAGGATATTGTAGAAGAAAATGATGGTCATTTGTTGCTCGCCACGTGGGGAAATGGTGTTATCAAACTATTCTTTGACCCTGTTAAACAAGATTTTACAGAATCTTTTAATTTTTCGTCCGCCAATGGACTTAAATCCAGAGATGCCGATTATGTGAGGAGTATTTTGTGCGATAGCGAAGGAAACTACTGGTTCGCTACATTCGGCGCTGGACTCTTTTTGTTGGTAGACGAAAGTAACGTATTCTATAATTTAAGCGACATCGGTTTTGTTGACTATAAAGCAGTTTCAGTTTACAAAACAGACGAATCGTTCTATTTCGGCTTAGATAATGGTTTCATAAAAGCAGACCCCTATTGCTATACTGATTTCGAGTTATTTGACATTCAATTTGGTATTCCACGAGACGAAGTAATAGATTTTTATAAATCTGAGGACGGTTCTCTTTGGGTAGCAACGGGAAATAACGGACTTTATGTTCAAAAACCAAATCAAAAAAATTTTATTCCTTATAGATACACCGATAATCTGACAGGGAAAAAAATTCGCGATATGAAAGGTCACGGAAACTCACTGTATTTGGCTACAATTGGAGGTTATTTTGAGATTAATACACATTCAGGAGAAATAATTCACCTTAATACCGAACGTGGACTTCCTCACAATAACATTAACTTTGTTTACAGAGATAGTCAAGGGCATATTTGGATTGGACCGAAAAATATGGGTATTTGCAAAATTGTAAAATCTGACATCGAACTACATAAAATTTCCTTAGATATATCTGGAATAGCAGAAGACCTTGACGGAAACTTTTGGCTCGCTACACAAGGAAGAGGAGTAGCGAAATTTGTTGGTGATTCTTTGCAATTTATAACAATAGCAGAAGGATTAGCTAAAAATTTCTGCTATAAAATTGCATTAGACCAATCAAACAGACTTTGGGTACTACATTTTCCCGGAATGAGCTGCATTAACCTTGATGATTTCAAAATAAAAACATTCGGATATGAAGAAAATATGGGTGCCGACTTTTATGACGTTTTTGAAGATAAATATAGAAACTTATGGTTTGCATCAAGCCAAGGCGTAATTAACTATTTTCCGTTGAAAGACCACGAAAATTCTATTCCACCGAAACTTAATTTTACGAAAATAATTATTTCTGGCAAAGAGTACGAAATTACAGATATCATCAAACTGTCGTATCCATGGAAAGAAAAGTATGTAATTCATCTTGATTTTATGGGAATTAGTTTTAAAGACCCCAAAGGAGTAACTTACCAATATCAATTGGAACAAGAAGGCGATAAACCTACGGATTGGATTAATTTGCCGACAACGTGGTGGGAGCGTGAATATTTGCCCGATGGAAATTGGATACTGAAAATTAGAGCATTTAATTCGGATGGTGTCTATAATATTGAACCATTGACAATTAAAATTCAAATTGCGGCACCACCATGGAAAAAAGGTTGGTTCTATTTAGTCACAATTCCTGTATTTCTTTTCCTTATATATTTGGTAATCAATGTTCGTGAGCGTAAATTAAGACATCAAAAAGAACAATTAGAAAAGGAAGTCGCTAATCAAACAGTAATTTTACGGCAACAAAAAGCGGAAATAGAACGGAAAAATAGAGATATAACCGATAGTATCAATTATGCCAAACGAATACAAACGTCAATATTGCCCCCTGCCGATATTTTAGAGGCACGATTCCCTGAATCGTTTATATATTTTGCGCCTCGTGATATCGTTAGTGGAGACTTTTATTGGGTAACAGAACTAAAAGGAAAAATTATGTGCTGCTGCGCAGACTGCACGGGACACGGCGTTCCGGGTGCATTTATGTCAATGATTGGCTCTACACTTTTGAGTGATATAGTTAAACGACCCGAAATTTCCTCGCCCGCAGATATTCTGAGCCGTTTAGATTTTGAAATAAAAATTTTGTTGCAAAAAAATACAAAAGAACTCTCCCAAGATGGCATGGATATTGCTATTGTTGAAATTGACCTGCAAACATACAAAATTAGAATTGCATCTGCAAAACGCCCCGTTTATCTCTATTTTAATGACGAACTAACTATATATAAAGGAGTTAGAAGGAGTATCGGCGACCACGTTACAGACTATAATGCCCCTCCATTCGTTAATATAGAATATGACGGCAAATCAAAAGATAAAATTTATCTCTTTTCTGATGGATATGCCGACCAATTTGGCGGTCCCCACGGAAAAAAACTTATGATTAGCGCCGTGAAAGATATGCTCGACGAAATTCATAAGAAACCCATGAAAGAGCAATTTTTTATTATAAAAAACAATTTTATTAATTGGAAAAATAACCAAGAACAAGTAGATGATGTTATTTTCATCGGAATTGGGTTGTAGTTTTTAGTTTTTAAATTTTTTAAATAATAAATTTATGACATATCGATTTAAAATAATTTCAGACGAAGAAAAAGATTTCGTTTTTGAAATGCTTATTGACAGTAATGCCTTATTTTCAGACTTTAATGATTTTATTCAAAAACAATTAGATTTTGACAAAAAAGAGATGACATCTTTTTTCCTGACCGACATCGACTGGAAAAAAGAAGTTGAAATTACCCTTTTTGACATGAGCGACGGCGAAACTGAACAACTTGTTATGGATAGAATTCCCCTCATTGAAATGGTTAATATCAGGCATCAAAGGTTAGTTTATATGTTTGATATGTTTAACGATAGATACCTATATATCGAACTTATCGACATTAATCCTACTAAAATAAAGAATCCTCGTTGCGTTCGTTTAGAAGGAACAATACCATCACAATTTCTCGGTGATTTTGATAAAGAATTCGATAAATTACTCGAAGATGATAAACTAGAAAATTATATTGAAGAAACATTAGTCGAGGATTTTGACGATATTATTGACGAAATGGGGCAAGACGATGATTATGATGGTTCGGCATCGTATGATGATTATTATTGAAATATTTATTCTCCTCTAATCCACATTAACATAAAAAAGGAAACATTCCCAACGGAATGCCGGTTGCGTGTGTCGTTATTTTCTACCAAGCGAGGCATTCTTTTCGACAAGCTCAAAGCATTGCCTAACGGAATGCAAAAAACAAATAATAAGACATTTTGGTTTCCCCCGCAAAAGTAATATTTCCCCATTTAACAACAAATAAATTTTTTATGGTCAAGAATTCTGAATAAAAAAATTTTTTTTAATAAAACTAAAAAAATAGTTGCATAACTAAAATATTAGTTTTATCTTTGCACCGCAATTTTATTTATAAAACTAATTAAAATAATAATAATGAGAGAATTAACAAAAGCTGAAAGCGAAATTATGCAATTTCTTTGGCACAAAGAACGGGCATTTGTACAAGAAATTATTGACGAAATGCCCCTGCCAAAGCCCGCATACAACACCGTTTCAACAATAATAAGAATTTTGGAACAAAAAGGAGTTGTTGGACATGAAGCCTTCGGACGCTCACACCGCTATTTTCCGTTAGTGAAAAAAGAAGAGTACACTAAAGGTTATATGAAAAATGTTTTACGAAATTATTTTAGCAATTCACCTGCGCAAATGGTTTCGTTTTTTACCCAGCAGGAAAATTTGTCAGTAAAAGAATTGGAAGATATCAAACTGCTGTTAGAAAATGAATTAAGTAAAAAAAAAGAAGTTAAACCATCTAAAAAACCAAAGTTATGAATTTTATCGAATTTATTTTAAAATCAAGTCTAATTGTTGCGTTTCTTTGGATAATCTATCATTTTTTGATGCGCAAAGAACCATATCTATTATTTAATCGATGGGTGTTGCTTGGAATAATTTTGTTTTGTATAATTTTACCAAACGTGCAACTCCCTGTTTTACCGCCTGTTATGGTGGAAACAGCAACTATTACCGAAATAAAAATAGATGAAACTTTAGAAATATTAGCAGAAACAAATCAAACCTCTTTTTCGTGGGTTTTGTTGTTCTATATAACTTATTTTATTGGCATGGGATATTTCTTGATTCGATTTTTCAAAAGGATGTATATAATAAGGAATAGAATTGCCAAGAATAGTTTTATGAACACTGAAAATATTACTGCTTTTACTTTTTTCCGCAAAATTTACATCGACCGAAGCAAATTTTCAGATGACGATTATGAAACAATTTTGTGGCACGAACAGGCTCACGCGCGGCAACTACACAGTTTGGATTTAGTTCTGGCAGAATTACTGATTATTTTGCAATGGTTCAATCCATTTGTATGGAAACTGAAAAAATCATTAGCCGAGTTGCACGAATATCTTGCCGACAGGCACGTGGTTGCACAAGGCGTTCCAATCGAACAGTACAAACAACTGTTATATAATCAAGCAACAGGCGTATATCCGGAATATGCCAATGCTTTTAGTTATTCACTGATTAAAAAACGATTAATTATGGTGTCCAAAATCAAAAATGGAAATCGGGCTGCTTTGAAAATCTGCTGCCTGATTTTCGCAATGGTTATGACTGTTGCATGGTCTTGTTTTACCAATTCAAAGCAGGAAACTCCTGAAACGGACCCCGTTTCGGTTGAAGTACCTGACGAAAATTTGGCTGAAATTGAGACTGAAATCGAACAAGAGGAACTCTACGACGAAGAATTAGCAAAAGATGCATTAGCAGTCGTAGATAAATCTCCTCAATTTCCCGGTGGTGAAATAGCATTACTAAAATTTATCGCCGACGAAGTTAAGTATCCCGACGAAGCGAAGGAAAAGGGAATTGAAGGTAGGGTTATGGTACAGTTTATTGTTGATGCAGAAGGTGATGTGAGAAATGTTAAAGTGATGAGAAAAGTTCACCCTCTGTTAGACAAAGAAGCTGTGAGGGCTATCAATGTTTTGCCCAAATGGATTCCGGGAGAGCAGAATGGAAAGCCAGTAAATGTTTATTACACTATTCCGATTAACTTTACATTACAAAAGGAAGCAAAGGAAGAGTGATTATGAATTGAGTATCAATTAATCCCTTGCGGTAAAGCGGGGGATTAATTGTTTTTTTATAGGAATTATGTTTAAAATACATTATTTATTCGGAGTTCAAACTTTTAGTTTTCATAAGGGAATGGATTTTTGCACACAGATAACACAGATACGAAAGAATTTCACAGATTTTACTTTTCAGCAAGTTATCCTCGAAAAAATCTGTGTATATCTGTTTAATCTGTGTCATCTGTGTGCTTATGAATAATGCCTGTCAAATAAATAAAAATAAATAAAATCATCTATAATGTTAATAAATAATTTACAATTAGCAATTATTCAGTTGAAAAAATACCCGTTTTTTTCAATAATTTCAATTATAAGCCTTACTATCGGTATAGCTTCAACAATTTTAATTTACTTATGGATTCAAAACGAATATTCTTATGAAAAGTTTCATAAAAATTCTGATGAGATATATCGTGTTTTGCATCTAAAAAATGAAAGTGGACAGATAGTAAAAAGCGACCGGTCATTGTTACCACTTGCTGCGGCGTTATGTTCGGATTTTCCTCAAATAGAAAATGCTACATTAATAAAGTATGAAGGCGAAATACATTTTCGTTGCGGGGAGCATCTTTATCAGGAAGAAATCAGTTTGGTAGATGCTCAATTTTTTAAGATATTTTCATTTCCCGTTGTAGAAGGCGACCCAATTGAAGCAATGCAATCTACAAATGTTGTGGTAATTACCGATGTAGTTGCAAAGAAAATTTTTGGCGAAGAGCCCGCATTAGGAAAAACCATTCGATTATTAGATTATAAGAACATTGAATGTGTCGTAGGCGCGGTTATCAGCGTGCCGGCTCAATCGCATATTGGGCTCAGTATTGTAATATCAATAAAATGGTATGAAACAAGCCCAGCCAGTTTTTTATTAAATAGTTGGACAAAAGGGGAAAATACGGTTGTTTATGTTAAAATGGTTAAAAATGCACGTTTTAATTCGCAAACGCGGAAAGATTTACAAGACTATTTGAGCAAACATCAAAAGAATCATGACAAGTTGTTGTTTCAGCCTTTGAAAGATATTCATCTACATTCCGACTTTTTTTCATATAATGACAAAAATCGCGGTAACTATAAGAATATCTTTATTGTAGCAGGTTTAGCATTATTGATATTGTCAATGGGTGCATTTAATTTTACGGTTTTAGAAACTGCACTCGGCTCGCAGCGGGGAAAAGAAGTAGCAATTCGGAAAGTTTACGGGGCATCAATTTTGGCTCTGTTATCACAATTTTTTTCGGAAACAATTTTAAAATCTGTTATTGCATTATGTTTAGCGGTCGTTACAATTTATTTGACTTTACCTTTTTTTAATCAATTAGCAGACGTGAAATTAGAGTTGGTTTTCTCCGTTACAACAATTATTTCATTATTTGTGATTGGAATTATTTCAGCGCTATTTGCAGGTGCATATCCTGCATTTTTTCTCACTTCACTAAGTCCATTCAAAGCGTTTCGTGGAGGCTCAAAAAAAGGAATAACATCTATTTTGGTTAAACAATTGGTATTGTTTCAATTCACTATTTCTGTTATTATGATTATTTCTACTATAACGATTCAAAAACAATTGCATTATACTAAAACGGCTGATTTAGGCTTGGATAAAAAAGATATTGTGATTTTTCATACAGGTTTGTATTACCATATAAACAGTTTGAAAAAAGTGATACTCGAAAATTCATATATCAAAGCAGTTTCTATTGGCAGTGCTATTGACAATTGGGTATGGGAAGGAAATTTTAAATGGTTTGGACAAAACAATGCTCCCGATTCTGCACGAATGAATATGATTTGGGTAGATGGTGATTTTGATAAGGTTTATGGGCTTAAGATGTTAGATGGAGAATTTTTGAAAGGCGATTTTGATTCTTATTGGACAAATAGTGAACATCAAGCCGTTATTAACGAAGAAGCGGCAAAACTTATTGGAATAGAAAATCCAATTGGTATCAAAATTAGAGTACCTCTCTGGGGGGATTTTACAATTTGTGGAATAGTAAAAAATTTTCATTTTCGTCCTTTGCACGAACCTCTTGCACCTCTTGTTATGTTTTACAGCCCAGAAACCATTGAAAAGGTTCATGTAAAAATAGTTCCGGGTAGTGAAACTGAAACTTTGAATTATCTTAAAACTACATACGAGCGAATGAGACCCGACCATGTATTTGATTATCAATTTTTTGAAAATATTTTAGATAATAATTACAGAGTTGAAAAAAATGTTGGAAATATTTTCATTCTATTTTCCTTGTTGTCAATTTTGATTTCTATTCTTGGAATTTTGGGAATGTTGACTTTTTCTACTGAAAGGAGGGTGAAAGAAATTAGTTTACGAAAAATAAATGGGGCAAAAGCATTTGATATAAATTTTTTGTTTTTGAAAGAATATATAATCTGGGTACTTGTTGCAATAGTTATTGCTATTCCGATTGCATGGTATTTTATCAATTTATGGCTTAAAAATTTTGCTTTCAAAACCGGTTTAAGTTGGTGGATTTTTGTGTCTGCAGGGTTTATTGTCGTTTTAATTGCAGTGGTTACGGTTTATGTTCAAACATTTCGAGCAGCACGAACTAATTGTATTGTGGGGCTGAGAAAGGAGTAGTGAGTAGTGTTATTGAAATGCAATATTTCCCCAAAGCTTCCTTTTTGGTGTTGTAGGCAATGCGGGCGGGAGCTTTTTACCAAATTGATAACATTTTTACAAAATGTTTTTCAAATTTAAAAAAAATATTTGTGTTTAAAGAATAAATATGTATTTTTGCGAAAAAATAAATTGAATTATGGCAACGATAGTTATTGATGTAGATAATCGAAGCAGTGCCTCAAAGATAATGCAGGCAATCCGCTTATTTAGTGGGGTTAGGAACGTTGTTCTTGAAAAAGATGTACGTTATCCACACTTGGATAAATCAATTCAAGAAATAAATGAGGGAAAAGTTACTCGATGTAAGTCCGTAGATGAATTAATGGATAAACTCAATTCGTAGAAAAATGTATGAAATAGAATTTTCCAATAGTTTCAAGAAAGATTACAAGCGGGTTAAGAAGAGGGGGTTTAATAACTTGCCTTTGTTGTCCGAAGTGTTTGGTCAACTGATAGAAAAGGGATGTGTAGACAATGTTTTCCGTCCACACAAACTTGTAGGAAATTATGCAGGGTGCTGGGAATGTCATATACAACCCGATTGGCTGTTGATTTGGAAAATTGATGAAAACTCAAAATTGATAAAGTTGATAGCCACAGGAACACATTCTGACTTGTTTTAACCTATAAAACGAAAAAATGCACTGCCTCCAACGAAACGGTTTATCTCAAGCAGTGGTGTAGCTCCACTTTTTAGTTATTTCATTCGGTTTAGCTATACTTTGTGCTTGTCTAAAAAGCGGTGCATTGAATTTATTGAAATGAATGCTTCTTTTTTTTGACGATCCCCCGAGTTGCGCTTTTAGGTCGACCGCAAGGGTACGCATCTACCGGGTTTTCTATGTGGCACTCCTTGCGGAGGGCTGCTGTGTGGGATGAATGGAGATGGTGAGGTTTGGTGAGGATATAGCAAAATAGATTCCTCACTTCGTTCGGAATGACTCTATAACCATTTATCACTCTATCACACTAGAACGGTCAGTCATTCCGAATGGAATAAAGTGAAATGAGGAATCTAACCGAATGTAAGAGTCTCAGTTTTCCACATTCCACTAGGCGATGCATTGAGCTTGTCGAAAATGAATGTGACGCTTGGTAGAAAATAATTTCAAAGCATAAAAACGCATTCCGTTAGGAATGCGACCAAATTACCATTAATGACATGAAAAGGGATGCATTCCTAACGAAATGCAAAAAACCAAAATGTAGGACATTTTCGTTTCCTCAGCAATAATAGATTTTTCCTTATAAAATAACAAAAAAAAGTTTGTGAGGTAAGGAACTCTGAAAATAGTTTTTTTTATATTTTTTCAAAAAAACCTGCATATGCAGGTATTTTTTTTGAAAATAGTTGCGTTTCTTTGCAAAAATTTTTTATATACTTTTTTGAGGTTGCGCCCGACACAAATCAGGGTTTTTAATATGAAAAAAATAGTAATTTATTCAGTAATTGTCGCTTTTACAAGTTTGAGTATAACAGTAAATGCACAAACAATCCGCTATGTAACCCCCAATGGAACGGGAAATGGTACTTCGTGGATTAATGCCGCAAGTGATATACAAACTATGATAAACTTGTCAGAATCAGGCGACCAAGTATGGATTAGATATGGTAACTATCTGCTTGAAGAATCTTTGGAAATGAAAGCGGGCGTTCAAGTTTTCGGAAGTTTTTTTGGAAACGAAACATCTTTCAACAACCGTCCTAAAAGCGATATTGACCTAAATGGAACAATTGAACCGTGGGAATTTACATACGCAACTGTTTTAGACGGACAAAATGATTGCAGAATATTAAATCAGGCAACTAATTTCACTGTTGAAACCGTTTGGGATGGCTTAACAATTGCCAATGGCTATTCAGAGCAAATTGGACAATCTGCTGCTCTCGCAGGCGGTGTTTATATCAGAGAAAACGGTAAACTTATTAATTCTATAATAAGCGATAACGAAACAGAAGGAGCACATTCAGCAGGAGGAGGAGTTTATGTTAATCTTGGAACAATTGCTTATTGTTTGATAAATGAAAACACAGCGGGTAACGGTGGCGGAATTTATAATTATTCAGGAACGGTTAGTGAATGTATGATAACAGAAAATAGCGGGCGAAGTGGTGGCGGAATTTACAACAATAAAGGAAACGTAATTAATTGTATGATTAGTGATAATTTTGTAAATTATTTAGGTGGTGGACTTTATAATTACGGTGGAGGAATAGTTACAAATTGTACCGTTAGCAACAATACAGCAAATATGGGAACAAGTGGAGGCGGCATATATAATAAGGATGGAACAATAATCGATTGTACTGTCAGTGAGAACAATACCTTAGGTAACGGTGGTGGCATAGCCAACGAAGGAACAATTTTTAACTGCATTGTAAGTGCTAATAGTTCCGAAAACAATGGTGGTGGAATATACAATCTTACGGGTGGAATTGTAAATGACTGTACAGTAAGCCAAAACTATGCCAAAAATGGCGGCGGGATATACAACAGTTATGGAATTATTTCAAGATGTACCGTCAACAACAACGAAACTTCAATTATGGGAGGCGGTGTTTTTAACACTCACGGAAGTATAAATAATTGTACAATAAGTTGGAATGAAATTTTGTGTGGAGATGCAAGTATTTGCTACGGAGGCGGAATATATAACGAAAATGGTAGTGTAACTAATTGTAAAACAGACAATAACACTGCAAAGCATAACGGTGCAAACGGCGAATCTTTTGGAGGTGGAATATATAATATCAACGGAACTTTAACAAATTGTTTGATAGTAAGCAATAAAGTTATGACAAATTTTATTGGTGATGCTTATGGAGGTGGTATTGCCAATGGTAACGGAACTGTTACAAATTGTACGGTTGTATGGAATTGGTCATATTCAGCGGTAGGAAATGGAGTTGGAGGTGGAATTCACAACTTTAATAATGGAACGGTAAACAATAGTATTATTTGGGAAAACTCTGCAAATGATGGAGAAATTGGAAGCGATGGATCAGCCACAACTGTTTCGTATTCAGCCATAGCGGACGGATATGCAGGAGAGGGAAATATAATTTTAAGTTTAGATAATATGGCGGGTGGTCCAATGTTTGTCGACCCTGAAGAAAATGTTGAAGATAATTACAGACTATTGGAAGGTTCTCCGTGCATTGATGCTGGAAACAATAACTTTGTGGCATTAACAAACGCACTTGATTTAGATGGAAATCCAAGAGTTGAGAACGGCATAGTTGATATGGGCGCTTATGAATCGCCAAACTTAAATACAACTTACTCAATTAGCGGAAAAGTTACACATATCGGAAACCCCGTTGCAGGAGTAACCATTTCGCATACAGCGGGACACCCTGTACTTACAAATTCGCAGGGTGAATACGTTATCAGAGTAAATGAAGGTAGTAATGTAACAATTACGCCCATTTTGGCAGGATTTATCTTTACACCTTCAAGCATTACTCATACAAATGTTACAGAAGATATTACAAATCAGAATTTTACCATTGACGAATCAGGAATTTTCGATGTAACACACGAAAATGGTACGATTTTAGTTTATCCAAATCCCACAAGTGGGAAGTTTTCAGTTTTCAGTTTTCAGTTTTCAGAAAACAGTGTTGAAATATTTGATATAACAGGCAGAAAACTTGCAACTTTTAAACTTGATATACTTTTAACTGAAATAGATATATCCCATTTGCAAAATGGAATTTATTTTTTAAACATTGAAAATAAAACAATTAAAATAGTGAAAAACTAACTTCGTGCAACTCTGTGAACTCTTTGTGCGCCTTCGTGGTAGAATCTTTTTTTTTACCACAAAGGAACACAAAGGTTTCACAAAGGAACACAAAGAAAATAAATATTAGTGTGTAGAGTATAGAGTATAGAGTATAGAGTGTAGAGTGTAGAGTATAGAGTGTAGATTTGAACTATGAGACTATAAACTATGAAACCATTAAACTATAAAACTATAAAACTAACAACTTCTCATTCACTCATTTCTACTAAGGGAACTTATAAAAATAAGGGATATCTTTACTCATTCAATGATAACTGAAAACTGACAACTGATAACTGAAAACTGACAACTGACAACTGAAAACTGAAAACTGAAAACTGAAAACTGATAACTAAAAATATAAACAGATGAACAAGAAAAATTTTTATTCATTATTGCTCGCTCTTTTGGGCTTGAGCATAAACATTAATTCTCAGACCATCCGTTATGTTAAGCCGAATGGCGCGGGAGACGGCTCGTCGTGGGAAAATGCGGCAGGCGTTATACAAAATATGCTTAATGCCTCTGCTGTTGGCGACCAAGTTTGGGTTGCCGCAGGAACTTATTATGTAAATACCATTCAAACGGGATTGGCGATGAAACAAGGCGTGAACGTTTACGGAGGTTTTTTTGGAATTGAAACTTCAATTAATTCTCGCAATAAAAGCGACTTAGATGGAAATGGTATCATTGAACCGTGGGAGTTTACATACGAAACAATTTTTGACGGACAACAAACAAGAGCCGTGATGTATCAATCGCAAAATTTCACAGTTGAAACCACTTGGGATGGTATTACTTTTACAAACGGAAGAACTGTAATTGGGTATCAAGATTATGGTGGCGGTGTTCGATTAATGGAAAACGGTAAGATAGTTAATTCCAAATTTTTGGACAACTATGCAACACATAGAGGAGGAGGTGTTTATAACAATGGTGGCGCTGTAAGCGATTGTTTAATAAGCGAAAATGTTAGCACAAACGGATTGGGTGCGGGAATTTATAACAATGCTGGAGGGATTGTTTCTAATTGTAAAGTTACAGAAAACACAGGTGACCTTGGCGGTGGAATTTACAACTATAATGGTACTATAAATAACTGCATAGCAAGCGAAAACGTTGTAAAAACTTCGGGTGGTGGAATTTATAACAGTGGCGAAGGGATTGTTTCTAATTGTACGGTAAGCGAAAACAAAACTACGATAGGCTCTTCGGGTGGTGGAATTACTAACGTAAATGGAACAATAATTGACTGTATAATTAGCAATAATATGGCTATTGCATCTACCAATTATTCAGGAAACAGTGCTTATGGAGGCGGAATATACAACCAAGACAAAGGAATAGTTATTAATTGTACTGTTATAGGGAACTCTACTTATGCTGAAAAAAGTAATTCGGTCAATGGAGGCGGAATTTCGAACAGCGGAACGCTAATAAATTGTATAGTTAGCGGGAATACGGTATCTTCGTCATCTCCCTCAAGCACTAATAATCGTGGCGGCGGAATATTCAATAATTACGATGGAATAGTGCTCAATTGTTTGATTATTGGGAACACCACATCTTCAACCGATGCAACAGCAATTACTACGGGCGGAGGCGTTTACAATTACGGAGGAACGGTTGCAAACTGTACGGTTACAGATAACACAACTACGGGAGACGGCGCAGGAATTTACAACATTGACGGAACTATTGCAAACAATATTATTTGGAAAAATAATGATACCCAAATTTTTAATACAGGAAACAACTCAACTATTGCTTATAATGCCATTCAGGGTGGTTTTGCTGGCGATGGAAATATTGATATTTCGGACGATAATATAAATGGCGGTCCTATGTTTGTCGACCCTGACAACGATAATTTCAGACTTATGAATAATTCACCTTGTATAGATGCAGGAGAAAATTTATATGTTACTGATATAAACACACTTGACTTAGACGGAAACCCAAGAATTTTCAACGGTACGGTTGATATGGGAGCCTACGAATCGCAAATTATACCTCAAGAGCCTGTTACAATTAGCGGAAAAGTTACGTTTAATAACATACCGCTCGCAGGCATAACCATTGAAAATGCAGACGGTTACTCAGTTTTCACTAATGACGAGGGAGAATATGAACTTACAGTAAATAAAAATTCAGATGTTACAATAACTCCATTTTTGCTGGGATATACGGGATATGAATTTACTCCGCCGTTTATTACTTTTATTAATATTGAGGATGATATTGATAATCAAAATTTTATTGCTGATGATATTATCCGTTATGTAACTGAAGATGGAACAGGAGACGGTACTTCGTGGGAAAATGCGTCAGGAAATATTCAGGCAATGCTCGACCAAGGCGGACAAATTTGGATTGCAAGCGGAACATATCAAATTTCTTCTACTTTAACAATGAAAGAACGTGTGAATGTTTATGGCGGATTTAACGGCAATGAAACTGCCGTAAGCAGCCGTACTAAAAGCGATTTAGATGGTAACGGTATAATAGAACCGTGGGAATTTACATCCCCTACAATTATTGACGGACGAAATTTAAGACAAGTTCTTAATCAACCGATAGAATTTGAAATAATGGAAACATTTTT
The DNA here is from genome assembly GCA_009777175.1 of Marinilabiliaceae bacterium. GTDB lineage: Bacteria > Bacteroidota > Bacteroidia > Bacteroidales > Marinilabiliaceae > WRMI01. The sequence continues at coordinate 29,887 of WRMI01000001.1, forward strand.
TGATGGCGTTACGCTAACTAACGGAATAGGCGGCGCTTATATACGTAAAAACGGTAAATTAATCAACTCTGTAATAAGTGAAAATGAAAGTTCCAACTACGGAGGAATCTATAACGACGGCGGAACGGTTACCGACTGTTTGATTAGCGAAAACGTTACAAGTGGTTCAGGCGGCGGAATATACAATGGCTTTTACGGAATAATTACAAACTGTAAAATTATTGACAATACTGCTTATAATGGCGGTGGAATATTCTGTAGGGCTTATGGAATTGTAGATAATTGCATAATTACGGGAAACAGCGCAGCGTATCCTGACAATTATGCTATGGGTGGCGGTATTCACGTTTATTTTAGAACACCGATAACTAATTGTGTAATACACAATAACATTGTTGAAGGTATGGGCGGCGGAATATATTATGAAAGCACAAACGGAAACGTAACCAATTGTATAATAAGTGGTAACATTGCTACTCGTCCCCTAAGTGCTACTTTTAGTGTTAACGGCGGCGGAATTTACAACTATGGTAGCGATGTAACAATATCTAATTGTTTGGTTACGGGCAACACGGTTGAAACTGCTACGGGTTCATATACTCCCATTGGCAGCGGAATTTACAATAATGGAACGGTAACTAATTGTACGGTAGTTTCTAACGACGACAACGCAGGCGGCAGCGGTATCTATAACACACGAAACATAAACAACTCTATTGTTTGGCGAAATACAGGCATACAAATAACTAATTCGTCAGGAAATTACCCATCAGTAACATATACTGCCGTAATGGGAGGCTTCACGGGTGATGGAAATATCAACTTAACGTCAGATAATTTAAACGGTGGTCCCATGTTTACCAACCCCAATAATGGAAATTTCAGACTTAGCGAAAATTCACCATGCATTGACGCAGGTAATAACGAACTTATTGCCCCAGACAATATTGTTGATTTAGATGGAAATCCAAGAATTTGGAACGAAATAGTTGATATGGGTGCTTATGAAAATGGCTCATTAGGAGTTATGACTGAAAATATTGTAGAAACATCTATTGTTATTTATCCAAATCCCACGGATGGAAAGTTTTCAGTTGTAGGGGCAAACCTATTTGTTTGCCCAGATGAAGGGTCGAATAACATTCGTCCTATTGAAATATTTGATGTTTCAGGACGCAATGTAGGGGCGTATACCATACGCCCAATCGACAATGGTGCAATGGTCGACATTTCGTTTTTATCAGCAGGCATCTATTTTATTCGAATTAATACAGACAAAGAAATGATAACCAAAAAAATAATCAAAAAATAGTATATATAAGAGAGGTTATGTGGGGTTTGTGTTTTGGGAGAATACCCCGAGTTAGCGTAAGCGCAATTCGGGGCATCTCCGACATTTTTCGAAAATATCAAAACACCGCCTAACGGAGTGTTTCACTCATTTTAAATTCAATGAAAACTGATAACTGACAACTAAATTTACAATTTAGCACCATAAGCCAAATCGCCGGCGTCTCCAAGTCCGGGAACAATATAAGATTTAGCGTTCAATTCTTCGTCTAATGCGGCGAGCCATAAAGTTACCGGTTCAAATTTCAATTTTTCTTCGATGTAATCAACTCCCGCTTGTCCGGCAATAATGCTGACTATATGAGTATGTTTAGGTTTTCCATTTGTAAGTAACGCTTTGTAAGACAATTCCATAGAAGAACCTGTAGCAAGCATGGGGTCTGCTAAAATCAAAACTTTTTCATTTAAATCTGGGCTTGAAATATATTCAACCCTAATGTCGAAATCGCCTTCTTCCGAATAGCGTCTGTATGCTGAAACAAAAGCATTTTCGGCATCATCAAAATAATTGAGTAAACCGTTGTGAAAAGGAATTCCTGCTCGCAAAATGGATGACAAAACAATTTTATCGTTCAAATACCATTCTTTTGAAAACCCTAAGGGAGTTCGAACTTTCTTTTGCTTATAATTCAACGACTTGCTAATTTCATAAGCAAAAACTTCGCCAAGACGTTCCATATTCCTACGAAAACGCAAAGAGTAATTTTGTATTTCAATATCACGCATTTCTGCTACAAAACGATTGATTACTGACGGCGGCTGATTAATAATTTTTATTTCCATATTTAAAGTCAATTAAAAATTGTGTTAATTCTAATTTATAAACGATGTAATTTCTTGAAAACTAAATGATTATTTAATTAAATTATTATCATAAAAACTATAATAGCGGTTATCGCTGATAATTAAATGATCCCTCAACGGAATTTCCATAATTTTTCCTGCTTCTACTAATCTGTTAGTAAGGTTAATGTCTTCGTTGCTCGGATTCGACTTTCCAGATGGATGATTATGGCAAATGACAATAGATGAAGCGTTGTTTTCGAGAGCCTTTTTCATAATAATGCGTACATCTGCCGATGTTGACGATATTCCTCCTTTGCTAACATTATATTTTGATATTATTTTATTTGCGCGATTCAAAAATAGTACCCAAAATTCTTCGTGTTGAAGGTCACCCAAAATAGGCAAAAACAGATTAAAGATATCAAAACTATTATCAATAACAGGTGATTCAAGAACATTTTGAAAGGAGCGTCTTCGACCTAACTCCATCGCTGCGACTATCGAAACTGCTTTGGCAATACCAACTCCATGAAAACTTTCTGTTAGTTGTTCGACGGTTGCCTTCCCTAATTCGTTCAAATTATTTCGATATTTTATCATTATTTTTTGAGCAAGCTCAACCGCAGATTCTTTGGAACTACCCGAACCAATTATTATTGCTATAAGTTCGGCATCAGAAAGTGCAAAAAAACCTTTTTGCAAAAATTTTTCGCGCGGACGATCTTCTGTGGCTAAATCTTTTATTCCATATTTGACACTTTCAGACATAATGTTTTCCTTTTATCTCAATTTTAAAAAAATCATACAAAGATAGCATTTTTTTTTCGAACAAAAAAACTGAAACAAAAACCATAAAAAAAAAGTCTTACAAAATTTTTGCAAGACTTTAATTATTTTTGGTCGGGGTAGCAGGATTCGAACCTGCGGCCCCCTGCTCCCAAAGCAGGTGCGCTAACCGGACTGCGCTACACCCCGCCATTAGACACCATAAATATTAATTTAATACGCCGCAAAGATAAAACTAATTTTTGAATCCGCAAAATTTTTGGTAAAAAAAATATTTTTTTTCTATTTTATTGACATAAATTTTTGCATTCTTTGAGGTTGCCCTTTATCATTTCCTTCATTTAAAGGCAGATACAGGAGTCAAATAGTGTTTTGTAATTTATTTTAAAATGGCACATTTTCAGATTCCTCATTTCACTACGTCTCATTCGGAATGACGAATTATTACGTTGAACAGTTCAGTTTCCGTTGCGGCACTACCGCTGCGGAAACTTGTCTCAACAAAATGAATGATATGGTCATTCCGAGTTTAGTGAGGAATCTTTGTCTGCGACATTTTACACATAACTTTAAAGTAGGTCTTTTTTTGCATAAAGTGCACAATTACAGAAAATCCACAAAGATTAATTACCCTATTTTACTCATCAAAATAATGAAATGCACACAGATAACACAGATGCGACAGAATTTCACAGATAATAAAGATTTTTATATCGGGCATTTTAACCTATATTACTCATAAAAGTTAAGGCAACCGCAAGTGTTGCCCCTTCAATGTTGGGTACCGTTGTGTGTGCGACCCTTGCGGTCGCATAATTACCATCCCAAATAATATTGTAGGGGCGAGGCTTGCCCTCGCTTTTTTTTATTTAGGCAACCGCAAGGGTTGCCCCTACAATGGTTATCTCCATATTATTAAGGGCAACCGCAAGGGTTGCCCATACACACACCGTTAAAAGATATAAAATATTTGCTTTATGAATAATGCAGGCTAAAATAGTCCCTTCAGTGACTATTTTTTATTAACTGCGGGCTTTAGCCTGCAGCAATATATGAATAATGCAGGTTAGATTTTAAACTCTTCTTTAATTGCTTCTACAAAATCGAGTTTCTCCCACGTAAAAAACTCAACTTCTTTTTCAATTTCGGTGCCGTTTTCTAATACTTTTATGACTTTTTTGTATGGTTTACGTCCCATGTGTCCGTAAGCCGCTGTGGCTTCAAAAATTGGATTTTTCAATCCTAAACGGTTAATAATCTTAAAAGGACGCATATCGAATAATTTTGTAATTCTTTGAGCGATTTCGCTGTCGGGCAAATCAACTTTTGCTGTTCCGTTGGTATTAACGTAAATTCCGACAGGTTCTGCAACTCCAATTGCGTATGCTACTTGAATCAGGATTTCGTCTGCAACACCAGCTGCGACCATATTTTTTGCAATATGTCGTGCGGCATAAGCAGCGGAACGGTCTACTTTAGAACTATCTTTTCCCGAAAAAGCACCACCTCCATGCGCCCCTTTACCTCCGTAAGTGTCAACGATAATTTTTCTGCCTGTAAGACCGGTATCACCGTGAGGACCGCCAATTACAAATTTTCCTGTAGGATTGACATGCAAAATATAATCATCAAAAAGTCCGGAAATTGAGGAATTTAATTTTTTTATAACTCTCGGAATAAGAATGTTTTGAACATCTTTTTTGATAGTTTTTTGCATTATGTCATCTTCTGCAAAGGGGTCATGCTGCGTTGAAACCACAATCGTATGCACTCTTTTGGGAGTGTTGTCTGCGTTGTATTCGAGGGTAACTTGTGATTTTGCATCGGGACGCAGATAGGTCATCTCTTTGCCATCGTGCCTTATTTGAGCCAGTTCCATCAAAAGTAGATGTGACAAATGCAAAGGTAACGGCATAAAATCTTCGGTGTCGCGGCATGCATATCCGAACATCATGCCTTGGTCGCCGGCTCCTTGGGTCTCTTCTGTTTCGCGGTCTACACCACGGTTGATATCATCCGATTGCTCATCAATGACCGAAACAACTCCGCACGAGCCGCTATCGAACATATATTCGGCTTTTGTGTAGCCAATACCTTCAATTACTTGACGGACAATTTTTTGAACAGGAACATAACCTTTAGTTCTTATTTCTCCGCCCACTACAACTAAGCCCGTTGTTACCAATGTTTCACAGGCTACGCGTGAATTTTTATCTTGACGTAACAATTCGTCAAGAATTGCATCTGAAATCTGGTCGGCTACTTTGTCAGGATGACCTTCGGATACCGACTCAGACGTAAAAAAATAACTCATAATAATATATAAAATAAAGGTTTAATACTATTGTTAATTATTTTTGTGGAGGGGGGTAAAAAAAAATGCATTTTAGCAATTTTTTAAGTGGTTGCAAGCAGCCAAATCCTTCCACTTCAATAATTTAAAAATTAAAATATCATGAAAAACGCCGCAAAAGTATTGTTATTTTTTCTATTTACCAAAAAAAATATCATAAAAAATGTTAATAAATGTTAAAATATGTGTAAAAACCTTTTTTTACAAAATAAATATAAATTTTTTTAGTTATTATTAAAAATTTTGGATTCGTGGATTAAACTGATTAGGCGGATTTTCACAGATTCATAATTTTTTGAACCCCAATATATAAAGTAAAATATAATTATCTAAACTCTAATTTATGAAACAATACTTAAAAAAAAGGAGGTGGAAATTTTTTCTTATTCTGGGAGCGGTTGTTATCAGTATCTTTTCTCTTTTATATACGAGTCGTCTTTCAAAAGAACTGAGCTCTGAGGTACATAAAAGAATGAAAATATGGTCGTTAGCATATAATAAACTTGCTAATGATCAATATACGAGTGATGACTTCGAACTTATCCTTGAAATAATTACCACAAATACCAATATCCCTGTAATATTAACGGATATCGAAGGCAATGTGGTCGAACACAGAAACATCGATGTTCCCGCCGACAAGCAGGAAAAACATCTTCAAAAAGTTCTTTCAAAGATGAAAAAAGAGAGAGAGCCTGTTATAATCAGCCTTGGCGATGACGATAAACAATACCTTTATTATAGTGAATCACTATTAATATCAAAGCTTCAGTGGTTTCCTGTTGTGCAATTATTTATTGTTTTTGTTTTTATGATAATTGCTTACACCGCATTTAGCACTGCTCGCCGCTGGGAACAAGATCATGTTTGGGTAGGTATGGCTCGCGAAACTGCACACCAACTCGGCACACCAACCTCATCCCTCTTAGGGTGGATGGACATTTTAGAACTAAAACAATGCGACACAAAGTACATTAATGAGATGCGATTTGACATTAAAAGACTTTTGACAATTACCGCACGTTTTTCAAAAATTGGCTCTAAACCCGAACTCGAAAATGAAAAAATTATTGAAGTCGTAGAGCAAATGATAGAGTACTTGCGAAATCGCTCATCTAAATTAGTAACTTTTTCTATTAAAAACGATATTCAAAATGATTTTGAAATTAAAATGTGCCGTCCCCTTTTTGAATGGGTCATTGAAAACATTTGCAAAAATGCAATCGATGCGATGGAAGGGGAGGGCGCAATTGATGTCCATATTTTCGAACAAAAAGAAAAATTAATTATTGATATTTCGGATACTGGAAAAGGAATCGCTCGAAACCTGCAAAAATCTGTCTTTAAACCCGGATATTCAACAAAACCAAAAGGATGGGGATTAGGACTTACTCTCGCTAAAAGAATTGTAGAACAATATCATAATGGAAAACTTTTTATTCCATCCTCAACAACAAAGAAAGGAACTACTTTTAGGATTTTGATACCTTTAGTCGGTAACGAGTAGTGATGAAAATGATTTTGCAGAAACCAAATAGAGGTATGCCCTACAACAAACAAATCTGGAAGGAGATTCTACGTTATTTTGAAATTCGTCATTTATTAGAAAAAAAATTTTATTTTGCAAAAATTTTTTAATTATTCTTTATGAAATACGAAAAAAATATCTAATTTTGTAATTCAAAACTTTTTAAAATTGTCAATAACAATGCACAAATTGCGTAGAAAAATAAAATATTCTATACTAATTTTTTTTATAAAAATATTCATGTATAAAGTACGTCTTGCTCCGAGGTCTTTGGTAATCTGTGTTTTTGCGGGATTGGGGCGGCTTTCATTTTTCTTTGTTAGGAAGGAGCGGGAAAAAACTATCAAAAATTTGAAAATTGCTTATGGAGAAACTAAAACTGATAAAGAAATCAAAGTTATGGCAAAAAAAGTATTTGTCAATTTGGCATTGGCATTTGCCGATTATCTGCATACAATAAAATTTTTACGTAAAGAACAATTCTCTAAAATTATTGATTTTGAGGGCATTGAACATTTAGAACAAGCATATAAAGAAGGTCGCGGCGTTCTTTGTATGACGGGACACCTCAGTTCTTGGGAATTTTCCGCAATTATGCCTCCCATTTTAGGTTTTGAAACGTCTGCACTTAGCCGTCAAATGAAAAACAAAAAAATTGACGACCTTATTGTTAGTTATCGGCAAAAAAGAGGTATGAAAAACATCGGTCGAGGTAGTAAATATCCGCAATTGATTGAAGTACTTAAAAAAGGGGAATGCCTGATAATAATGACCGACCAAGATACTAAGACAAAAGGAGTTTTTGTAAATTTTTTTGGAAAACCTGCTTATACGCCCTTAGGAGTTGCGCGGTTAGCATTTGATTCAAAAGCAGTTGTCGTTCCGATGTTTATGATACGAAAACCTGACAAAAAATATTGTTTCAAAATTCTCCCGCCAGTCCCCTTTATTGATACGGGAAATTTAGAACACGACTTGTATGAAAATACTAGAATTCACACCGAAATTTACGAAAAAATGATTGCACAATATCCTGAACAATGGGTCTGGATGCACGAAAGATGGAAAACAACCCCCGAAGAAGTAGAACGATTCTTAGAAAATAAAAGAAAAACGGCTATGAATAACGAATCTTAAAATAGAATTATCAATTTTTTTAATATAATAATAATGAATAAAACCATTTTGACAATTATTTGTTCGGCGGCAATTATTTTGTCGGCGAATGCGCAACGTGGCAATATAAAACAAGATGAGGCATTACGTCTCTCTAAATTGCCTTTAAAATGTTTGCAACAAGAATATCCTAACAAATTAGGACAAACTTTGCTTGACCGCAGCGAACTTGCCGAGCCTCACCAATTACATCCGGCATTCTACGGCTGTTTTGATTGGCATTCGTCCGTTCATGGACATTGGATGCTTGTAAAAATTCTGAAATTGTTTCCAAATGTAGAAAACAATAAAGAAATACGTCTGAAATTAAGCGAAAACATTTCAGCAGAAAACATTGCGGTTGAAGTTGCTTATTTTGATAGAAAACATGAAAAATCGTGGGAAAGGACTTATGGCTGGGCATGGATACTAAAATTAACCGAAGAACTTAACACATGGAACGACCCATTCGCTCGAACATTAGAAGAAAACCTTCAACCGTTAGTGGACAAAATTTTAGAACTCTATTTTGATTTTTTACCAAAATTAAATTATCCTATTAGAGTTGGCGAGCACTCAAATACCGCATTTGGGTTAAGTTTTGCGTGGGACTACGCTAAAACAACAAGAAACGACGAGTTGATGACACTTATCGAAACTGTGGCATTAAATTTTTATTGGAGCGACGAAGGGTGCCCTATTGACTGGGAACCAAACGGTTTCGACTTTTTATCTCCATGCTTAGAAGAAGCCGACTTAATGCGGAGAATACTACCAACCGAAGAGTTCGAAGAGTGGCTACAAACCTTTTTGCCACAATTAATCAGAGCAGATTTTATTCTCCTTCCTGCACAGGTTTCTGATAGAACAGACGGAAAATTAGTTCATATTGACGGATTAAATTTCAGTCGCGCAAGATGCCTCAACGAAATTGCTAAAACTTTGCCTAAATATGCCTTCCTCAAAAAAATTGCCGAAGATCATATTAAACATAGTTTGCCGGAAATTGTTGACGGTAGTTATGAAGGTGAACATTGGTTAGCAACTTTTGCACTACTTGCATTAATTAGTTTTTAGTTGTCAGTTGTCAGTATTTGGCATCCCGGTGGGCGATACATTGAATTTTTAAATAACAATGAACATTATCACCCGTAACTACTTCTTAATTAATCTTTTAACTATTGTTTCTTGTGCCTCTGGGGTTTTCTGATAAATAACAAGCGTACCATCAAAAATATTATAGGTTCTCCAATTCGAAAACCTATAAACATTTCCCATAAAAACAAAAATTGATTTGCTGTTTTTTGCTAAATTGGGAAATTCTTCTATCATTTTCTTATTTCTCGCCCGTCTAAGTCAAAATATAATTTGTCGCCTTCTCTAAGGGTCATCACAAAACTGTTGTCTATCAGTTCGATGCCTTCGGCAATCGTTTTGGGAATTATCACCTTTCCAGAATAATCTATGATTCCGTAGGTGGTTTCTATTACTGTATATCCGCCGGTAACGCCAAGTATAAATGTAATCTTGCCTTTGAGAACATCACCTACAAGGATTCTTTCGTGCGGATAGAAGACCGTTACGTCAAATATTTCGTGCTCCAATGGAATAACCACATTGTCCGAATAGTCGATGATACCGAAGAGGTGCTTCAAGGGGTCTTTAAAAGAAGATTTTGCAGTGGCAACAACAATCCATCCTTTTTCTTCAAAAGTAGCCATGTCGAATCTGGAGTAGTAGAAGTTCGACCGGACTATTTCCTTTTTTTGATCCAGATCATATATCCCGTAGTAATTTCGGAGCCCTCCGCCCCATTCGCCAAATTTGCCGATACCGTATGCCCTGGTGAGCAAATACCAGTTGCCCGGAACAGAATCCAATTTCACAACAGATGTGAACCTTCGATTGGATCGAAGCAACTCTTTGCCTGATTTGTCAATTAATATATGTTCGGGTACAATAGTAGACAAATTATTCCTTATGTTTGCTCCTGCTGCGCGCTGCATCGCCGCTCTTTGCATGTCGCTGTTGTATTTGTTCTCTATTTCTCTCTGTTTTTGTTGAAATTGCTGCTCCCATCTTTGTTTTTTCTGTTCGGCTTGCAGATTGCCACCGGTAGGTCCATGATATACTCTTTGTTGTTCAAGTGCTGACATAGACATCATTGCCGTGCTGACGGCAAATAATTGATCAGCCATTCCTTGTAAAGCGGCGGCGGTAGCACGTAATTCTGCTTCAATATCAAGGTTCACCATGACTTTCGTTGCTACTGTTACCCCGTTTTCAAAATCAATTGCCGCGATATATTTTGGTTTAATAACTTCTTTGCCTGCCAAGTTAATAAAGCCATACTTATCTTTCTTCATCACCTTTGCCATACCTTCCGAAAAACCAAATACCTTGTCATAGTTTAATTTTATCGGGATAACCACTTTTTCAGCCGTGTCTATATAACCCCATTTTTTATTTCGCATCACGGCGATTAATCCTTCGGAGTATGGACCGTATTGTTCGTAATTCAACTTGCAAGGAATAACAATTTTCCCTTCTCTGTCGATGTAGCCCCACAAGCCGTTTTGTTTTACTGCAACTGATCCATTCGAAAAGTAGGTGCAGTCGTCATAATCCGCAGGGATGACCATCTTGCATCGTTCGTTGATAAACCCAATTTTTCCGTGACCTCTCAGGGGCGCAAGACCTTCGTCGAAAATGATGGCTTCATACTGCGCAGGGATAACTTCTTTCCATTGCATATCAATTATTCCCCATTTATCTTCGCGTTTGACAAATGCAAAATCAAACAATACTTCCCCGAAAATTCCGATATCATCATAAACAGGTTTGCATATTTCACGGTAGGTGGTATCAATAACTCCCCATTTTCCCTCGCGTTTGACGAGCGCAGCACCCCACGAAAAATTTTTGATTTCATCGTAAACAATTGGCAATATTTCAGCGCCTGTCGTATCAATTATGCCACATTTTTTGTCACGTTTAATGCGGGCAACGCCATTCGAGAACGGATGGGCTTCATCGTAAATCAGCGGGATGACTTCCTGTCCCTGACGGTTCACGTAACCCCATTTATTTTTCCGTACGAGGAGTAGACCATCGCTGTAGACCCATCCTGTTCCTTCGTAAATTATCGGTACTACAATATTTCCCTTTTCGTCAATGAAACCAAACTTCTTTTTTTCCGATACCTTATACCAACCAAGTTCGTCTGGCTCACCCTCTTTCTTGTATGTGGGCTCTTGCGCATAATTACCAATACCTACGGCAAGCAGCATGATTGTTATAATTAATCTCGTTCTGGTTTCCATTACTTTATTTAAATTACTACACTGTCTCATTACATATCTTTTTATTAAAAATGTACTCAAATTCTATATTTCCGTCGTTCATTTTGCGGCAGTAACGTCTGCTATCCACTTTTCAATGGGGTGTCTCACAATAGCCTGCAAGTGAGAATATTTTATTTATTCTTTAAAAATCATAGCGCAAAGGTAAATATTATTTCTGAAAAAACAACAAAACAGCAAAACAGAATACAGAAAAAATTTTCCTAATTATTTTTCCTACTTTTTGGCTTACTCTTACTGCATAACCTATAACTCAAAGATATTCACACTTAAACCAGCATTTTATGGTGTTGCATTATTTTAAATAACAATGAACATTATCACCCGTAACTACTTCTTAATTAATCTTTTAACCATTGCTTCTTGTGCCTCTGGGGTTTTCTGATAAACAACAAGCGTACCATCAAAAATATTATAGGTTCTCCAATTCGAAAACCTATAAACATTTCCCATAAAAACAAAAATTGATTTGCTGCTTTTTGCTATATCGTAAATTTGCTGCTTTTTGGAATTGTTTGCCGTATTGCGTCCCCAACTTTCATCGGCAACAACAAAAATTATGTTTGTGTAATTCTTTGCTTTTTTAAAGACTTCCTGAAAATTTGCATCATTATTGAGCGGGAGTTTAAATAACTCAATATTAGGTTGTTGATTGATTATTTTTTCAAAATTAGAGATATCGCCAATAATAAAACATCCCCATTTTTCAGAATTATCTTTTATAGGAATAACGTTATTTTTATTACTAATCACTTTCACAGCGGCTTCGTAGAGTTGTCTGTTCAATTTTTTTGCTTCGGGAGAATTAAGTTCGCTAAGTAATTTTTCGGGAGCTATTTTAATAGTATCATTTTGAGTCAGAAAGTATTTGAAGGCTAACGAACGTTTACATTTATCTTCAATTTCTTGTGCTGTTATTTTTTTATCATTAATAAACTCTTTAACTTTATTAATTGCTTCGGGCAGGTTTTCGGTAAAGAGGATTATATCGTTACCGGCAGCCAATGCCAATGCATCTACTTCACCCGGTTTTCCCATAATTTTAGCACCTTTCATATTAACTGCATCGGAAATTACTAAACCTGTGAAATTAAATTCGTTTTTCAGGATATTTTTCATTATATTGCTCGAAAAAGTTGCAGGAATATTAGTTTTTGGTTCTAGTGCAGGAACTTCTAAGTGCGAGCTCATAATTCCCCAAATTCCTTCATTAGCGAGTGTTTTAAAGGGGAAAAGTTCAACGGAGTCAAGTCTTGCTCTATTGTGATTAATTTGAGGAAGTGTTTTGTGGGAATCGGTATCAGTATCGCCGTGTCCGGGGAAGTGTTTTGCGACTGCCATAACGCCTCCATCTTGCAGTCCTTGCATATATGCGGATGCTTTTCGTGCGACATTTTTAGGGTTGTCGCCGTAGGAACGTACTCCAATAACGGGGTTTTTAGGATTGCTATTAATATCTGCAACGGGAGCTAAATTGGCATGAATACCCATAATTTTACATTGCCGCGCTATTTCGAGACCCATTGCATAAATCAGCGAGTCATCTCGAATTGCACCAAGCGTCATTGCTTTTGGAAATTCAACAACACCCGAAAAACGCATGGCAACTCCATTTTCGCCATCTATTGAGACAATAAGTGGTATTTTTGAAATACTTTGGTATTCTGCAATTACTTCTTGTGCTTTTTGAGGAGTCATCCGAAACAAAATAATCCCACCGGGTTGATTATTTTCAATCAATTTTTTATAACGGTCAAAAGCAACTTTATTATCAGGATTTTCTATTGCAATCCAAAAAAGTTGTGCAATCCGTTCCTCTTCTGTTAAAATATTGTAAATAGAATCAGCCCATTGAGCACCAATTTGATAAACATCAGTTGGATATAATGACTCCGTTTCTTTTGGTTTTGAATACATAATATTGCTTATTATTAGTATACTTAAAACAATTTTTCTTCTTAAATTCATTATAGTGGTTAGTGGTTAGTGATTAGTGGTTAAATGATATTTTCATTTCTTATGAATAATGCAATTTAAAATTAATTTTTGTGATTAATTTTTGTCCATACCCAAATCAAAAAATTTGTTATCGGAGCAATAACAGGCAGGCAAAATGCAATAAATTTTCTATTATTTCCAATGGCAAAATGTGCTAATTTCCAGCGAGATTTGACAATTTTGGTTACTGTTCCTTTTATTTGTTCTGGTTTTATAGGATTGTCCTTTATAAGTTTGCTATCTCCGCGGGTATAAAAAAGATTTTTTTTTCTGTTTCGTTTTATTAACCTGTGTGTTACCCACTTGTTATCTATCTTAAAGACAACAACATCGCCAATTTTGAGGTTTTCAATATCTATTGTCTTGATTTGTACAATGTCGTTATGCACCAAAAAAGGAAACATACTAAAACCGGACAACACGATTTGAACTATTTTTTCTTGTATTAACATTTCTTCCAAAATAGGTGAAAAATCAATATTGGAAATCTCATTATTAATCATAATTCATAACAAAACAATAAATCCTGATCTCTAACATACAATTTTCCATTTGCAACAACATGATGCGTCAAAACTAAATTATCGTTGGTTTCTATTGTTGTTCGTTCAGGAACATCAAATCCGCCAAACTCTTTCCAACCGTTTGGAGATGCTTCGATTAGTAGCAGTGCGCCACGACCTTCAGACAGTAATAGACGGTCATTAATAGCGACCATTCCACCATTTCCAAATTTGCTGCCGCCTCTACCGATATGCCAGACATTTTCGCCGGTTTCAAGATTTTGACAAGTCCACCCAGAAGTTTCTGAAAAACCGTAAAGATAACCATCAATCAATACAACTCCGCTACTATAATTGCACATATTTGTGTTGGCATATACAATTTCGGTTTTAAAAGTTTCATTTTCCTTTGAAAGTCGGATAGCAGTTGATCCTGCATTGTAACCGGCTGTAGCATAAACTAAATTTTCGTGGTAGAGGGGCGTAGGAATTACTGCAACTTTATAACCTTCGATTTCAAGGCGCCAAAGCAATTTGCCATCTTTTGCCGAAACACCTGCAATGCCTTTTGCGGATTGCTGAATATATTGCCTAACTCCTTCAATTTCAGCAACAATGGGCGATGAATATGCAGCTTCGTCTGTCCATTCTTTTGCAATCCAAACAGTTTTGCCTGAATATTTGTCGAGAGCCGCCATGGTTCCACTTTCGCCACCAGGGGTGCAAATCATTAGATTATCGTCTATCAGAAGTGATTCGCTGTAACCCCATTGGGACATAATTTTGCCATCAAACTCTTCGGGTAGGTTTCTTTGCCACAAAATTTTTCCGTCAATAGCCGACAGACAATGAATGTCGCCTGCGGGACGTAACAAATAGAGCCTGTCGTCATCAACGGTAATTGTGCCGCGAGGACCGTCACCATGTTCCTGCACAAAACGCTCACCAAGTTGTTGTTTCCAGATTAATTTGCCCGTTTCAGTATCTAATGCAAAGGCAAATTCACAACTGTCAGCACCCGACAAATATAACGTTGTACCAACAACAGCAGGCGATGAATATCCGGCCCCTGCATCCCTGAATATCCACGCAAGACGAGGTTTTTCTTCCGACCAATCCAAATTGGCTGAATTATTCCTTATTATGTTACGACGATTTTCACCTCGCCATTGAAACCAATCTTGAGCGGAGATGTTTAAACAATAAATTGATATTGTTAATGTTAAGATAATTTTTAATTTTATCATTATAATAGTTTTGTTAATATTAATTCTAATGTATTTGTAAAGTTTTGAAAACCAAAATATGAAATAACTCAGGGCTTTCACAATATTTTAAAATTTCATTCTAACCGCCTTCTGAAGTAAAAAACAGGGTTTTCCGTTTTGTGGGACTGTAATATCATTGTCTTTGGGATAATATTTTCCTTCAATTGTAATTTCTTTGTTTTCTTCTCCGAAAAAATGAATCGAATAATCATTTTCAAAAATTTTTCACAAAGTTTCTGCTAAAAATTTGTGAAGTGGTTTTAATTTTGCCGTACTCCTTGCTCCAAACTCTTTGTATGCCTTAAATGAGGCTTCAAGTTCTTTTATCAGTTCCTGTTCTTTGTACTGATTTGCTTTCTTTTAAAAACGCAAAGATATACTTTATATTTCAATTATTCAAATAAAATTTTCGGATTTTTTGATTTTCGCACTGTCCCCTCGCTTGCATACAACCCCGAGAGTTACACTTTACGGTCGCCCAAATTGCGAAATTCGGGACTTCAAATTTTCAAGTTTTGCCCCACCAAATTGACCCTTTTTTCTTTTTTTTGCAAAAATCTTTGTTGTTTAAAATAATATATATAATTTTGCAAAACTATTTTTATAAAAATAATATTATAAATTATTTATTATCAAACATTTAATAATGACTTTTGTTTAATTAAAATCACATTTAACAATGAAGAAATTTTTAAGATTAATCATGATGATGGCGATATTTTCTTTTGCCATCATTAATTGCGACAAAGGCTCGCCCGGTTTATCAGAACCAGAAGAAGAACCAGGTGATGATCCTACTGAAACAAACGGAAATATGCAATCTTTGGAACTACTGGGGTTAGTTAAAGACACCGACGGCAATCCACTAAGTGGAGTAAAAGTATCCACAGGTGATTTAACTACAACTACCAAACAAGACGGCACTTTCACTTTCGACAAAGCCGAAGTTATTGACAAACGTGCTGTCATTTTGTTTGAAAAAAGGGAATATTTTTCTGTTACACGTTCTGGTGTAAAAGAAAATGAAATGTTTATTGAAGCTGTTATGCACCCTAAGGGAAACAGTACAATAAGTCTACAGACCGAATTTAATTCATCTGAAGGAAAACTTTTGCAAGTTCCTGCAGGAATGAAAGTAGATTTGGCATCGTCTTCAATTAAGCGTGCCGATGGTTCGGCTTATAGCGGCAGAGTTAATGCCGATATGCTTTATTTAGACCCCAACAACCCAAATTTTTCGAGCATGATGCCCGGCGGTGATTTAGCCGCAATTACAGAAAACAACGACCAAGTAATGCTAGTTTCGTGGGGTATGACCGAAGTTAGCCTTACAGACGACGACGGAAATCCGCTACAATTAATTAGCGACAAACCCGCAACCCTTACTTACCCAATCCCTGCAGGAATGGAAAACAATCCTCCCCCAACTATTCCTCTTTGGCATTTTGATGACGAAAAAGGAATTTGGAAAGAAACAGGAATTGCAAAATTAGAAGGTAATGTATACGTTGGCGAGGTTACTCATTTTTCGTGGGTAAACTTAGATGTACCCGCAGAACGAGTTACTGTTAGAGGTAAAGTGGTTTGCGATGGTAATAAACCTGTTCCTTATGTAGAAGTGAAAGTTGGACAAACAGGCGCAATTACGAATAGCAAAGGTGAATATTCTGCTTTTATACCCGAAAATACTCAGGTTACAGTCAGTGTTACTGCAAATGGTGGTTCAGATTTTAAAATAATCCCACAACAACCAGGAAACACTACTTATAATGTTGAAGACCTGATAGTGCCATGTTCAGATGATGATGATCCCGGCGAATTTGGTACTTCAACGCACGTCGAAAAAGCAGCAATAAAATATTTAATAGAAGGCGGAACCTATTTTGTTATTACATTTGACGGAAATGGTAAAAGATTTAGATGGGATATATTTGACGAAGAATATATTATGGGAAATCAGATGGTTTATATTGTCAATCATATTACACAAACTTTTTGTTGGGGAGCAGGTGGCTATTGGGTTGATGAATATGATGCATACGATCCCTCTATTAATTATTTTGCTTCTATTTTTAGTATTGAGGAAGAATATTTATCTGAGTTCAAGCAGCCTGGAACTATTTCAATAGCAGGAAAAGCATGTAATCATTATATAATTCCTTCGGGTGGCACATCTGTTGTTTATGGTGTTTGGAACGGATTGGTTTTGCTTTTAGAAATAAACGACGATGTATTTTTACTTGCCCAAGATGTTACTCTTGAAGTGCCTAATGTTGCATTTACTAAAACATTTAATATTACTTGGTTACCTTAATATTAGCCTCAACCAACATTTTTTTCTGAACTCTTTTTACAAATATTTATTTTAATTAAGAAAATGAATAAACTAAATTATTTAGCAATAATGTTGTTCCTTGTAGGAATGACTGTAAATACGAAAGCGCACTCACAAGATATTCCTGCAACTCTTTTTGGAAATTATACGGGCGAAGTCAATGCGGTTATAACATTGTTCAGTATTGACGAAACTTTTGATGGTCTTACAATAGAATTGAGGCAAACTGCCACCGACTATCGTCTTGTGATTGCAGAAATTGACTTAGGCGACGGCAATATTATGCCTGAATATGAATTAGAAGATATAACAATTACTCCTTCGGGTGTTGGTTACCAATTATCTAAAAGCGGCTCTTTGAATATAATTATTCCTGAAATAATAATACCGCCGATGCCGCCTTATTTTCCCGATGGCGCTACACTTACTGATGTTCCTGCGGCTATTACATTGGAAAATGGATACATCGAAAACAACGTTCTTACTTTGGAAGTAAAAGCGGTTCTCACTTTGGGATTTATCCCTGTTCCAATAAACATTTATTTTGAGGGCACAAAATCTGTTGTGATTATTAATACTGAAATTTGGACAGCCGCCGATCTTAAGGCATTAGCCGACTTTGTAAACGAAGGCAACGGGAACTTAACAGCAGGCGTAGATTTTATCTTGATGTCTGATATAGATCTTAGTGACTATGCCGATGGAAACGGATGGGAGGCAATCGGAAAAAACCCTTATGAAAATCCAAATTTGGTTTTTGAAGGAAATTTTGATGGCAACGGTAAAAAAATTACCGGACTGAAAATTAGTAGCACCCTATTTGAAGTCGGACTTTTTGGATATGTTGTAAACGCAACCATAGAAAATTTAGGAATAGAAAACTGCGACATCGAAGGATTATTGAACTTAGGAGGTCTCGTGGGATATATTGAAAATAGTACCATCAAAAATTGTTATGTAACCGGAAACATAAGCGGATCAGATTGGGTGGGACTGATAGCAGGAAACGTTAATAATGACTGTTTGATTGAAAATTGTTATGCAATTGGAAATCTAACCGGAATAGCAACAGCAGGCGGATGGTTAGGAGGTATTGCAGGTTCCAATGGCAATTCTGTAATATCAAGTTGTTATGCAGATGTGGAAATAATTGTTCCTTGGGGCTCTTGTGGCGGAATTACTGCAATTAACTCTGGTATTATAAAAAATTGTTATGCAAAAGGAAACGTAACAGGCAATTACAATGTCGGCGGGTTAGTAGGAGAACACAATAATTATGGAACGACTCTTGCTATTGAAAATTGCTACGCTGCCGTTAATGTAACAGGATTCGAAAATGTTGGAGGATTGGCGGGAATAGTTTACAATAACGCTGTTATTAAAAACTGTGTAGCAGCAAATCCTTCTGTAATTGCTACATCTGGAACTAATTTCATTAACCGTATCACAAGTTCCGATTTTGACAGCCCAAATGCATTTATAAACAACTATGCACTTGAAACAATGATTATCGAAGCAAACGGTACTCCTGTTACTATTACTCCTAATTTAAACGGCATTGAAGGCGCAAATGCTACTCTTGCTCAACTGCAATCGCTTGCTTTCTATAATACTGTTAGTAATTGGAATCAAACAGTTTGGGATATTAACGACCCAACGGGAGTTTGGAATATTTGTGATACCAAAACATTGCCTTTCTTGCGATGGCAAAATGTTGACTGTAACGAAAACATTGAAACAATTTCCCAAAACGGTGGATTGCAGATATATCCTAACCCAACGAGTGGAAAGTTTTCAGTTGTAGGTTATCAGATGTCAGATGTAGGGGCGTATAACATACGCCCTATTGAGATATTAGATATCACGGGTCGTATTGTCCACCGTGAACCGTTTATCGTGAACCGTGCAACCGTTGAAATAGACATTTCGCATTTATCTTCTGGTATTTATTTTGTGAAGGTTGGAAATGAGATAGTTAAAATAGTAGTGGTTAGTGATTAGTGGTTAGTAAGAATCTCTGTGTTACTAAAAAAAATAATTACACAGAGGCACACAGAGTAGCACAAAGACTCACAGAAAAATTAGTGTTAATTTGTGAAATTCGTGGCTAAAAAGAAGAAATTCCGTGAAAATCTATCCAATCCCTCAAATCAGTGAATCCCCCGATGGATTTAGCCCACAGTCATTTAAATTAGAAATATGTGCCTTTTCACTGACAGGCGCAATCGATGCCCAACAAGCAGGCGCAGATAGGATAGAACTTTGCGCAGGAGCTGCCGAAGGCGGAACTACTCCCGATTTTGCACTTATTAAAACCGCAAACCATAAACTTTCAATTCCTGTATTTCCTATTATTAGACCTCGAGGTGGAAATTTTTGTTACAACCAATCTGAATTTGAAATGATGAAATTATCAGTTTTAGAATGCAAGAAGTTAGGTTGTAAAGGAGTTACATTCAGCATTTTATTGAATGATTTAACTGTCGATGCTGATAGAACGTCACAACTTGTCGAATTAGCATATCCAATGGAATCAACCTTTATCAGAGGTTTTGATTTAACTCCCGACCCTTTCGAGGCATTAGAAGTTATAAAACAAACAGGATGCAAAAGAATTTTAACGTCAGGTCAAAAAGAAAAAGCGCACGATGCAATACTGCTACTTAAACAACTTGTCGAAAATGCAGGTGAAGAGATAATTATTATGCCCGGTTCAGGAATTAATCCCGAAAATTTGAAACAACTAATCGAAGAAACAGTCGCAAAAGAGTTTCATGCATCAGCAAGAAAAATTGTTCCAAATTTAAACCCATTTATTGACCAATTTGGATTTGGAAATCTTATTGATTGCGATATCGAAAAAGTGAAAAATATGAAATTGTGTTTTGATTTTTAACCTACATTTTTCATAATAAATCAAATATGTAATATCGTTTAACGGTGTCTGTATGGGCAACCCTTGCGGTTGCCTTGAATGATATGGGATATAAATTGTAGGGGCAACCCTTGCGGTTGCCTAAAAAAAGGGCGAGGGCAAGCCTCGCCCCTACAATGCCATATAGGATGGTAATTTTGCAACCGCAAGGGTCGCAAAAACAACAATACCCAGATATATGTGGCATGCTGCGAGACAATGAATAGTATTTATGAATAATGCCGTTAATTTAATAAACAAAAAATGTTTAAATACTTGATATTGAAAAAATTTTTCTATTTTTGCATTAATTTTAAATAAAATATTATTGTTAATAACTTATAAATCAAATAATTATTTAATTATGAAACTTTTTTTTGGAACTTTAGTATTTCTTTTGTCTTTCAGTATTTATGCACAAAAGACTATTCAATGGCGCGGAACTGACCGTTCGGGCGTTTATGACGAAACAACCCTACTAAAATCTTGGGGTCAAGATGGTCCCAAATTATTATGGCACTATGATGGCTTGGGCGAAGGACATTCGTCTGTGGCTATTGATGCCAACAAAATTTATGTTACCGGTTTAATAGGAAAAACCGGCTACCTCTTTGTTTTTGACATTAACGGAAAAATTTTAAACAAAATTGAGTACGGAAACGAATGGGACAAAAACTACAACGGTCCCCGAAGCACTGTTACTATCAATGAAGGAAAACTCTACATTGCTACAGGAACAGGCGATTTAATCTGTTTAGACCAAAATTCCTTTAACCTTATTTGGAAAAAGAATATTCAAACAGACTTTGGAGCAAAAAATATCAAATGGGGTATCAATGAATCGCCTCTAATTGTAAATGAAAAAATTATTTTTACTCCTGGAGGAAAAACCAATAATGTAGTCGCATTAAACAAGAATGACGGCTCGTTAATCTGGGCATCTTCGGGCGAAGGGGGTTCTGCCGCTTACTGTTCGCCAATTTATGCCAACGACCTGCAAATACCACAAATTATTACAATGACAGAAGACCATATTCTTGGAATAGATATAGCAACGGGCAAAAAATTATGGTCCCACGAAAATAAAAACAGATATTCTGTACACGCCAACACACCAATTTATAGCAACGGAATGGTGCTTTGCACAAGCGGATACGGAAAAGGTTCTGTTATGTTAAAACTCACAAACGGAGGAAAAACAGTCGAAAAAGTTTGGGAACAAAAATTACTTGATACGAGAATTGGAGCAATGGTTAAAATTGGTGATCATATATACGGATCAGGTGATTTCAGCAAATTCTGGTTCTGTGCCGACTGGAAAACAGGAAATATTTTATACCAAGATAAATCTTTACCCACAGGAGTTACAATAGCAGCAGATGGAATGTTATTTTGCTATTCCGACAAAGGAGATATGGCATTAGTAAATATTTCACCCCAAAAATTTGACATGATTAGCAAATTTAAAATTACAATGGGAACAGAACAGCATTGGGCACACCCCGTAATTAATAACGGAATATTGTACGTGAGGCACGGAAATACTTTGATGGCTTATAAAGTGAAATGAATGTTCGTCTATTTAGTTGTTAGCCGTCAGGCCTGGGCGACAGTGCGGTAGGGAAAACCGAATATGATTAAGAATTGGGCGAAATTGACAGAGAAATAAAGATATAATTGAATGTTAAACAATTAAATAGGAGGACAATATGAAAATAAAAATTTGTTTTAATCTGATAATAACTCTTGTGGTTATTCTTTTTGTTTCGTGCGACAAAAACAACCAAACAGTAGAAGGTAAAGATGTACAGCGTTTTTTAGGAATATATTATTTGGAAGGAACGTGTGAAGAATATGTTTCTGGCGGTGTGTTTCTTGATGAACGTGAAGTTACTATAAAAAAGGGAACTGAAGCCGACTTGCTAATAAACATTGGTTCTTTGACTTCTGTTGATTTTAATGCTTCTGTATCGAATGATAGTTTGTATATACCTTTTCAAATGTGGAGTAATTTTGACGGAACTCAATCGTCATTACAAGGAAAAGGGGAAATAAAAAATGACACTCTTTTTCTACGTTATAAGGCAGGAGGCTCGTTTGGCGTTGTAGATTGTGAATGCAAGGGTGGAAAAGAAAAAACGACATACATAGGTACAATCATAGATATGCCAAATCCTTGTACAACTGTTCCTTGTTTGCCCGGTATAATATTTGGTTTAGAAACTTTTTATGGAAATTGGGTTTTATCCATTAAATCACATTGGATTTGGTCTGACAATGAACTAATTGTCGAGGATACAGAATATTTCATTGGAGACAAAGTAAAAATAACAGGAATAATAAGCAGAAAACAAGATGCAAATTCGAGCCAATACACGGAACTTGAAATTCAAACAATGACAAAGTTGTCAGAATGAAAAATGCCCGAACGTCTAACGGGCGGTTTGACGCAACGGCAGCCCTAACCCGCAGAAAAGGCAATGCGACAACGAACGTTCGTCTACCGCATAAACGGTGGTGAAAGTCGTTTCTTCCTCAATCCGCAGGAACTTTGGCTGCGAAACTGATACCGCAAAATACAATAAAAAATAAAAAATAACGTTTATAAAGATTGAATTTGTAAACTGATAATTTGAATTTTTAAAATATTTAGTTCATATTACGAAATTATGGATTTAATATACACTTTATACAATGATAGCCGCACGGTTTTTCGATTGAAAGATGTTGCAATGCTTATAGGCGAAACAAATTTCAATTCGTTGAATATGAAATTGAATTATTATGTTCGTACAAACAGGTTGCAAAATCCACGCAAGGGCATTTATTGTAAGGACAATTACAATTTGCAAGAATTGGCGTGCCGTATTTTTGCCCCTGCTTACATTTCGTTGGAAAATGTTTTGCAACAGGCTGGGGTTATTTTTCAGTATGACAACCGTTTGACAATCATTTCCTATCTAAGTCGTGAAATTGAAATTGATAATAGATTATTTTCTTTTCGTAAAATTAAAGATGAGTTATTAATATCTTCACAAGGAGTTGAACAAAAAGGAAATAGACTAACAATTGCCACGCCGGAGCGTGCTTTTTTGGATATGCTTTATTTGAACGGTGCTATCTATTTTGACAATCTTAATCCGCTAAAAATAGAGATGATTGAGCAAATTTTGCCTATTTATAATTCAAAAATTTTAACAAAACGAGTAGAAAAATTGTTTAAAAACCATGGACTTAAATAAACACAAATATTTAATGTTGCAAATTTTGCGGGATATTTATTCTGATTTAGAATTGGCTAACTCACTTGGTTTTAAAGGCGGAACAGCTTTGATGTTTTTTTACGAATTACCGCGTTTCTCAATTGACTTGGATTTCAATCTACTTAAAAATGAAAAAGAAAATGAAGTTTATCAAAAAGTAAAAACAATTTTGCTAAAATACGGAAAAATAGACGATGAGGCACAAAAGCTTTTCGGTTCCATTCTTGTTTTGAATTATGGAAGTGGAGAACGAAAATTGAAGATAGAAATTTCTAACCGTTTGCATGACAATCACTATGAAGTTAAATCGTTTATGGGAATCAATATGGTTGTTATGAAAATTTCAGATATGTTTGCACACAAATTATGCGCATTGTTAGACAGAAACGAACTGGCAAACCGTGATGTTTTTGACTGTTGGTTTTTTATGGAAAAACGCACTCCAATAAATAAAAATATTGTTGAAAACAGAATGAAAATGCCTTTTGCAGACTATCTGCAAAAATGTATAGACACACTTAATAGTTTGCCCGACAAAAGTTTCTTGAACGGAATCGGCGATTTACTCGATGATAAAATGAAAAATTTTGTACGCACCAAAATACGCACCGAAACAATAATGCTGTTAAATTTTTACAAAGCATTTCCATTATTATGAATATGCAACTCGTATTCAATTAATTGTTAACGAAATATCCAAGAGAACTTGCGGTTTAGCGAAACTGCGGCATTTAACAGAGAAAAAATAATAAAGTTTTAATAATAACGTTTATGATTTATATAAAATGAAAAATAATATAAGGCAATGGATAAAACTAAGAAAAAATGAACGAGATTGAAAAATACATTTTACAGTACCCCGAAAATGTCCAAGAAATTTTACACAAAATTAGAAAATTGATTAAAGATATTGTTCCAAATGTAGAAGAACTAATTTCATATAGAATGCCGTGCTACAAAATAAATAAAAAACCATTGGTTTATTTTGCAGCATTTAAAAATCATATAGGGTTTTACGCTACACCCAACGGACACAGTGAATTTGTTGAAGAACTTTCAAAATATAAGCAAGGAAAAGGATCTGTACAGTTTCAACTCAACCAACGTATTCCTTTTGAATTAATAGAAAGAATTGTAAAATTTAAAATATCAGAAATAACAAATAAACGATTAGTAAAGAAATGATTTTTAATATAAAACAGATTTTGATGCCACGAGAAACTGAAAGAAAAAATAGCTTTGTAAAATGAAAAAACATAATCAGGTAGTACTTCACGAAGGGGAAACCCGAGAAATTATAATCTACCGCGATGGCAGCAATGCACCGAAAGTAGAGGTTCTGTTGCGAATAGAAAATTTGTGGGTAACGCAAAAAGCAATGTCAGCGTTGTTTGATATTGAGTGTTCTGTTATTACAAAACACATCAAAAATACCTTTGAAACGGGCGAACAAAGCGAAAATCAAGTATGTGCAAAAATTGCACATACTGCCGGAAAAACTACAACACAAATAAAATACATGATTTTTTATAATAATAAGTAAATGATAAAAAAAAATTCACCACTATCTAGTAAAGACCGCGAAACTTTAGACAACGGTACTGATACTATTAACCGTACCCGTTACATGAATTTTATCATAAATGAATTTGCGTATGGATTCAAACGTCCTTTGAGAGAGACTTTTATCTATTTAGATGAATTTGGCGGTTTGGATTTTTTAATCGATAATTATGATTATCAGCACACAAGGCATGAATGCGACACAATTTTGACTTTGTTGAAAATTTGTCGAAACAATGGAGGATGGTTATGAGAGTATTTCATGGAAGCGATACACGGATAGAAAAAATTGACCTAACAAAAGGAAAAGAGCATCCCGATTTCGGACGTGGGTTTTATGTTACAAATGTTCGAGGACTTAAAACAAGAAACTAATATTTTAATAATTAATACATAACATATTTTATATGAAAAAAACACCATTTTTTATTTTGATGTTATTTACAGCCTTCTTTTTACAGGCGCAAGATATCATCGAATGGCGGAACAACCGCACAGGAATTTATAGTTCCGAAACAGGACTTCTTAAAGAGTGGGCTTCAGATGGTCCAAAACTTTTATGGCACTACGACGGTCTCGGCGAAGGACACTCATCAGTGGCTATTGCAAACAACAAAATTTATGTTACAGGATTGGTCGATGGTGAAGGACATCTCTTCGTTTTCGATATCTATGGGAAAATTTTGAAGAAAAAACCATACGGCGACGAGTGGGATAAAAGCTACAACGGTTCCCGCGGTACCGTTACTATTAACGATGGTAATATTTACATCTTTTCGGGAACGGGAAACCTTATTTGTATGGATATAAATACCTACGAAATTGTTTGGAAAAAGAACATTGAAGATTTTGGAGGAAGTAATATCCGTTGGGGAATATGCGAATCACCGCTTATTATTGACAATAAAGTGATTCTCTCTGTTGGAGGTAAACAGCATAACATTGTTGCACTCAACAAAAAAGATGGCTCTTTAATATGGTCATCACCCGGAAAAGGAGACCTTTCTTCCTATTGTTCACCACTTTACATTTCAAATCAGGAAGTTTCTCTGATTATAACTACAATGGAAAAGAATATTGTCGGTTTAGAGGCACAAACAGGAAAATTACTTTGGTACCATAAATATGAAAATGACCGTCAAATTCACCCAAATACGCCTGTTTATGACGGTAAAGATATGGTGCTTATTACCAACGGTTATGACTTAGGTTCTGTGATGCTTCGCCTCAAAAATGGAGGTCGTTCCATCGAAAAAGTATGGGAAAACCACGATATTAAATCGCAACATGGAGGAATAGTTAAAATTGGTGACTACGCTTATATTGGTGGCGATAGACGCTCATCAAAATTTTGGCACTGCATTGAATGGAACACAGGCAAAGTTATGTACAAAGATAACACTATTACCGAAGGTGTTGTTATTGCAGACGGTGACGGTATGCTTTATATGTATTCTGAACGGGGAGAAATGGCTTTAGTCAAACCAACACCCGAAAAATTTGACCTCGTAAGCATATTTATGATTACAATGGGTACAGAACAACATTGGGCGCATCCCGTACTGCACAAAGGAATTTTGTATGTAAGACACGGAAATACGTTGATGGCATATTTGGTTAAATAAGTGAATGAGGGAATGAGGGAATGAGGGAATAAGTAAATGAGTAGTATTGAATAATATAAAATATTTTTGGGGAAGATAATAAGATAAGGAACATGAAAAAAATTATTTCAATATATTCAATAACAATTTCAATAAATTAGTGTTAATTAGTGTAATTAGTGGCTAAATATAAACAAATTAGAGATTTTTTATGAACTCAAAATCATTAAATGAAGGCAAAATAAAATTTTTATTATTCTTATTCTTTATTCTGTTTTGTTCACAAGTTTTTTCTGTAATAATTCGACACGACAAAAAAATTGAGAAATATACAGAATATGCAAATCAACCAAA
The DNA here is from genome assembly GCA_009777175.1 of Marinilabiliaceae bacterium. Classification (GTDB taxonomy): domain Bacteria; phylum Bacteroidota; class Bacteroidia; order Bacteroidales; family Marinilabiliaceae; genus WRMI01. The sequence goes on from WRMI01000001.1 coordinate 57,009, forward strand.
ATTTAATTGTGTAGGATATTTTAGTGCGGAAAACGGTAATGGCGGTACTTTTGTATTAATATCTCCCATACATATTTTAACCGCCGCACACTCTTTCATTGATTATGACACGGAAGAAGAAATAATCGAAATTGATAATAAAACGGTTACTGTTTATAATCCTTATAATGAAAGGATTGATTCTATAGAAAAATATATTTTCAACCTCAACGGCAAAATTTTAAATGGAAAAAAACTGATACTTCACCCGAATTATTTTATTGATTCAGAAGAAGATCCCGATTTCGATATAGCGATAATTGAATTGGAAGAATCTGTCAATGATGTTGTTTTTCCTACTTTATACGATAAATTTGACGAACAAGAAAAAATAGGTACTTTTGTTGGTTTTGGAGCCTCTGGTTTTGGAAATACAATAGTTACAGAATTGTTAAACTTAAAAATTGCAGGTAACAATGTAATTGATAGCATCGGAGGAGCACTCTATTTAGACAATTATTGTAAATTATTCGCTGATTTTGATGACCCCGAAAAGATAACTCCCAACAAATTAGGTGATTCCAGCCCGTTAGAACTTGAATTTGGAACTGGCGGCGGAGACAGTGGCGGTCCTCTTTTCTTTGAATCTGATAATGACCAATTGTTTATAGTAGGAATATTAACAGGAGGAGGTCTTACATCGGAAAATATAGAAAAATTTCGAATGTATGGTCAAATTAATGAATGGACTCGGATTTCAACATTTAAAAAATGGATTGAAAATACAATTAATGATTTGCAGAGTGAATAAGGATAAAAAAATATTGCATTTAAAAGTACTAACCGATAATAAATTTCAGACTTCCTGATATCAGAAACGTTTGTTTGTTTTTTATTAAGAAAAATCAATTTTTGTAAAGGAAACCAAAATGTTCTACTTTTTTGGTTCTTTGCATTCCGTTAGGAGATGCATTGAATTTATTGGAATGAATGCATTCCAACAGAATACTTTCTTTCTCATTTACTCACTACTCACTTTAGCCACGAATTGCACTAATTATCACGAATTATTTTTTTGATTCGCGGATTGGACGGATTAGACGGATTAGACGGATTTTCGCGGATTTATTTTTATTTTGTTAGCCACTAATTTTCTCGAATTATTTTTTTTTATTGCTATTTAGGGATGCATTCCTAACGGAATGCGGGTGTTGTTATTGATTATTTCTACCAAGCGTTGCATTCCTAACGGAATGCTTTCTTTCTCATTCACTCATTTACTCATTCCCTCATTTACTCATTTACTCATTCACTCATTCACTCATTCACTCATTCACTCATTCACTCATTCACTCACTACTCCCAACCCCCTCGCTCCACCTAAGCTTTCTGTACGCTTGGTTAGCTTTAGGATATTGTTCTTGTTGGATATAGATAGATAAACCGCTGAAATCTTGAATTGGATTTATTGATCGTGTTCCTGCAGAATAGTAATATGGTGTATTTGCCTTATAGATAACACATTGGTTAAGTATTTGTTCTATTTCTGAGGTATTTTCAGGGGCAATTTTATTTAAATAGTTGCCGAGGTCGAAATATATTTTTTGCGTACCATATCCAAATGTTTGAATTTCATTCAATTCTGTTTCGTCGGCAAAGTAGGAAGTAGTCTTTTGTTTGAAAATTGGAATTAAATCATCAAGTTGTGATGTTTTTATAACACTAACAGTTGCCGAACGGTAAAAGTCACTTTGGTTATTATAGTATTGGAAAAAATCTTCTGCAACAGATATCAAATCGGGCTGCTTTTTCAACAGATGCCGCATCATTGATGAATACACAAAACCGGGAACTAACACTTCGGCGGGCGATGCGACAATATATTCAGCTTTATCTTTCAGTTCGTAACAAACCTCCACCGATGCCATAAAACAGGCATCAAAAACGATGAAATCTAATTTATAAGGAATTGCATCTGCAAAATCAGATAATTCCATATAATTATAGTTATCGTCAGTTGTAGTATCTAAAATCACTGATTTCAGTACGATATCAGGTTTTGACATTTCAGCGGGTAGCCAGCCTGTTCCGTGAGATAATACAACCATTCCATAAGAATTTGCAGGTCGATATTCTTTAATCTTATTTAAAACTTCTGTTAACGTTGTTGGATTTGCAGAATTTTCAAAAGTAGAAAAATCGATGGTGTCCGCAGTGGCACGTTGTTGGTCGTAATAAATATGTAACAAAACAGGCTCTTTTCCGGTGTCGGCGTAAACAAAAAGATTTCCGTCAAAAGATTTATCCCAATTATTTATTAAAATATTAATTTTTTGAGCGGCTTCTGCACGAAAATCATTGTCAACACCGAGGTAAACCAATATAGTTCGGTTTGTGCTTATGGTCGAGTCTAAAATTTCAGAATCTTTTTGGCATGAAAAAAGTAGCACCATAAGGCTTAACAGTGCTAAAATAATATTTTTAAGTGGCTTTTTCATATTCATTTGATTTTTAATGTTATAATTAATTGTATCGTTTAAAAAAAGTTCCTCCCCCCTGCCGTCTTCCAATTTGGCTTGGGTTGCATTTCCCTCGGTTGGAAGGGGCAGGGGTTGGTTCTTGTCTTCAATTTGAACCAGAGGAACAAAAAGTTTTCATGATATAATCAACTTTTTTGAAATTTAACATTTTTACAATGAACTTTTTTACAGAATTTCTTTATTTATAAATTATTTGGATCAGTTTCTTCCCAATCAATAACCACTACATCAAAACCAATTTGTTTAAAATTAAAGATAGGATCTTCGGGTTCGATAGGTTCTTCTGTTTCGGGGTCGACAACGGGTAGATCTGAATCTTCACCATCTTCGTCTACAAAATCTTCGTCTATCACGATACCGCCCGACGATGAGCCATCTAAATATATATCATATTTATATGCTTTGTTCATGAGCCAGTTAGTAGGTAGCGGATATCCGACTTTTACAAAAAGAGGTCCCGTGACGGTACTCCCTAATTCTTCATACATTGGATGGTCTTCGGCATTTGTATATCCTACTACATCGCTACCGTCCGAGATTCTGAAAATACGGTAAACCACTTCAATGTATGATAAATTATTAAGGTTAGCGATTGTTTTGTCCCATTTGCGACCGCTCAAATCTTGCGGCATCAGCATAAGTGCACCCGATGTTCCTTCAACATTCACCGCTGTTGTGTTTCCAGCGAAAATGTTATCTTTCTTATCGGCTGCTTTCAAATAACTGAAACTCGTATTAAATTCTTCGGGAGCGGCTGCCCACATTATTTCAGAATAATCAAAAGTTCCATCTTTACCAACATTCTTTACGGCAATTGATTGAATTACAACAGTAAAATCTTCATTAGATATAACTCTGAAATCAATTTTAGATAAAATGTGTTTGAAAGAAAGCGGAACTAAGTTCGTTTCGGGGCGGGACAAAATGTCTACATTTTTAGCAGCTAATAAATCTAACTGCAATTCGGGTGTTTCGGCAATTTCATAACTATGAAGTAAATCCTCTCCTAATTCCGTTTCTGAATAAGGATAATAGGCATAAAAATTGATAGGATAATAATCTTCGATATTGTCATCCTCATCTTCACTTTCGGGCCAATTTCTTGATTTACCTTCCCAACTCCATAAATAATTAGCGGAGTTGTATTTATATTTGCCGTTGTCGATAAACAGTTCTGAATCAGAACCGTTAGTGGCAAAGATACCAAAACCGTTGGCATCTGACTTAAGCAGGTCAATATCTGCAGTTATTGCTCTTGTTTTACCTGTGCTTATTTCAAAACCTATGCTATTTGAAGCAGGGTTATTCACGTTGATCACCTCATCTTTGGTGCAACTTGCTATTGTTATGGCTGTTATTACTAAGCCTGTTCTTATTATACTTTTCATCGTCTTAAAATTTAATGGTTGATTAATTTATTTCTTATTTTTATTTTTTTATTTTTTGTTTTTGGTTTTTCTATGGGCAACCGCAAGGGTACGCCCCTACATTCTTTTTATTTTTTCTACGGGCGACCGCAAGGGTACGCCCCTACATTCTTATTTACTCATTCACTCATTTACTAATTTCTCACGCTTCTAATATTACTACCTTGTCCTCTTGGGATGTCACCCATTGCAGTATAACCGTGGTCTTGTAGACATATACCCATTGGATTAAACCACGAATCCATTCCTCCTGTGAGATAATATCCCGTAATACCTTGATTTTTAATAATTCCTGTGGAGCCGTCTCTTTGTCCTCCCACGGGGAAGAACAGGCTTGCTTTTGTATTTTCGTTGAAGAATAGCCCTCCACCGAATGCTGCATATTTTGTTCCGCCTGCAACAACACCATTGCTGGTATAGTCATTACTTTTATCTGCGGGTCTTCGGTCATAAAAACCATCAGCATAATATCCATAAGCATAATTATCTTGATTGCCATTTCCGCCTTGTGCGAGAGTATAATTCTCCCATAACGAATGTCGCGTTTCAGTATCAACTGTACCGTTGTCGTTTGGACGCCTGTAATTTGGAGGACTTACTTCATGAATATTGCTATTATAATCGGGCAGAGACGTTGATTGCCAAATAATATTTAATTTGTCGGTGTAGTTGTCCCACGCCCAATTAAAGTAAACGTCGCTTGACCATTGGAAATAAGCACCAACCTGACTCGGATATTCAGTAAATTTTGTTTTATTAGTTTCGCTAACAGGTTTGTTCATTTCATCAACGGTAAGGTTGTATGGCGCAAATTTAACCGAGTAACCGCGCCCCTTAATAACATAATCATCACCCTCGCCTTGTCTGAGATAAATTTTCTGATATTTATTGTAATCATTATACCACAGTTCCACAACCGCATATCTTGCAGGAAATGATGTCGTATAATCAGGATTTTCATTATTATATTTACTAAAAGGCTTTTGTAAACCGATTCTGAATGTAATATTTTCATTTGCACCAGCATATCCGTTTATTGCGTTAGAATAATTATAACTATTCATGGGATAATCTTCTGCGTTACCGGGATTATCAGTTCCAATTTTGGGGTCTAATGAGCCACTTGCTGCGAGCAATACTCCGTCACCATTGGCGGGATCCCAATTGCCATCATATTCAGTAACACTTGCAGCCCACGCACCACTATTAGAATTGCCAACATTCACTTGAACAATACGCTCACCAATTTGGTTATGTCTCCAAAATGCTCCTACAATTGATGATCTTTCATCAATAAATTCGGGTGCCGGAATGTTGTCATTATTTTGTCGAACAACTGTTTGTGCCACTTGATTTCCATTGAAATTCATTGAAATAGTTGCTTCTCGGAAGTCATTACCACCGTTAGTTTCAACAAAAACATTCACACTTTGAGTACCTTTGCCTGATATTGTTTTGCTCGGATTATTATTAGTCAAAGATAGTGCCAACCAATTATTAGATTCAGGTACGGTAAGCGTCCACTGCGTTTCTGTATCGGTTGTTCCATTTGATTTTTGCGTTATCACCATCAGTTTTTGTCCTGCGGGTTTTTGCGCACCGTGTTGCAAAAGTAGAAAATCGGGTGTTATGGTAATACTGCCAGACGTTAACAACGTGATGTTGTATATTACTTGTTTACCCGGCTCCCATTTATGTCCAGATAAATTAATTTCAGTTGTAGAACCGTCTTGATATGTTACTGTAACTTTTGCATTTTCGCCGAGAGTTTGAGGTATCATCATCAAATATCCATTTTCTGCAATCAGATTTGTGGACATATTTTCGGTAACGAGAAAATAATCATTTCCATTTTCGAAATTTAACGATGCAGAAAAATCTTGATTCTGCGGCGTACCGAGATTAGACCAAGCGATGCTGCTGCCATCTACAGATAAATCTCCTGAAACTATAACTCCCGATATGCTTATTCCAATAATTTTTTCATTATATTTTTCTTCGTGTCCCGAAACCTGGAAACCTACGCCTGTTAGTGCATGTTTCATGTGTAGCGCAATTGCATTTCCTGTGGGTCTTATATCATAACGTGGTATCGCTACCATTAGGTCGGGTTGATTGATAACATTATCAGGAGTTACATATCTTAAACTTGGCGTTCCTTTGGTGGTTTCCGTACCTTTGATAGTAATTCCATTGTCGCTATCCGCATAAGGTGCGTATGCAAAGAAAGAATAACGGTCGGTAACTTTATCGGGTTCCCAATAAACGTTATCGCCAACATAACTCCATACTCCTGCATTATTTATCAATTTTTGATTAAACATTTTATTAGGAGTATCGTTTTCGTTCCAATCGGAATTTCCTGTAGCCGAACTAAATACGCCCATTGTAGTCATATCGGCTGCATCATTAATCAGTGTTCCTCTTGTTTCTATTCCCAATTGTGTTGTAAATTCGATATGTTTTTTTGCATCATAAGGAATTTCAGCGTTATCATCCATAAACCTGTCTTGACACGAGTTTAAAGATGCAACTAATACGAAAAAGAGAGTTGAAACTCCGCAAAAGAAGAGTACATCCCATACTAATTGAACAACTTTTAAAGTTTTATTGTTCCACAAATGCGTTTTATATCCTTTTTTTCCAAAAATACGTGATTGAATTTCACTGATTTTTGAAAATCCTATATTTCTTGATATTTCGATTATTCTTGACATTTTGTTTATTTTTTAAGTGTTATTACTAGATTTATTAATTATAAAGGTTTATTTTCAATCCCCCAATCTGCCACCACAACAAAAAATCCTATCGGTTTGTCGGTGAAAATTGGATCTTCGGGCTCAATTGGTTCTTCTGTTTCGGGGTCAACAACGGGGAGTTCAGTAGTGTCGCCATCTTCGTCAATAAAGTTGCCATCAATCAATGTACCTCCCGACGATGTTCCGTCTAAATATAAAACATAATTATATGCCTTATTCATAAACCATTCAGTAGGTAGAGGATAGCCCACTTTCACAAACAGCGACCCGTCTATGTTGTTTCCTAATTCTGAATAGTTTGGATGGTCTTCTGCAACGGTGTAACCAACAATATCTTTACCGCTTTCAGTTTCGTACATCCTGTAAACCACTTCAATGTACGATAGAGTTCCAAGAGTTGCTATTTTTTGATTCCAACCTCTATTAGATAAATCCTGAGGCATCAACATAAAAGAACCACCAGAACCTGTTACATTTGTTGGATTTGTTGTTCCTACAAAAATATTTTCAGGAGCAACCGGCGCTTTCATATAACTATAATCAGAATTGAAATTGGTTGTTGGTAATTCACTCCAAATCATGCCCGAATAGTCGAAAGTACCTTTATTTCCTACATTACGAATGGCAATTGATTGCACTTCTACTGTAGCATCTACCGCCGTAACTACTTTGAAGTCAATTTTAGATAAAATGTGCTTGAACGATAGCGGTATATCATTCGATGGTGGTCGTGTTACAACTTCTAAATGGTGCGCTGCCAATAAATCAATTTGATCTTCTGGTATGCTCGCAATTGTGTAATCTTTTTTCAAAGATTCATTTAATTGGGTTTGTGAATAAGGATAATACGCATAAAAATTAATTGGATACTCATCCTCTTCATCGGGCCAAAACATTTTTTCTCTGTCCCACACCCAAACATTTCCAACAGTATTAAACCTGTATTTCCCGTTGTCAATAAACATTTCGGGGGTTAATTTGTTGGTGGCAAATACGCCGAAACCGTTAGCATCCGTTTCTAAGTTGTTGATATCGTTTACAGATGCGCGGGTTTTACCTGTGCTTAACTCAAATCCGATAACATTAGCATCGTTTTGGTTGATGTTGCTTACCTCATCTTTGGTGCAACTTGTTACTGATATGGCTGTTATTATTAAGCCTAAATTTATTATTCTTTTCATTGTTAAAAATATTTATTATTATTACTGTAAAAACTTTCTTTATTTAATAGGTATAATTACTTCTTCCCAATCTTCCACAGACACACCTGCCTGCATATCCGAATCGGGTAGTTCAATTTCGTGGTCTCCGTTCGTATTACTATAGCCGAGGCTTATGTAATGAGTAACCACAACTTGTTCTGTATCAGTGTATATCAACTTTGATACTTCATATTTTTGTAATGGAAACAAAGTTCCGTCAGTAAGCAGAAAATCAATGCTTACGTTGTTCTGATTTTTTCCGTCTCTGCCAAAGATGTTAAACGTTCTGGTGGTAATACCGTCGTTCCCGTTATCATCATAAATTCTATCTCCCAGAACAAATGCATGTACGGCTTCTTCATTAATTATTTCGCCAGATGATAAATAAATTCCTGATACCATTCCGTCTATCGTTCCTGTTGCTTGCATTGAACTTGCAAGGTTTTTCACAAAAACTTTCATTATAACTCTTTCATACATCGGAGTTGGTTTAATGACGGTTAATGCCAAAATATCATCATCGTTCGAAATTTCGTTTTCTGCCCTTGTAATATTCAACATTTCGGGAGTAACTTCAAAACGGTCTAAGTTCCATGCTGCAATTGTTTCGGGGTTTGCGACTAACGGAAAATTATCCGACCGAAAGTAAAAGCCTTTTGACTCTTCGGGTATTGCCATAACAGCAAACTTTTCGTAACTATCTGTTCCTGTGAAGGTAATAGTTTTCCAATCGTCATCGTCTATCGTTTCGTTGAACACAAGAACCGAATAAATTCCAACCGGAACCGCAATATCACGTTCTCTAAGATTTCCTTCGAGACGGTATTCAATTGGTTTTCCACCATCTATAGGGAATAACCAAATCGATGCTCTGTGCATTTCTTCTATTTTTACTCCCGATGCTGACCAATCAATTCGTACCGGAATCAGTGCTGTTTCAAATATATCGTCTTCTAAGGTGCGTCTTGTGCAACCTGTGAATGTTAGTAGCGCAAGTAGCGTGATTCCCAGTACGATAACTACTATCGTGTTAATTTTAAGGAGTCCATCTCCTTCTGATATCATCCACTCAATGAATGGAACTTTCTTTATTTTAACTAATATCGCTTTCATTTTTTTACTTATTATTTATTATTATTAAATTTAAATTTAGGCATCCACGCCAAAGAAATTTTAACTTTAGAAGGACCTATCCAGCTGAAATTTCCATCTTTTTGGCTTATCAGATGCCATTTATCGTCGCTTCCAAAACGTGGCTCATATTCGCTGTAACTAGTTTTGAAATAACCGCCACTGATAGAATATTCCATTCTGAAATTTCCTTTTCTTCCTATAACTTTTGCATAACCTAATGTTATCCCTGTAGAAACTGTAAAGTCACCTTGATATCCTTTGTTGCCCCATTCGATGTCAAAATATCCTGCTCCGGCATAAATTCCGAGGAAACCACCTGAAATAACGGGGCGATGCTCTCTGGGTCCAAACCATACTCTACCTTCTACATTTGCATTGAAAACCTCGAATGCATACTGCTTTTTCTCACTTAACCACCACGGAGTTATAACTTCTCCAAGTAGTGAAAATCGCTTACTAATTGGAAATTCAAACTCAAAATTGAGTGCCGTTAGGACATCAAAAAACAGGTTGGTCTTAAAAGCAACTATCGGTTTTCTTAATTCTTCGACCTCTTCCTCTGCTTGATAATAATAATTATCAATGTAAACAGTATCGGAAGGCATATAAACTACTAATGTTTCAATTTTCAACTCTTCTTTTGTAACTTCAACATAAACTGTGTCTCTAATAATTTTCATCAGTTGCTCGTTAGAAACAAGTTGGTTGTCCTTGTAAAATAGTAGTCCGATGGCACTTCGCAGCGAGCCCGAGTAGTATCGTGCAAAATGCCTAATAAACTCGCCACCACCTACTTTGTGAAGTAAAATGATGCGATCTTGGTCAGATATTCCTTTGATTCTTAAAATTCTTTGGGCTTCGGAACGGTAAGGCATATAACTCTCTCTATCAATTATCTCTTCAACAGCCTTAAAATCAACGAACTGACCTTTTGGATAAATTTTATGCGAACTTATATACGGGTGATTTTGAACTATATAATCTTTTATCGCTTGCGCACGTTCGTAAGAAAGACGCATATTGTGATAAATATCACCCTCTGGTGATGCGTACCCGTGTATAATAATCGAATCAATGGTCGAATAGAATCTTTTGTCTCGCCAAATTTTATCCAATAACCTTAACGCTTCTGCATTCCCCGAAAAATCATTCAGCAAACGTGATGAATTTACAGGAAAATGTAGCGCCACTTTATCAGAAAAAGAGTTGGGATTATCAGTCGGCAACCCTTGTCTGTAGTACTCCTGAGCGGGTAGTGTTTGAAAAACCATCATCCCTATTAGGAGCAAAATTCTGTTAAAAAAATTCTTATTACACATTTTAATTTATTTTAAATAAATACTTATTATATTTTTGTTTTGAGTGCGCAAAGGTAATTTGTATTTTAATGTAATGGTTACATTTTTGTAATTATTTTTATGTTTTTATGACCAATGGTATTTTTTTGGTGATTAAAGTTACTTTTTGCGTGATAAAAGGAGGAAAAAAAAGAAAGAGGGGAATTTAGAGACGCACGACCGTGCGTCTTTACGGACGTGCGGGGGATTCGCGGATTGGGGGGATTTGACGGATTTTCGCGGATTTTTCAGGAAAATAAATTAAAGAACTCCTGACTTGGTATTTGCTATTTCATTAAAAACAAAATATTACGAAAATAATACCGCAAACAAAAGATGTCGCAAATTATGGAGATACTCCGAATTGCGCTTTTAGGTCGACCGCAAGGGTACGCCCCTACCGGGTATTTACGTGGCACTCGTACCGAGTGCTGCTGCATGGGATGAATGGAGATGGTGGGGTTTGTTTTATTAGAGAACAACTAAAGCTTAGGGCACAGGATAGGCGGATTTTTTGTTTTTTTTTATACGTGTTTGATATTATTAATTAAGAATTTTACTGACAACATTTTTTTGTTTAGTAAATTGTAAAAGCATATATTTAGATTCCTCATTTCACTTTGTTCCATTCGGAATGACCGCCCTTATAAAGGAAATGTCGGGAAAAAGTGTGCGGCGAAGCCGCACACTTTTTCCCGACATTATTTATAGGCTGATACAGTCATTCCGAACGAAGTGAGGAATCTTGATCAGGTCCGTTATATTCATAACGTAACAGCAATATCAATTATGTAGGGATTACAATTTTCCGAAACGAAAATGTGTTAAATCCAAAATATCAAATATTTACAGAAATGAATAAAAGAAGTCTGAAATTAGGTAGTTAGGAAAGGGTATAATCATAAATTGCAGCCCTCCCTACATCCCACGCAGCAGCACTCCGCAAGGAGTGACCCGGTAGGGGCGTACCCTTGCGGTCGACCTAAAAGCGCAATTCGGGGTATCTCCCAAAAAAAAATAATTTTTATTATTTTTTTTTGTTGTTTCAAAAAAAATTTCATCTATCTTTGTACCCTAAAATTTAACAAAAAATTTTTTTAATGATATAAAAGTGCCGATAGGCATGAAATAATTAATTAAGGCATATTAATTGGCGTTTGCTATAAATCTTGTCATTGAAACGTGAGAAATTTCAAAGTTATACAAGAAATAAGAATAAGTTCCAAACATTTAGTTTGAGTGGGCTTACTTATTAGTATAACAGGTAATTCTCACGACCCCAATGGCGGATAATAAGTCCGCTTTTTTTTATGTCCGACTTTTTAAAAGAATGACGACATGATAACGCTTCTGAAATATTTGGTTTTGATGTTTCGGTTTCCCAAAACCACCGAAACAAAGAACGTCATTGCGGGCTTGACCCGCAACTTCATGCGCATTCTTTGTGTGCAAAAAAATCATGAAAAACTATTGTCTAACAAACGAACCATTAAGGAGGTGGTAAAAATTTGCCCTTTGCATTTAGCACGGGGCGGATTGTGAGGGAAAACCATACGAAACAGATAATTTTAAAAATTAAGATTCAGAAAAACAACCAATTAATAGAGTAATAAACATTTTAAAAAATATAAAAAAATGTACAAAATTTTGATAATAATTGCAGTAATGATTATCTGCAATATAGATTTAGCGGGACAACAACTCCCCTCAACTAGTAGTATCAACTACACTTACGACAATGCGGGCAACAGGGTTTCACGTGTTTACACGATTTCAATTGTTAAACCAAAGACCGCAGAAGTTGAAATAGAAACTGAAATAGAAACTGAAATAGAAATAGAAGGGGAAGGAAAAGAAGAGGAAGAGACTCTTTTGCTCATAGAAGATAGCAAAATTGAAGTCTATCCAAATCCTGTAAAAGATGAGTTGTTCGTTGAAATAATGAACGGCGATAATAAAGAGACCTACCGTTTAGTAATTTTCGATTCAACAGGTAAAATGGTGAACGACACTAAACGGCAAGGCAACGGCAAAGAGCCCATTGATATGAGTATGTTTCCTTCTGGAGTTTATTATCTGATAATAAGCACAAAAGAGGGAAAATTGGAATTTAAAATAGTGGTTAGTGGTTAGTGATTAGTGATTAGTGATTAGCTATCTGATAACTGATAACTGATAACTGAAAACTGATAACTGATAAATACAAAAAATTTTTAGAAAATATGAAGAAAGTAATAATAATTTTGTCGGCAATATTTGTAATATTGCTAACAATGGAAAGAAGAGTATATGGACAGGGGAGTAGTTATGCTGTCGGAGAAATTCCGATGACCTCGTCTGTATCACAAACGGGAGCGGTAACATATACTGTTCCTATAGAAGTTTATCAAGGAATAAACGGAATGCAACCAGATTTATCGTTGGTTTATAATAGCCATGCGGGCAATGGATCAATGGGTATGGGTTGGAATGTTTCGGGTATTTCCAAGATAACACGCGGCAACAAGAGCATGTATTATGACAATGAAACCGCGGGAATAAAAATGAATGCCGATGATGCATTCTATTTGGATGGTATGCGTTTTATACGTACAAATGGAACGACTACGCCTCCAAAATATGAAAGCGAGTTCGGAAATATAAAGGCAACAGCAACCTTAAGCGGCCCGACGGTAAAATATTTTGATGTAATTTTTCCTAATGGCACACAAGGAAGATATGGCAGCGACACTAACAATCAAAACCGATTGGAATATCCTTTGACAGAACTTAAAGATTAATTAAAACTCTACGTTACACTAATAGGAAGGTGCTATTTTTTTATCGGTCAGTAGTGATAAATTTACTAAAATTTGAACACTATGAAACAAACAATTTTTGTATTTATCGCAACACTCCTGTTTTGTGGAGTAGTTGCCGCACAAAATCAGAACGAACATGAGGGGTTTTTGAACGCTCAATTTCTGATTTTAGACGAAGTTCAGCCGCTAACGCAGGTAGAACGAGAGCAAATGAAAAACATTTTCTATGAGGAAATTGCTGAGTCGGGGTTTCGAAATATAGCATTTAACATCGCTATGAGCAAAACGCTTGAAAATCCCGATTACTACTTGGTTTATTTCCAAGATGAGATTGCCAAAAGAGCATGGACTATTTACCATGAAGATTTAGGCTATTATCTTGAAGAAATGGAACTTAATGATTCTACATTAGAATCTATTAGCGGACATTTAAAAGAACGCAGCGAGAATTTAGCTCTTGTCGAAATGTATTTTCTCGGCATACCCGAAGACTTGTTTGCTGTCAAAGAGGATGTCAAGCTAAAATATGAAAAACAAATTTCTGATGTTTATATCAGAAATGATTCAAAGGGGGCGAGTTATAAAGAATTATGCAAGAAAGTGGAAATTCGACAACGCCATTTTGGAAAAAACCGAAACCGACAGTGTTTCTTATCTTGTGGGCAATATCAGGCAATATGATATAAAACGTAAAGAGCCGGGCAAACCGCTTTATGTTTCATTGCAAAAGAATAAAGTAACTCCTAATGGCATAGTATTAGAAAAAGATTTTTTGATTGCCTACCCAAATCCATTTGATGGCGAGATAAACATTCTCTTTTCTATTGAAAATGAACAAAATGTATCAATTTCCGTTTTTGATATAAAAGGCAATCTGTTCGACCAACAAAATTTTGGCATTTTGGATGCTGGACAGCACAATTATCAGCTTGCCCTTTCCGCACCCAAAGGGCAATATATGCTTGTGGTGCAATTAGAAAACAAAAAATTTACACATTTAATTATAAAAAAATAGACTATCATGAATAAATTATTGAAAAAAATTATTAATTTTGCATTTTATCCCTAAGAAAAATGAAATCAAAAAGAAAACACAGATAAATGTTAATAAGCCATGAACAGACCACTTTTTTTCTTTAGCATATTTTTTCTTCTTGCAACAATTGCAATTTTTTCGCAACCGCTTACCTCTGATGCTGAGCAGCGTCTTTTGTCATTTTGCGAACTTTATAGCACGGTAAAATACTATTATCCTGATCCCAATCTGCAAGATTTTCCATGGGATGCCTTTGCATATCAAGGATACAAAATTGCAACGACTTCAAAAAACGATAAAGATTTTATCAAGAAAACCGAAAAACTTTTTCGTATCATTGCACCTGGCGTACAAATATCTAAAACAGGTTTTAATATTACCCATATAACTCCCAAAGATACTTCTCTTTATTCGGAAAGGGCTTTTTGGCAACATCGGGGTGGGCTGAGTACGGACAAACCAACGTTTAGCAATGCTTCTACTCTAAATTATGTCTATAAAAAGCCGACAAATGAGTATTGTATGTCACATAGCTTAAAATCTGCGCAATTGCAAGGAAAAAGATTGAGGATATCTGTATGGGCAAAGATAGACGGGCAAAATGACACTATTAGAATCCTTAACTACAAATATACAAACAAAAAAACAAGAGAAAACACTTTTGTACAAATTAAAGCGGCTGGCAATGATTGGAAACGTTACGAAAAAGAGTTTCAACACTTAGAAGAAGATGCTTTTATGCTTGATATAATATATCTTTTTCATCCTCAAAAAGGGACAGTTTATTTAGACAATTTAAAATTGGAAGTTAAAAATGAGGATGAATGGATAGAAGTAGATATACCAAATTCAAATTTTGAAAAATATTCGACATTAGGACTTTTAAGTAATTGGGATAATATGTATGCATTTAGTGCATTGGCATTTGCTGACTCTGTAAATGCAATTGATGGAAAATATTGTTTAAAAGTGCCTGCTGTTCAGGATAATCTGTTATACAATCCGGCTTCGATAGATAAACCTTATACAATTTCATTTTCGGATGGATATAAAGCTTATGTTCCTTTGCAATTATACGCCAACGAAAAAACGGTTTACCCAATTAGCAATAAAAAAACAATTGATAATTTTACAAAAACAAACTTGTTAAATTCTTTATCTGCCAAACAATTGGCAATTGCTTGTGCCATACAAATTTGGGCTGTGATGTATCACGATTATCCCTATCGAGAAGATGGTTTTGAAAATAAAATAAACCGATTAATGTTACAAACTATATACAAATTAAACACAACTAATTCGACTAATTTTTACTCCATTCTTGTAACAGATTTTTTGCAATGGATTAACGACCCTCACGCACGTATAAATGGAACATTCAATGAAATTGATACAACAGAATTTAAAATAATCAATCTTCCTGTCAAGTATCCAAAACCAACATGTCTTACTGAAAATCAATGGGTTGTAAAAAATGTTCTTGACAGTGTAACAACCTTGCAACCTGGTGATATTATTTTACAAATAAACAACATAAAAATAGATAGCTTGTTGCAAATTTACAGTGAAAAAAATATCAGCAGGTATATCCAACAACGAGGATTAAACAGATTAATGGTCACCTACGATGAAACTGAAATGAAAGTTAAAGTATTGCGAGGCAACGAATTGATTGATGTTGTTTTTTCTACTGATACTCGACAAAAGAGGTATGACGTTATATCAAAAGAATATAGAGCAAAATATCAAACATTGCAGGATTCGTTGAAAGAAACAACTAATCTGTTTTATTTGAACACAATAAACCCTCCCGAAGCATTTAACCGTAATATTGTACGAAGTCCAGAAAAAATATTGAAACAATATAATGCCACAGATTCGTTAATAACAGAACTGAACCAATACAACGCATTGATATTAGATGTCAGGGGACGACCGAATACTACTATTTTAAACTTTTTCAATGAGTGCATGGGTATTGACTTAAACAGAAACTCTGATGTGATAAAAATTGCTTTTTACCCTGTAGCACAATTCAAGTACGACACATTAGGTTTTACACGTTTAATCAATAGAGAAGATATTCAAATTAAAGTTCCCATTTATGTGTTGATTGACGAAAATACAATAAGTGCACCCGAAAGAGCACTATTAGGTATCAAAGAAACAAATCGTGCGGTATTTATTGGTAGCAACACAGCCGGGGCAGCTGGACCAGTTTGTAAAACCAACATTGCCAATAATATACGTTTAACTTATACGTCGGGAAAAATAGTCGGTTTGGATGATAACCCAATGTCCTATCAAGGAACGGGTATTGCCCCCGATATATATGTATATCCAACACCCGAAGGCATTGCACAAGGACGTGATGAAGTGTTGGAAAAGGCAATAGAAATAGCGTTGCAAAATTTAAAAGAATAATTCTTTATGCTCATTTTTAGGCAGTATGATACTCAAGATTGACCTGCGTGTATTCAAATTGTTGCTTTCATTTATACCTTAGTAGAAAAAAGAACATATATTAATTAATTAGGGAATAAGGTTAATTGATGTGATTTCATCATCTATTAAGGATGTATAGTAGGAAAAATAAGGTATTATGGTTGTTAAGTCGACCAAAAGTAATATCTCTGTACGTAACACTAATATGTAGGTGCTTTTTTTGTGGGTCAATAATAATTTTTTTTTAAAATTTATAATTCTTTTGATGCAAAAATCTATTTTTTAAAAAAAATTTACTACTTTTGTACTTTCAAATAAAAATTTTATCCCAGATAATTCTAAAATAAATAATTTAAAATATTTACAATATGAGTACAATGAAAGCATTAGTAAAGTCGAAACCTGCGAGGGGACTTTGGTTAGAAAATGTTCCATTTCCTGAGGTAGGTCCCAATGATGTTTTGATAAAAGTCACTAAAACAGCGGTTTGCGGAACAGATTTGCATATTTTTAAGTGGGATGAGTGGGCTCAAAGAACCATAAAAACTCCCATGACAATTGGGCACGAATATGTCGGCACAGTAGCGGCTGTCGGTTCGGAAGTAAAAAAAATCCACATTGACGACCGTGTTACAGGTGAAGGTCATATTTCATGCGGACATTGCCGTAACTGCCGCAGAGGTAGGGCACATATCTGCGAAGAAACCGTTGGTATTGGAGTTAATAGAGATGGTGCATTTGCAGAATTTATTTCTGTTCCCGCCTACAACGTAATGAAAATTAACTCTAAAATACCCGACGAAATTGTGTCAATTATGGACCCATTCGGTAATGCAACACACACGGCGCTATCTTTTCCACTTATTGGAGAAGACGTTTTAGTTACGGGTGCTGGATTAATCGGAAGTATGTGTATTGCGATTGCAAAATTTGTTGGCGCTAGATACGTCGTAGCCACTGAAACTAACGACTATCGAGCTGAACTTGCCAAAAAAATGGGTGCAACAAGGGTCGTTAATCCTTTGAAAGAAAATCTCGCAGACGCAATGAAAGAAATGGGCATGACCGGATTTGACATTGGTTTAGAATGTTCTGGATCGCCAGTTGCATTCAACCAAATGCTCGATAATATGTATAATTCTGGCAAAATTTCTCTGTTAGGTCTGCTACCAACAACTACTACAATTGATTGGAGCAAAATGATTTTTAAAGGACTAACAATGAAAGGAATATACGGTCGCGAAATGTTTGAGACATGGTATCAAATGGAACAAATGTTATTGTCAGGACTGAACTTGTCCCCAATTATTACACACCACTTCTTCGTAGATGATTTCCTCAAAGCATTTGAACTTATGGAAGAAGGTAATTGCGGAAAAGTAATTTTAGAGTGGGAATAAGGGAACAGTGGTTAGTGGTTAGTGATTAGTGGATATTGGTTAACAATTAAAACTAAATGAAATGAATTGTGAATTTATTGCGTTCTTTGCGTTCTCCACATTGCGCCCTTTGCGATAAAACAGTATCAGTTTTCAAATTGTATGAAAAAACGTTTTTTATCTTATATACAATCAAATTTGCAAGTAAAAAAATTGTATATCATTAGTTCCTTATTTCTAATAATTTTCTTTATCAGCCATTTATCTTACTCACAATCAGACCTTTCTTATCGCTACTATTTTAACGAATTCAATGCCGATTCTACAAATCAAAACAAACTGCATTTTCGGTTAGAAAACAATAATTTTTTCAAAAACAACGAATATTTTTCTCCTCTCTTTGACGGTTACACTCTTTTAGGATATAATATTGCCCCAATGCTTGTTTATTATGTCGATTCACGGTTCCGACTTCAAGCGGGTTTCAATTTGTTGCAATATCATGGACTCAATACAAAAGCAGAAATAAAACCTGTCGTTTCGGCATACCTGCGATTATTTCCAAATTTTGATTTGATAATGGGCAACCTGCGCGGAAATGTTCACCATAAAATGATTGAACCGATGTTTGACCCAGAATTACAATTTACACAGCCAACCGAAACGGGTTTTCAATTTTTATACAACGTAAATCGTTTCTCGGCTGATATTTGGTTAGATTGGGAGCAATTTATTTTGCAAGAAGACTCTATTCCTGAAATGTTTACGGCAGGAATAAGTTCTAATGCTATTTTGCTCGATTTTGAAAATGGTTGGAAACTTAATTTCCCTGTTCAATTTATAGCAAAACATATCGGCGGACAAATAGGAAACCGTGCTGTGCCTGTGCAAACACATACTAACATTGCCGCAGGAGTAGATATTTCAAAACAAATTAGCGGTTTTTTTGAAAACTTTGGTTTTTTTGGATATTACCTACTCTATAACGAGACCACAAGCTCAAATTTTATCGGAATAAGAAACGGAAATGCAGTTTATGCAGGAACCAACATTAATATGAAAAATTGTTTATTTATGTTAGGATATTGGGGTGCCGAAAATTTTTACGCTCCCAAGGGTTGTCCGATTTTTCAATCAGTTTCTCATCCAAAACATGACAATATAATAAAGGAAAAGAACCTATTTACGGGAAAAATCGCTTTTCACCGTCAATTCAAATCCTATTTAAAGTTCTCACTTGCCGTAGAAACTTACTACGACCTGAATGACCGCAGATTAGACCATTCAAGCACAATGAACATTTTGTTTACTCCCTATTTTTATTGATTCTGAAGAGTAAAATTAATAGGCACCGTATAATAAACTCTTACGGGACGGTTTCTCTGTTTTCCCGGTTTAAATCTAGGTAATGATTGTACTACTCTGATAGCCTCGCGGTCTAAACTGGGGTCAACGGGACGCATAACTTTTACATTAGAAACGTCTCCCGTGGGTTCTACAACAAATTGTACCATAACCCTTCCTGTAATATTATTCTCTTGCGCAATTGGAGGATATTTGGTATTTTGCGCAAGATACCTTAATAATGCTGCTTCTCCTCCCGGAAATTCGGGCGACTCTTCCACAATAGTGAAAATTTCAGTGTCATCACGTTCTTCTTCTTCCATTTCCATCGAAATTGTCATGTCAAATTCTCGTACGTCATCCATTTCGGTGTCGAAAATATCTAACACGTCATCAAGTTCAACATCGTCTTCTACGATGTTTAAAATATCCGTTACTTGCGGTGGTGGTGGTGGTGGAGGTTTAACTTCTTCCTGCTTTGTAATAGGAATAATTTCCTCTTCGCCATCATATTGGGCAGTAACTAAACTAGGGTCTAAGGAATAATCCGTTGTAGACCACTCAAACGCAATAAGCGCAATAGATAGGACAATAACAACTCCTATCTGCATAAAGACAGTTTTTTTGTTCTCAAGGTCTGCCTTTGACGATTTTTTTATTTCCATGATTTTGAGTATTAATAGTTTATATTTATTTTTTCAGCACTTTTCATAGAAAAATTTTTTGTAAAAATAATACTTTTTTTATAAACAACAAAATTTTAATTTTTTTTTTAATTTTTTTTCAATCAGTTTATATTTATCCACGAATAAACACGAATTAATTGAAATTGTTATTGAGTTTACCGAAATTGTTATTGAGTTTACCGAAATATAATCATTTGCTTGTACCGAAAAATTTAATTTTTTCGTGTAAGTTTCATCTATTTAAAATTATTTTACCACGAATCACTAATCCGTTCATGGTCATCAAATTATGTTCCCCTTTGTATAATTGTAGGAGGGAGCCTTGCCCTCGCACAATGAACATTTTGTTTACTCCCGATTTTTATTGATTCTGAAGAGTAAAAACAATAGGTACCGTGTAGTAAACTCTTACGGGACGGTTTCTCTGTTTTCCCGGTTTAAATCTGGGCAATGATTGTACTACTCTGATAGCCTCGCGATCTAAACTGGGGTCAACGGGACGCAAAACTTTTACATTAGAAACGTCTCCCGTGGGTTCTACTACAAACTGTACCGTAACCTTTCCTGTAATATTATTCTCTTGCGCAATAGGAGGATATTTGGTATTTTGCGCAAGATACCTTAATAATGCTGCTTCTCCTCCCGGAAATTCGGGCGACTCTTCCACAATAGTGAAAATTTCAGTGTCATCACGCACTTCATCATCCAATGGGATGTGAATAGTGGGGTCGAACACACGTTCATAGTCAATTTCGGTGATGAAAAAACCCACGTCATCAAGTTCTTCATCATCTTCTACGATGATTATAATATCAGTTGGTGTCGGTGGTGGTGGTGGCGGTGGTTTAACTTCTTCCGGTCTAGTAATAGGAATAATGTCCACATCATCCACTTCCATAGAAGTAACAAGAGTGAGGTCTAATGAATAATCCGTAGTAGCCCACTCAAACGCAATAAGCGAAATAGATAGGACAATAACTGCTCCTATCTGTATAAAGACAGTTTTTTTGTTCTCAAGGTCTGCCTTTGACGATTTTTTTATTTCCATGATTTTGAGTATTAATAGTTTAGAAATATTTTTTCAGCACTTTTTATTAGAAAAATCTTTTGTAAAAATAATACTTTTTTTATAAACAACAAAATTTTAATTTTTTTTTAATTTTTTTCAATCAGTTTATATTTAGCCACGAATAAACACGAATTAATTGAAATTGTTATTGAGTTTACCGAAATTGTTATTGAGTTTACCGAAATTGTTATTGAGTTTACCGAAATAAAATCATTTATTTGATGTCCCAAATATTTATTTTACCATGAAAATTTCTTCACTAAATTGGCAAAGTAACCTCTTTTAACCATTCTTGGCAATCGCACAAAATTAAAGGACCTAATGTTTCATAAACTTTTTTGTGATAATTATTTATCCATTGAATTTCTTCTTCGGCCAAAAGTTCTTTACAAATCAGATTTTTATCAAGTGGACATAATGTCAAAGTTTCAAACCCGAGGAATTTACCGAAGTTAGTTTCCATTATTTCAACACATAAAATAAGGTTTTCGATTCTAATTCCATATTCACCATTTCGGTATATAGCGGGCTCGTTAGAAGTAATCATTCCGGGTTTAAGAGTAACAGGATTTTCTTGCGTTCTGATGGATTGAGGTCCTTCGTGAACGTTGAGGTAATAACCAACTCCATGTCCGGTTCCGTGGTCATATTTGAGTCCATTTTTCCAAAGTTCTTTTCT
This sequence comes from Marinilabiliaceae bacterium, assembly GCA_009777175.1. Taxonomy (GTDB): domain Bacteria; phylum Bacteroidota; class Bacteroidia; order Bacteroidales; family Marinilabiliaceae; genus WRMI01. Next base: position 78,826 of record WRMI01000001.1, read on the forward strand.
TGCCAAAATATCAATTTGTGCGCCTCTCGTTCCGACGGGAAAAATAGCTTCTGCAATCGCAATATGTCCTTTAAGAACTAATGTATAATCAATTATTGCTTGTTGAGAAACATTTCCGAGAGCAACAGTTCTTGTAATATCAGTAGTTCCTGTAATATATTGACCGCCAGAGTCTAAGAGGAAAATTCCGTTTAGTTCTAATTTCGTGTCATTATCGGGTGTTGCGCAATAATGAACAATAGCACCGTTTTCGCGGAATGCAGAAATTGTTTCAAAGGAATCACCCGTATAACCCGACTGCTCTTTACGAAATTCGGCAATTTTTTTTGATGCCGAAACTTCCGTAATTGCCTTCTTTTCAATATTTTTGTGTAGCCATGATAAGAACCGCACCATTGCTATTCCATCTTTGATCATGGTCTGACGAATATTGTCAATTTCAGTTTCATTCTTAATTGCTTTGATGTTAGAAATGATACTATCATCTTGGATAATTGTTGCATTTGTAGAAACGGCGCTTAAAGTAGCCATATTTGTCCGTTTGGGGTCGATGAGCAAAGTAGAATTGAGAGATAAACAATTTAAAAACTCATAAAATTGTTCATAATTTCTTATTTTGATTCCCTCGTCTGTAAGTTTTTTTGAAACGTGGTTGGATAACTTATGGGTATCTATATACAACTTTATGTCATAATTAGAAATTATCATAAATGCGTAAAAAACAGGATTGTACGGAACATCAGCGCCACGAAGGTTTAATGTCCATGCAATTTCGTCTAATGCACCGGTGGCGTAATATGTAATATCATTTTTCTTCATTACTTCTTTAATCTGATTAATTTTTTCGGTACGTGAGAGTCCTGTTAGGTGGTCGGGAATAGCCGTAACCATATCAGTTGGCATTTTAGGACGCTCCTCCCAAATTTCTTGAGGTGCGGTGAAATCGTTGACAAGATTAATTTGTTTTCTTTGAAATTTTTCTGTCAGTTCTTGCGCATATTCCACTGAAAATAGGGCGTTGTTGATGCCTATTCTACTTTCGGGTTCTAAATTTTGAAACAACCAATCGACAACACTTAACACCTCTTCTTTTCCGTCTTGATAGAGTTTAATTTGATTTGAGTCTAATTGTTGTTCGGCTTGTAGCCAATATCTTGAATCTGTCCATAGTCCTGCTTCGTTTTTTGTAACCACTAATGTACCAGCAGATCCTGTGAAACCGCTTATCCACTCGCGTATCTTCCAATGCGCAGTAGGATATTCACTTAAATGAGGGTCGCCTGACGGAATTATACAAGCATCAATGTTCCGCTCATTCATTTTTTCCCGTAATAAAGAGAGTTTTTGAGATAATTGCATAGTTATTTTTGATATAAGATTATTAATTTTATTAGTTAATTCATATTAATTTTCTGATTATAAACATTTTAAACTATAGCACAGATAACTGATAACAGAGAAATATTTAACACAAAGGTAATTGATTTTTAATTATTGTTTCGTTATTTTTTTGCCCGCAAGATGAAAAATATGGTAAAACTATTAAAATCAGTGTAATCCGTACTAAAAACTTAATTACTGCTTTCATAAATTATTGTTAAAAAAAAACAAAGTTAGGAAATTTTTTTCAAAAAATGATTTTTTTCAAAAAAATAACTGGCGCAAAATCGTTTGTCGCATATTTCACCACAATAGAATCTTTAATTATGCTATTAATTATTGTATTCCCGACATTCGTTAAATAAATATCATTTTTTTTTCCACAACTGAAATGAATTTACAAAATTTTGCCACAATACATAAGCGGCGGGTGCTAATGCCGAGAGTGGATGCAAGAAAGTCTGCGCCATCCAAATGGCTAAAATAGTGTTTTTTTGTCCTAAATATTGAGCGCACGCCCTCTCATCTTTGTAACGTTTTCCATAATAATATCCAAATAAAAATTGAAAAATACATAGAACAAACGCTGAAACTATTAACAATATAATTATCAAATAGTTACCCGAACCTTGTTTTAACATAAAATTCATTGTTGTACCCATTAGGATTGTCGCTGATACTATCCAAATATAAAAAGATAAAATAGTTATTTTTTTTAAATGAAAACTCAACTTTTTTGAAACAATTTTTATGGACAAAACCAAAATCATTGGAACAATTAATAGAGGAAAAATTTTTAAAATTATTCTTTTTACCGACAACCAAAAAGGAACAATATCGGGTACATCCATTATCGAAAAATAGATTGGCGCAACAATAGAAATAACTAGGTTTATCAGTAAACTATAAGATGTAACTGACGCAACATTTGCTCCAAGCATAGATGACATAACAATTGCGGCAACCGCTGTTGGTGCTAAAATACAAAGCATTACGCCTTGTGCCAATATTTCATTGTATTGTCTTACTAATAGATAAACCAAAATACTTACCCCAACTTGATAAATAAGCAATAATAAATATTCTTTTCTAAAACGAATGTTCTTAAAATCTACCGAACAAAAGGAAAAAAATAGCATTAAAAACAGAAGCATTGGCGAAAATTTGCTGAACTGCGAAAAAAAATTATGAAATGTGAAACCTAATGCAATCGCAAAAATTAAAAGTATTGTTTTAATGTTTTGTTTCATAAACTTTTAGCAATTTTGGGTTATCATATCACAAAATAGGCATCCTGCCTAAAAGTGTGATGTTCTTTGCTTTGCACATATCCTAACTGATTATTCAACATCCGCGTTCCGTTAATTTCTATTTCGGGCATATTTCTATGAGAATGACCATAAATCCAAAAAGAAATATCGCCTTCGTAAATAAAATCGTGCAATTCAGAAACAAAAGCACCATTAATACGGCTATGTTTAAACTCATCAGCCATACACAAAAAAGTAGGTACATGATGAGTTACTACAATCTTTTTCCGCTTATTTTTAGATAGAACAGATTGAGACAAAAATTGCGTTGCCTCCTGATGTATAGTATTAAATTCGTGCGCAGATATGAGTCGACCTTTGTAGGCTATTCGATAAAAATCAGAGACATTTTGTTGCGTAATGAAGGCATTTTCAGATAAAATTTTTGACCATAAAGTGCAAAGAATTATATCAAAATCATCAACGGAAACAACAGCATTATAATAACATTTTACATTAGTGCGAATCTCTGATATACAGCCATTTTGAATTGTTCCTACATCACCTGCAAGGTAAAATTCATGGTTGCCTGGGACAACCAACGTCTCTTTAAAGTTATCAGAAACCCAATCCCAAAATTTATGTGTTCGATAGCTGTTGTGCCACAAATACCCAATGTCACCCGCCAACAAAAGAATATCGCCGACAGGTACTATCGGATTTTTTTCTAAATAAAAAGAATTTTCTTTAAATTCTAAATGTAAATCTGACGCGTACTGAATTTTCATCGAAGTAAATATATTATCTACTCTTTTCTCTTATTGTTTTTTGTGGAATTATAAAACAAACTTATTACTGCAAAATTCGGTCAAAATGCCATCACTCGACTTTGGATGTATGAATCCAATATCCATTCCGTCGGCACCTTTGCGATACCTTTTGTCAATTAGTTGACAATCTCTGTCTTCAGCTATCATCAAAGCCTCATTAACATTGTCAACAAAGTATGCAATGTGATGAAACCCTGGACCCTTCTTTTCAATAAATTTGGCAACAGGACTTTCAGGGTCGGTAGCCTCTAAAAGTTCTATTTTTGTATGACCTATTTTAAAAAATGCAGTCTTTACCTTCTGGTCAGGTACTTCTTCAATTTTATAACATTCGAGACCTAATACATTCTCGTAATATTTGCGCGATTCTTCTATGCTCCTTACAGCAAAACCAATATGGTCAATATGAGACATATACATAATTACAACTTTTTATTGTGAATAATTTATTTTTTCATTTTGCAAAGATAGATATTTTTTATTTATAAAAAAAAATTCTGAAAATAATGACGGTAAAAAAATCAAAAAAACAACACCCCCTTCTTTTTTTCATACCCCAAAAAACACCTTATTACTTCATTTATAATATTGTTATTTATGTAATTAGGTTGTGAATGATTTGCACAGAGTCTCTTTAGAGACTTCCTTTTATTAACTGCTGGCATTAACCTGCGGCTATGCATCGAAAGAATTCTGAAACTAAAACATTTGATACAATAATATCAGATATTTGCCGTTAAAACATGAAAATCACAAATGGCGTTTGAAACTCTACAAAGAACAAATTTTATTGAATGATATAAAAAATTTATAAACTTTAAAATGAATCGATATGAACCTGATGCAAGAAAAATATGACAGGATGCAGAAAAGTCCCGAATTGAACGAATGGGATACTTTTGATTTTGAGTGTACTGGATGTGGAGGGTGTTGTTATAATCAACATAATGAAATTATTTTGTCGGGCTATGATTTTTTTAGATTAAAAAAAGGATTACGCCTACCTTCTTATGAAATATTACGAAAATATTGCGATTTTATGGTTGGTCATTCATCGAGACTGCCATTCCATATCTTAAGTATGGATTATTTCGGAGCTTGTAAATTTTTAAAAGATAAAAAGTGCAGTTGTCATGAGTTTAAGCCTATAACATGTGCATTGTATCCTTTAGGTAGGGCAGTGATGTTAAATAAAACAACTAATAAAATGGAGGTGAAATATGCCCTTACATCAAAAGGGAAATGTTCTGGAAAATCTAATCCGATATTAGTTAGCGACTGGCTCAAAAAATTTAATATCCAAAACTCAGAAACTCAAGTACAATCTTTTTTTAATTTTATAATGACTTTGTCCGACCAAGAAGCTATTAAATTATACACAAAAAAATTCGACTTTCTTGATAAAAAAATTAAGTTTGAGATATCTATGTTTTTGTATGATATTTTATATGAGGACTTTAATTTGGAAGAAGATTATGCCACTCAGGTGAATCTCCGAACAGAACAATTACCTGATTTGATTAATAATTCAGAAATATTTAAAAGCTTGTTTATAAAAGGACAAGGAAGAAATGATATGTGTTCCTGTGGTTCAGGGAAAAAATATAAAAATTGTTGTTTAAAAAAATAAAAAATCAGTTCACTTCGGCTCCGTCTATTATCTGTTCGGATGGCTGGACGAGCAGTAATTTATCCTCTTTATCTTTTGCACAAAGTATCATTCCTTGCGATTCAATTCCTTTGATATTGCGTGGCGCAAGGTTCATAAGAATTGTAACTTGTTTTCCAATAATATTTTCAGGGTCGTAATGTTCGGCGATTCCCGAAACTACGGTACGCTGGTCAATTCCCGTATCAATTTTCAATTTCAATAGTTTCTTTGTTTTAGGAACTTTTTCGGCTGATAAAATTGTGCCTACACGGATATCTAATTTAGAAAAATCATCAAAACTTATATCAGGTTTTACAGGATTAATAGTATTGGTAGGAGTTTCCTCTTCCTCCTTACTTGCTTTTAATTTATCAATTTGAGTTTTAATAGGGTTGTCGTCAATTTTTTCGAACAACAATTGAGGTTTTTCAATACTATGACCCGATTTTAAGATTTCTTTTTGTCCGCATAAATTCCAATCTACGGTTTCAATATTAAGCATTTTACGCAATTTATTTGCAGAAAAAGGCAAAAAAGGTTCCATTAATAGTGATAGGTTCGCTGTTATTTGCAATGAAACATACAAAATTGTTGCAGTTTTTTCTTTGTCATTATTAATTGTTTTCCAGGGTTCTGAATCAGCAAGATATTTATTTCCGAGTCGGGCAAGGTTCATTGCCTCTTTGATGGCATCACGAAACTTAAAATGTTCGAGCGCATCTTCTACATTCTTTACTATTGTTGAAATATTGTCTAATGTTTCGTTGTCAAAATTGTCAAACTTACTTGGAATAGGTACTTTTCCTTCAAAATATTTATGAGTGAGAACCATTGTCCTATTAACAAAATTACCAAAAATAGCAACAAGTTCGTTGTTGTTTCGTGCCTGAAAATCTTTCCAATTAAAGTCGTTATCTTTTGTCTCGGGAGCATTTGCTGTTAAAATATATCTCAAAACGTCTTGTTTATCTTTAAAATCGACGAGATATTCGTGTAGCCACACGGCGTAGTTTTTAGAGGTTGAAATTTTTTTATTTTCGAGGTTTAAAAATTCGTTTGCAGGGACGTTATCGGGCAAATTGAAAGAACCTTCGGCGTGTAACATTGTCGGAAAAATTATGCAATGAAACACAATATTATCTTTTCCAATAAAATGAATTAGTCTCGATTCAGGGTCTTTCCAATATTTTTCCCAATCTGGCGTAAGTTCTTTTGTCGCAGAAATATATCCTATTGGTGCATCAAACCAAACATACAACACTTTTCCTTTGGCACCGTCCACGGGAACAGGAACACCCCAATCTAAGTCTCTACTAACTGCTCGTGGCTGTAATCCTAATGCCAACCACGACTTACATTGTCCATAAACATTGCTTTTCCACTCTTTGTGTTCATCTAAAATCCATTTTTGTAAGAACGGCTCATATTTGTCCAAAGGTAAATACCAATGATTTGTCTGTCGTTTAACGGGAGTACTACCCGATATTGTTGATTTGGGATTAATTAGGTCTAATGAATTCAAAGAGGTACCGCAGTTCTCGCATTGGTCTCCATAAGCACTATCATTTCCGCAATGGGGACATGTTCCCGTTATATAACGGTCGGCAAGAAATTGCTGAACTTCCTCATCATAATATTGTTCACTCTCTTTTTCAATAAAAACACCTTTTTCATATAAATTTTTAAAAAATTGAGATGCAGTTTCGTGATGTATTTTATTACTTGTTCGCGAATAAATATCAAAAGAAATTCCAAATTCTTCGAAAGCATCTTTATTAATTTTATGATATTTATCTACAATATCTTGTGGAGTAACTCCTTCTTTTCGGGCTGTTAAAGTAATAGGAACCCCGTGCTCGTCTGATCCACCGACATGAAGTACGTCATCCCCTTTTAATCTAAGATATCTAACATAAATATCGGCAGGAACGTAAACTCCCGCAAGATGTCCAATATGAATAGGACCGTTGGCATAAGGAAGGGCTGTTGTTACTAACGTGCGCTTAAATTTTTTCATGGAACTATTTTATTTACAATAATATACAAAATAAAAATATAAAAATAGGAGTGCAAAAATAATATGTTTTTGTTTAAAAATATAAATATGTTTGAAATTATTAAAAATTTTATCTACTTTTGTAAAATTTTATCAAAAATGGAACTTACATTAGATTTGAATAAACCTGAAAATTTATTTGTATCCTGATTGAGAAATAGATATTTTTGCAGAAAATTTTTTATAGACGATGACCCCTAATTTTAAAGTTGATTTTCTACCCAAAGCATAAAATTTATGGACAATTCATTAAAAACCATTTCGTTAGATACAATGATTGATAGACACATTGGAGCAATTGGCACACCCAAAAGAGACGCATTTGAAAACGAATTAAGAATAGATTTGTTAGGACAAGCCGTAAAGGAAGCGAGATTAGAACGACAGTTGACCCAACAACAATTAGGCGAGTTAGTTGGGGTTCAGAAAGCGCAAATCTCAAAGGTAGAAATAAGTATCAAGAATTCTCGTTTTGAAACAATCCTGAAAGTGTTTGAAGCATTAGGAGCAAGGGTTTATTTTAACGTAGAACTTAACGAGCGACAATTTGCCTACTCCCATTCACATTTTTGACGGATATTTGATAGATTGGGACGAAATTTTTCTTCTTTAATAAATAAAATGAAACATCCTCCTTTTTTAAATGAAAACGATTTAGTTGCAATAGTTTCACCCGCAGGGAAAATTGATGCTATTTACATCGAAAAAGCGCATAAATACCTTAAAACCAAAAATTTAAGAGTTATTCTTTCTCCTTTTGCTGACGATTCATATTTTCAATTTGCTTCGAGTGATGATAATAGGGTTTCTGATATGCAAATAATGTTAAATAACCCAGAAGTAAAAGCAATTTGGTGCACAAGAGGCGGATACGGAACTATGCGGATAATTAATAAAATAGATTTTTCTATTCTCGAAAAATTTCCTAAATGGCTCATTGGTTTTAGCGATATTACTGTTTTTCATTCTATTTTAAGCAATAATCATTTTGTTTCAATTCATGGTTCGATGTGTATCAATTTGAGTAACGATGATTATTCTAATTCGGGTATGGACACCCTTTGGGAACTGCTTTTTGGGAAAGTTCCTGTTTATAAGATTTCACCGCACCCGCTTAACCGAAAAGGAAGTGCAAATGCTACTTTAATCGGCGGAAATTTATCGTTACTAACCTCATTATTAGGTTCAAAACAAGATTTTAACCCAAAAGGAAAAATACTATTTATCGAAGATACGGGCGAATATCTTTATAGATTAGACAGAATGATGCAAAGTTTAAAAAATAGTGGCAAACTTGCAGGGTTGTCGGGTATGATTGTAGGTCAAATGAGTGAAATGAAAGACAATGAAACACCATTCGGTTTGACTCCCTACCAAATTGTTGCCGATGCAGTTTCAGAGTATACATTTCCCGTGATGTACGATTTTCCCGCAGGACATTCAAAACCGAATGAACCTTTGATTCTGGGTTCACAAGTGAAAATTGATGTTTTGGATGATTGTTCGCAATTAAGGTGGGTTTTCGATTAATGAATGAGTTGATTTTCAGAACAATTAAAAATTTTCTTGCCACGTCGCTTTCTCTAAAATGAAAGGTAAAGTGGAAATTTCTGCAATTCAAAGCATAATATTTTTCATTCAATTTTTTTTGCCTTATCCAAAGTAATTCGTTCTCCGTTCAAAAAAGCGACTACAAAAGCACCCGAAAATCCTGCCTCACGAATTGTGTCTACCATTGATAAGGCATCTTCATATTTGCTCCACGAACCTGAATAATATTTTGTTAACCCATCGGCATCGGGTTCAGACTTTGTAACTGTTGGAATATTTTCGAGGGATAATTGAGTTGGTTCGTTTGTGAAAACTCCAATTTGAATTTTATATTCAATGTTATGTTTATTTTCTATTTTGTCAGTTTTGATAGTAAGTTGTCCCGTTTTTTTCAAATGATTAATTTTTTCTAATTCTAACTTGCGCGCTAAAACATATTTTTCGGCGATATTTTCTTCCATTCCATAAGTTTGTCGTTCGAGTTGAACAATTTCGTTATATAGTTTATTCTTTTCATTCCTATCATAACTTTGTGCGTATGTTTCTCTTTTTTTATCCAAGTGTGAGATAAAAATATTCTTTTTTTGTTCTGAATCAAATCCCGACTTAAAAACGTTTAAAGCATCCTCGCTACGAAATTGTTCAATACTTGTATATATTAAGGTATCATTGATTAAAAAATATATTTTGTTTTCTGATGTTTCTCTATTTCTGTTATCATTTTGTGGTGATTTTTTGGATAATTGTCCAAAATCTTTGTCCGACAGGGGAAGAGCCACAATTTGTTTTAATTGGTGAACGTTTTCGGTGTTATTTTTAATTAAACTTTCGTCCCAAACTATTTCCACCACAATGTGTTCCGTTTTATCGATGCCTCTGTTTGTAACGAACCACGCTTTGCCCAAATATTCGTCGGGAGCAAGCAGAAAGTCATCGTCTGGCGAGTTGAACGGAGGTCCTAAATTGGCGGGTTCTGAAAAAATCCCTGTTTCGGGGTCATAAATTGTCTGATAAATGTCAAAACCGCCCATACCGCCCGGTCGGTTAGAACTGAAATAAAGCGTTACGCCGTCTATCAGCAAAAAGGGATATAAATCGTCGTAGTCGCTGTTGATTGGTGCGCCCAAAGGCTCTGGCTCACTCCAAGTATCTAATAACTTTACTATCTTATATAGATTCCAACTTTTATTACGTTCCTGCTTAGGAAAAAACACCTCATTTCCACGTTCTGTCTTAAAAATGACTTGATCGCGCTCTACGCCAGTCACAAAAAAATTTTGACTCAAAAGCAACTCTCCCGCATCTTTGGAAAGATTGATTTGATTCAAAACACGAGATTTCTCAACAGTATCTTTGTTTAAAACATGAATTTCAAAATATTTATTGATTAGTCTGACAGCCGAGAGGCAATCTTGCATAGTTTGTTCGGCATCAATAGTTTTAGAATTTGTTGTCTTGCTTAAATCTAGAAACGTTTCGAGATGCTCTGCCGCCAATTCCATTTCGTAGACCTGCTGAAATAATTTCCCCAAATAATAATGTACATCGGTAGATACGGGACGAGTTAACGAAAATTGTAATCTTCTGATGGACTCATCAATATCTTGTTTTAAATAATATAAACATACACCATAATAATAATTTAGTGGTATATCCCTATTATTGCTTAAAATGATTGATGCGTAGATTTCAGCGGCTTCGGCATAATTGCCTGAATTAAAAAGTTTTAACGCTTCGGCTTGTTTTGTTTGTGAATAAGTGAAAACAACAGACAACATCGTAGTAATCAGCAATATAAATTGTTTTATTTTTTTCATAAATACCTCAAATAAAAAGGCAAAAGTAATAAATAATTTTATAATAGATGTAAAAATTATTAAAATGGCAAAAAATCTAATTTTTTTGTGAACTATTTCAAAACATCTAATTTAGGCTTCTTTTATTCATTTCTGTAAATATTTGATATTATGTATATAACACGTGTTCATTTTGGAAAATTGTAATCTTTGCATCATTGTTTGCACATTTCAATTATTAACTGCTTTCAAAAACAAAAGCGTTCAAAGAATAATATTGCTCAAAACCCTTATTTTCATAAAGCACCTTGATAGAATATGGTCCAATAACCACATCCACACTTAATTCTTTATTTTTCAGTTGAATATGGAATTTAGGGGGGATATCCTAAACATAATGCTATTATGTGGGAACTTTCAAAAAATAAGGGTTTTAAGAAATAGAAAGAATAATTTTTTTTAAATTCTTATAATGATGTCAGTTAAATTCCAAAAGAAAAAAATTTTCAAAAATAATGATGTCAGCAAGATAAAAACTAACAACAAAAAAACTGACAACAGCTCTTTTTGGCACAAATTTTGATAGAAAAATTTGGAAAAAATAAAAAAGTGAATGAGTAAATGAGTGAATGAGTAAATGGGTGAATGAGTGAATGGGTGAATGAGAAAAAACCTTATTTTCACCTTATTTCTTCAAACAAAAAACCTTGGTAGAAAAATGAATAAATGAGTAAATTAGATAGTAGCAAATATTTATAATAAATAATTCGTAAATAATAATAAAATAGATATGAAAAATTTAAGATTAAAAAAGATTTATTTAACGGTATGTTGTATATTCTTGACAATCACCGTTTTACAAGCGCAAGAGGAGCGTAAATATGTCCGCAAAGGGACGGATTTATTTGGTAAAGGCGATTTTGTTGAAGCTGAAATCGAATATCGAAAGGCATTAGACAAAAAGCCTGATTCATACGAAGGAAGATTTAATGTGTCTGCATCGCAATACAAACAAGAAAATTTTCAAAGCGCCGTGTCAGACCTACGTAGTTTGGCTAACCAAACAGACGACCCTGAAAAATTGCACAAAATTTATCACAACCTGGGAAATAGTTATCTTGGTATGACACAAACAGACCCTCAAAATGCATCTCAATATTTAGATTTGAGCATTGACGCTTATAAAAAAGCACTGAAAAACAATCCTTTAGACGATGAAACACGTTATAACCTCATCGCAGCAATGAAATTGAAACAACAACAAGAAGATAACCAAGACCAACAGCAACAAGAACAACAACAAGAACAGCAAGAACAAGAGCAGGAACAAGACCAAAATCAAGACCAAGACCAAAATCAAAACCAACAGCAGCAAGAACAAGAACAGCAAGACATAAATAGAGACAACGCCGAAAGAATTTTGCAAGCACTCGAACAAGAAGAAAAAGACCTACACGAAAAATTAAACCAACAAAAGAAAGCACAACCCGTTAGAATTGATAAAAATTGGTGAAAATTTAGATATTTGAAAAAAAAATTGTAATTTTGCCAAAATTTTGCTGCAAAAAAAATTGAAAAAGGGTTGATGAATTGAAATAGTAAAAATTAGAATGGAAAATCAATTTAGAGATAAGAAAAGTTTGCAAATAATCAAAGCGGGTCGTTTTAAAGAGCTTGCCGCCGAATGTGTTTGTTTTGCTAATGCACACGGCGGCATTATAGCAATAGGAGTTGAAGATAAAACAGGCGAACCGCCAAAGAATCAGAAAATTGAGCAAAAAACTGTAAATGACACACTTGAACGTTTGCGCGGTTTAACATTTTCGGTTTCTTTGTCAGTTTCCAAAATTTTGACGCACGACAACGGAGGGGAATTCTTTGAAATTATAGTTTCGCCCTCAAAAAAAATTATCGCTACTACTTCAGATGGCAAAATTTTTATACGTGCTGCGGATAAATGCTATCCCGTTCATGGGGAAGACATTCAACGTATTGTCTCTGAAAAAGATGCTTTTCAATGGGAACTAATTACACGCAATATAGATTTGCATTCCATTCCCCCGAAAAACGTTGAACAGTTTGTATCAAAAGTTCGACAATCAGACCGGGTTAAAGTTACTGTCAAAGAGAAAAGTGATATTGAAGTTTTGGAACATTATAATCTTGTTGAAAACAGACAATTAACCAATCTTGGCATCTTATGGTTGGGAACAGCGTCTCAAAGAGCGCGCCTTGCTTACCCTATCACCGTTCAATACATTGTTTATAACGCTAATAACGAAAAAGTAAGAAAATATATTTGGGATGATTACTCTCTCAATCCCGAAGAATTGATATATGCCATTGAAAAAGAGGCAATTGAGTTGAGTTATTTTTACGAATTGCCCGACGGTATGTTTCGCAAGCAGGTTCGGCACTACCCAAAAGAAGTGCTACGGGAATTAATTGTTAATGCATTTGCCCACAAATCTTATCTGATTTCTGCAGATATTTTCATAGAGGTGTATCCCGACAGAATGACAATTACTAGTCCTGGTAGTTTGCCGATGGGAGTTACGAAAGACAATATACTTCACGAAAAAAACAGGCGAAATACACACTTGATAAAGATTTTTCATGACCTAAAACTGATGGAAGCGGAAGGCAGCGGATACGATATGATTTATGAAAAATTAATCGTTGATGCAAAAGAACTCCCCGAAATTGAGTCCGATTTCAATAAGGTAGCAGTTTCTGTAAAATCCAAAATTGTTGATATTGATGCTCTTTATCTTATCAATTATATTATCAGGCATTTTCAACTTAATGGAAGAGAAGAAATTTTTGTCGGAATTGTTGCACAATACAAAAAGATTTTTGCTACTGAATTGATTAAAATCCTCCAACTAACTGAAGAAGAACGTCTCAGATCGTGGTATACCCGTTTGCGCGATATGCAAATAATTAAAACATACGGCATCAAAAAAGGGACAGCATTTATAATAAATCCTATACTTTTGGCGGATTCCAAACTTAATATCAGACCTACTCTCAAAACGATTGAGCCTCACAGACTTATTGCTCTTATTGTTGAAGATCTGAAAATACATCCAAGAAGTAAAAGCTCCGAAATTCAGCAACGAATTGAGGATATTCCAATAGAAGAAATAAGGAGGGCATTGATAAAAATGGAAAAAGATGGTTTAATAAAATCCAATGGTGGAAAAAGATACAAATTGTATTTATTGGCATAAAATAATTAGAATATTATTAGAAATGATTATTTGAATGTGTTAAACGTATGATTATAAAATATTTAATCTAATTGAAAATTACTAACTATGAAATATGAATTACTCATTCACATATTCACTAAAAAAAACTGAAAACTGAAAACTTTTGAAATGTACGAACTTTTGACCATAAAAGAAGCGAGCGAGTGGGCAACAAATCATCTTAGAAAGAATGTTACGCCCGGTAATATTTCCTACCTCATTCAATATGGGCGAATAAAGAAAATTGGTGACAATGGTTTTACTCAAATTGCCAAACAAGACTTAATTAACTATTATAAATCGTATAACGGATATCGGGAAGTTTCGTGGAAAGACCAACTTGGAAACGACTTGAATTGGACTTTATCCTTTGAACAATACAAAGAAGCAGAAACCACAAAACACGTACATCGTTTGCATCCTTACAAGGGCAAGTTTATTCCGCAATTAGTTGAATATTTTTTAGACGGTCATACAGATAAATTTAAAACAGAAACCTATTTTGCTAAGGGAGACATAGTTTTAGACCCCTTTTCAGGAAGTGGAACAACAATGGTTCAAGCATGCGAACTTGGATTGCATGCCGTAGGTATTGATGTTTCAGCGTTCAATGCATTAATAGGAGATTGCAAAATAACAAAATATAGCCTCACAGATGTACTGATTGAAATCAACCGTATCTCAAAAGCGTTAAAAATATTTTTGGAAAATTCTCATATATTGGAATTCGAAGCAAAATTGTTGCAGGCTTTATACGAGTTTAATAACAACTATTTTCCCGCTACTGACTATAAATATCGATTGCGACAAGGTGAAATAGATGAAACAAAATATGGCGCTGAAAAAGAACAAGAATTTTTGCCCATTTACAACCAACTTGTAAAAGAATACAATATCAAATTACGACAGGAAAAAACCGATACTTTCCTTGATAAATGGTACTCTCAACATGTTAGGGATGAAATTGATTTTGTGTTCGGGGAGATAAAAAAAATTAAAAATATAGACACAAAAAAAATCATTAGCGTTATTTTTAGTCGCACTATTCGCACTTGCAGAGCGACTACACACGCAGACCTTGCTACACTTTTAGAGCCGATAACTACAACTTACTATTGTTCGAAACACGGCAAAATGTGTAAACCTCTTTTTTCTATTCTCAAATGGTGGGAAACATATTGTAAAGATACCGTAAAACGTCTCCTGCAGTTTGATAAATTAAGGACATCAACATTTCAAACTTGTCTGACCGGCGACAGTAGAATAATTGAGGTTCTTCCTGCGCTTAAAAAGAAAAATCCAGCATTTGCAGAATTAGTAGAAAAACAAAAGGTCAAAGGAATTTTTTCGTCTCCACCTTATGTCGGATTGATTGATTATCACGAGCAACACGCTTATGCTTACGATTTATTTGGCTTTGAAAGAAATGATAATTTAGAAATCGGTCCGCTTTTCAAAGGACAGGGTAAAGAGGCAAAACAGAGTTATATACAAGGAATTTCAGACGTTTTAAATAATTGTAAGAAAATTCTTGTTGATGATTACGAAGTTTTCTTAGTTGCAAACGACAAATACAATATGTATCCAACTATTGCGGAAAATGCAGGAATGAAAATCGCAAATCAATTTAAACGTCCCGTATTGAATCGCACTGAAAAAGATAAGGGTGCATATTCGGAAATTATTTTTCATCTAAAATCAAAATAGATATGGCATTGACGGTAGAACAAATTAAAAATGTAGAATCGGTTTTAATAAATAATTTAAGGAACAAGTTTCAGAGTGAAGAAACACAACAATATAACAAAGTTTTATTTGCATTATTCATAAGAAATGAAAATATCTTTTAACCACAAAGGAACACAAAGGTTTCACAAAGGACACAATTTTTCTTTTTTAACCACACTATTTTTGCGTTCTTTGCGTTCTCTACTTTGCGCCTTTGCGTTAAAAAAATAATATGAATAATGTAGGTTAGTTTTCGAACATGAAAAATTTTATCAAAAATAATTGAAATTATATTTTTTGGAACTATTTTTGCAAACACTTTTTTTTAGATAATTAGATATTAGAAAATGGTTCGCGGTACAAGGTACACGGTTCACGGTATAAAAAGACTTTTTACTTTATAAACTGAAAAAACATAATAAAAGATATGAGAATTTATTGCAACCTTTGCGTTTTTCCACTTTGCGTAAAAAAAAACTTAACCACAAAGGAACACAAAGGTTTCATAAAGGACACAAAGAAAAAATTAGAAGATTGAGTATTGATAACTGATAACTAATGAATTACGAAAACTTATTCACTCATTTACTAAAAAACTGAAAAATAAATAAAGAAATGAAACAGATAACATCATTTATATTTTTATTATTTTGGGGAATAATAACAGCATTTTCCCAAGATGCGACTTTTACGGCAGAAGCACCGAGAACGGTTATTCAAGGTAGCCGTTTTACTGTGGTTTATAAAGTTAATACTGAGGCAACTGATTTACGGGTTGCAGAACTGCCTGATTTCCATTTATTGTTAGGACCGTCAATGGCTACAAGTCAAGGTATGAATATGATAAACGGAAATGTAACTCGATGGGTTGAATACTCGTACTCCTACGTGTATCGTGCTGACAAATTAGGTACATTTACAATTCCATCGGCATCGATAAATGTAAAAGGCAAACGACTTGAATCAAACCGCCTTTCGATTACAGTAATAGCTGCCGAAGCGGGGACAGGAACGGGGACAGGGCAAGGAACGCAACAACAACCCGCAAGAACACAGCAACCTGCCGAAGCAGGATTTACAGAAGAAGATTTATATATTACAGTAACAGTCAATAAATCAGATGTTTATCAAGACGAACCTATTCTACTCACAACAAGACTTTATACAAGAGTTGGTATTGAAAATTATTCTGATTTCAAATTACCCGATTTAAAAAATTATATCGTAGAAGAATTGCCACTACAAGGTTATGTCAACTTTGAAAAACAAAATATAAACGGAAAAATCTACGATGTAGGTATATTTAAACAATACGTACTCTATCCTCAAACTACGGGTAGATTAACAATAGAGCCAACTTCGGTAGAGTTTGGAGTACGTCAGCGGCAGGCACGGCAATCTCATAGTATTTTCGACAATTTTTTCGATAGTTATAGAACAGTAAAAAAGCGGGTTTATTCTAAAAGTGTGGCAATCAACGTTAAGCCTTTGCCAACTCCCCGTCCGTCGGGATTTTCAGGAGTTGTTGGTGATGTCAATTTTAGTGTAACTGCCTCAAAAACAGACGCAAAGGCAAATGACGGCATCACAATAAAAACAACCATATCAGGAGCAGGAAACCTGCGTTTTGCAACCAATCCACAAATAAAATATCCCGTAGATTTTGATGTTTTTGACCCAAAAGTTACAAATAATATCACTCAAACTGCACAAGGCGGAAAAGGAAGTCGAACTATAGAAACACTTATTATTCCGCGCCATGCGGGTAGTTTTGAGATTCCTGCAGTAGAATATGCCTATTTTAATCCATCAACAGAGCGATATCACACACTACGCAGTCAGCCGATTATCATTAATGTTGAGCGTGGTGAAGGTGAGGAATTCAGCAGTACAAGCGGACAATCGCCAGGTGCAACTACACGCGAAAACCTTAAATTTCTCGGTACAGACATCAGATTTATTAAAACAAGCGATATAGTTCTTAAGCCTGTAAATACTTTTATTGTTGCAAATCCCACGTTTTTATTAGGATACATAGTGACAATAATTTTGTTCTTTCTGTTTTTCATTATAAACCGAAAACGAATCAAAGAAAATGCAGATATATTGAAAGTTAAAACCAAGAAGGCAAATAAAGTAGCACGCAAACGGTTAAAAAAATCAGGCGAATATCTTAAAAAAGGGAATAAAGAGGCATTTTATGAGGAATTAAGCCGCGCAATTTGGGGATATACGAGCGATAAACTGTCGATTCCTGTATCAGAACTTTCACGCGATAACGCAAAAGCAATATTGATAGAACGAGGTGCAGAAGAGGAATTAACAGAAGATTTTCTATCAATAATAGATACATGCGAATTTGCACGATACGCACCGCAATCAGATATAAGCGAAAGAGATAATCTCTACAAAAAAGCAATTAATACCATCAGTAAACTTGAAAACACTTTGAAATAAAATGAAAATTGAAGACCTTAAAAATGTTAATAATTTTAACGAATTATTAGATAAAAAGTACGGAAAAACAGGAAGTAAAAAACGAGATGAATTTGAGGTACAGTCTCAATATTTCGTAATAAGTGAAATTCTGAAAGAGGCAAGTAAGATATAAATTGTGATATTTTAGATATGATAAATATGAATTATAAACCTTTGTGTATCTCCGTGGTGATAACTGATAACTGATAACTAATAACTGATAACTGATAACTATAAAAATAATAATATTATCAAATTATGCGAAAAATAATAAAATTATATCTAACGCTTAGCCTAATCTGTTGGTCAACAGTGCTGTCGGCAATGGATGAGCGATTAATAAAAGCAAATGCCTATTATTCTGAAGGAATGTTTCAAGACGCAATAGAGGTTTACGAAGATATCCTTAAAACAGGAATGACATCTCCCGAATTACACTACAATCTCGGAAATGCTTATTACCGAAACGGTTATCTCCCTGCCGCAATCCTTAATTTTGAACGTGCTTTGCTTCTTGCACCGCACGACAAAGATATTCGCTATAACCTTGATTTAGCCTATAGTCAGATAACCGACAAAATTGAAACCGTAGAGGAATTTTTTCTTGCACGTTGGTTTGCGGCAGTGCGCGGTAGCACCGATTCTGACCATTGGGCAATTGTTTCAATAATCCTATTTGTGCTAACCTTTGCCGCACTATTTGTCTATTTCTTTTCACGTTCAACTGCAATTCGGAAAATAACATTTTTTATGGCGCTATTGTTCTTAATAGGCTCTGTTACAACACTTTCGTTTTCATATAATCAAAAACAAAGGTTGCTAAAACAAAATCGTGCAATAGTTTTTGCGCCTTCAGTAACAGTTCGCAGTTCCCCCGACCGCAGCGGAACAGAACTATTTGTGCTACACGAAGGTACACGCGTAAGAATTTTACAAACAATAGGTGAATGGTACGAAATAGAATTAGAAGATGGAAATTCGGGTTGGATGCAAGCAAATAATCTTGAAACAATTTAGTTTTTTGGGAATTCGCGGATTAGACGGATTATCGCGGATTTTTTCTCTTATAAAATGCGACAATGGTGTTTGTGCCAAGTCAGGAGTTCTGAATTTAAGCGAGCCAAATGAAAAAAGTTTTTTACAACAAAAAAAGCTGTTCTTTTCAGAACAGCTTCCATATAACTAAAACAAAAAAATACTATTATTTATACTTTCTTTCGTCGGAAACAGTAAGTTTTAGTCTTCCTTTTGCTCTTCGTGCGGCTAATACTCGCCGTCCATTTGCTGTTTCCATTCGCGAACGAAATCCGTGTTTGTTTCTTCTTTTCCGAAGTGAGGGTTGAAATGTCCTTTTCATCTTATTCTATGTGTTATGGCTTACATTATTTTAAAATTTTTGCGCCGCAAAGATAATACTTTTTTTTTAATCCAGCAAAAAATAATTATTTTTTTTCAAAATTTTTTTATTCTTCAAACCCAAATTCTCCGCTAACTTTAAGAATAGTAAAGGTTTTAATATCTTCGTCGGTTTCAAAACCGTACCCTGTAATTAAGTCGTCTTGTGTAGTGATTTTCACAAATTCATCTGAATAGATGCGTTTCTCTTTTGTATTCCAAAAAATATGTTCTGAATTAACTACACTTCCTTCTGCATTGATAATTTCCACGTCATTTTGAAGTACCCAAAGTTCGAGTTCTTGATAATATTTTGCATAATTACATTTTATTTGAGACTCAATCTCTTCGTCCTTATTATAAGTGTAGTAATGCAACCCTTTTGGGAAGTCGATGAATGGACTTTCAACGTTGTCAAATTGCAAGATTTCGGGTGTTACGAGTCTATATTTTAATGTTCCGGAGTCGGTCGCAATACCTTCAAATTCGACGAACGAAAGTGTAGGTAATTCATCTTTGTTCGTAAGTGCTTTAATTTCTTCGGGATTATTAGGCGCACAGGCTAAAAACAGGCATGTTGCACAAAGTAACCGCAAGCAAAAGCCCGCATTATTTAAAAAAGAAGTCCACGAAGGGACTTCCTTTAAATGCCTTATATGAGCTTGCCGTGCGCTTTTCATTTTTCTTAAAAATTATTTATCTCGAACAGTAGTTCTTTCATTAATCCACCCACCGACAGTATAGCTTTCGCCTTGTTTGAATCCTTGCATAAAAATTTCTTCTGAGGATGGAAAATGTGACGAATAGGCTGAAATATAATTATTTGCCTCGGAGGCACTTGAAGAATCAACTGCTCTTGCCCTTACAAACTTATCAACTGCAGCCCAATAAACTGCACCTTTTTCAAAATCATTGTTTCCTACGCTGTTTGCTGATAACGCATAACATCTACCTATCAAAATATAAGGTGCGCCATAATTTGGACGAACTTCAAGAGCTCTGTTAGAAAAATTTCTTGCTTGTTGATAATTTCCTCTTGAAAAATGTATTGTTGCGATGTAATAGTTGAAAAGTCCGATTTGGTCGTTGTTATCAGATAATGAAATTGCTTGAGAAAAATATTCAAGTGCTTTATCGAAATTTTCGGCTTTCATATTCATTCTTGCTAATCCTTGCGCTGATTGAGATGATGGTTCAATATTGTGTTGATATTCTGCTGCTTTGAAAAATAGTTCGGAATCTTCGCACTGTTTCCGCGCCATTAAACTACTAACGCGCTTTAACCAAGCCAATTCATTAATATTATCTTCTAATTGAGGTAAAAATATTTTTTCAAGATTTTCACATGTAGCGACGTCAGTTTCAGAAAACCATTGTTCTGATTGAAATTTAACTTGTTCCAAATTAGTCCTTAAATTTTCGGCAATAGTTGCGTCATTAAGTCGCGCATCTATAATGTCCATTGCTTTTGAGTAATGTTGAATGTAGTTGTCCCCTGAAATCAAACTTTGTTTGTACATTTGAGTAGCGATGTTCATAAAGTTCAGAACAACAGTTGGTTGCGAGTTATTTCCCATTCCTTCAACGGATTCGGTTAATAAATTGTATGCAGCTTTTATAACTTCGGTGTCACTTCTGTTGTTTCCAAAGTCGAGCATTTCAATGGCTTTCATACCTTTAATTGCGGGAGTAGGCGTACGGCGGTCGTTGCCAAAGTATTGAATTCTCATTTCAAAAAGTTGCATCATCGATTCATAAAGTTCCCTTTTTTGTTCGGCATCGCTTGTTTTGTCCATTTTAAACTTTAAAAGCCTTACGCCGTCGATGTAAATATTGACGTTTGCCATTGGACATTCCTCTAAAACAACAAGCCAACTGTCGTAAGCGTCGTCATAATTTCTATTTTTAAAATCTTCTGAATAGAGGGAAAAATATTTGACGCACCTGATACTGTCGTCTCCAATTCCCCATTTTGTCCCCGATGCTGCTCCCGTTTGAGCAATGATTGATGTCACGGAAAAGATTAAAACTATTCCAATTAAATTTATTTTTTTCATATTACTAAAAAAATTTATTATTTATTACTATCTACTTTATTTTATATGTTTAATTTTACGATTTTTTCTGAAAACTGATAACTAATTTTGCTTCTGTTTATTAAAAATTTACTATTTTTCTGAAAACTGAAAACTACGAAGTCATCTAATTTTGCTTTTAAAGAACCAATATTCGTGCAGTGTAAAACCGAGCGTAAATTTCATATATTGTTCTTCTGTAAGGTTTTTATCTGAAATTCCTTTTGTGCCATAATCAATCGAAAAGTTTAATGAGGTACTTGTCCTTCTTAGTGGAAACCCGAAACCTGCTGTTATTCCTCTATCAGTAACTTGTTTGTCGCCAATTTTAATATAATCGTTTCCATAACGAAATCCTAACCTATATCTAATACGTTCATAATACCTGATGCCTGTTTGTTGGTTAGGTGTCCATTCTAATCCGAAGGAATAACAGGTAGCATCAGCGATGGTAATGTTTTGACTATCAAACATTTCAGTTGCGGTCAAGTCGGTTTTACTCCAAAATTTTGTAGAAAAGTCGGCGGCGAGAACAAGTCTGTTTCTGATTGTGTAAGAAATTCCTACTCCGACTCCCATTGGCATCTGCGTGAATTTATCGGTTGAACTAATTTTCATAGAATCAACGATATCGAGAAAACCATCTTCAATAAAATTCGACCCTTGTCCAAAAATGTGGGTACTCTTTCCGCTAACATTAATTTTTGGGTTGAAAACGGCTCCAATTGTCATTCTGTTATTTTTCAAATTATTAACAAAAAAACTATATTGTGCTCCAAAATCCAACATCATATCATTAATTCGTCTTTCGGTTTTGGCACCATACAAAAAATCGCCTGTTGTAAAACTTTGAACGTAATAATTTTTAATATCACCGAACAAATAATGAATGTGCGCACCAACAGAAAGGTTATTTGTAACTTTCACACCCAGACCTCCATAGAGATTGGAAATAGTTCCTTCACCGACATATCTAATATCGAAGGTTTGTTGTGCATCTGAGCCAGAAACTGTTGCCTGATTAATACCAAAGAATGTGTATTCAGTGTTTGTAGCGGGTCTCATTCCAATTGAGGTAACCAAATATTTTGTTATCGGAAAACCGAAGGCAAAATAATCTACATCAATTTTAGAATGTTTTGTTTCGCCGTTGTTGCCTTTTAATGTTTGAAACTTACCTTTCATCCCTGCCTCGAAAAAGAACGATAGGGTATCTATCGCTGAATATGATGCGGGGTTTTGGTTGTTTAAGTAGAGGTTTGTACGTATTGCGATACCTGTACCTCCCATTGCATTGTTTCGTCCGAATGCGTCGTTGTTAATTTCACCTATTCCATAGCCTGCGAAGGGTGAACTCTGCGACAACACTAAGCTAACAGGTAATACTGCCAGCAAAATTGTCAAAAAACTATTTTTCTTTAATGTCCTCATTATTAATATCTAATATTCTTTCTAATCCAATTATGACCAAATTTGAGTTTGCAAAGATGGGACTTTTTATTTTTTTTACAAAATATTTTGCACTTCCACCCGTAATTATTGTTAAAATTTTCCCAAATTCCTTTTGGCAAATATTCCTGTATCCACCAATTTCAAAGAGAATTCCCATTATTGCACCTGATAAAATTGCATCGGATGTTTTTTTTCCAAAAATTTTTATTTCAGAATCATCAAAAAATTCTACAAGAGGTAGTTTATCAGTGAAATAATTTAAAGATTTTAATCGTATGTCAATTCCTGCAGCAATATTTCCGCCAATGAATTGATTTTCAACTAGTAAATCGTAGGTAATTGCTGTTCCCGCATCGATTACCAAAAGATTTTCATTAGGATAAAGGTACTGTGCTCCTGCCATAGCGGCAATTCTATCCTTTCCGAGAGTTTCCGGAGTATGATACATATTTTCAAACGGCAATTTGGTTTGACCGTCAAAATAAAATATCTTTTTTACGTAGGGAGAAATAATTTTTCCAATAATTTTTTCTTTTTCTTTGACAACCGAACAAATCATCGCCACCTCAATAGCGTAATTCTTAATAACATCAGCAATTCGATTTTCTTGAGCCAACGGAATTTTTTCAGTATAAATAATACTCTGTTTATCAAAAATTCCTATTTTTATGCTGCTATTTCCTATATCAATTACTAATCTGCTCAAAAGATTTTCGTTTAAAAATTTTTGCAAAAATAATATTTTTGAAAGAAAAAATAAAAAAATTTTTAAAAATAAACAATTAATTTTTAATTAAAATGTTATATTATTGTATTTCAATGCTTTATATTTTAGATGTAAATATTAGCATTTTTAGCCACTAATTTCACGAAAAATCACTAATTTTTGATATTATTTTTCAAAAATGGAACTTTGTGAAAAAAAATATCTAATTTTGTAAAAAATTTCAGACCTTGAAAATCAATTATAATTTGTCAAATTTATAAATTTAGAACTATGAAAAATGAAATATATGGTATCAGAACCGTTTTAGAAGCAATTGAAAGTGGACAAAGCATTGAAAAAATTTATGCAAAAGTAAACTTGTCGGGTGAACTATTTAATCAACTTCGCAAAACAGCGAAAAATCATAATATTCCTATCCTCAAAGTTCCATTGGAACGTATTAATAAATTTACTACGGGGAATCATCAAGGGGTTGTTGCCATCGTTTCTCCCGTAAATTATCATAATATTGAAAATATTGTTGAAGATGTTATTTTGTCGGGCAAAGAATTTTTTATTATAGTATTGGATGGAATAACAGATGTACGAAATTTTGGTGCTATTGCTCGCACTGCCGAGGCGGCAGGCGTTCACGCTATTGTTATCCCCGAAAAAGGAAGTGCACCTGTCAATAGCGACGCTATAAAAACATCCGCAGGCGCTCTATTCCGAATACCTGTCTGTAGGGTCGCAAAACCTTGGTATACCCTAAAATTTCTTAAAGAAAAGGACGCTAAAATTATCGCTATTACCGAAAAAACTGATACAGACTACAAATCTATCAATTATAAAGGTAATCTTGTTCTGATTTTTGGTGCCGAAGACAAAGGAATTTCACCGCAACTGCTTAAAATGTGCGACCTAAAAGCCGCAATCCCTACAAAAGGAAAAACAGCATCTCTAAACGTATCAGTAGCCGCGGGAATAGTGATTTTTGAAGCTGTCAGTAATGTGTAGTGGGTAGTGAGTAGTGAGTAATGAGTAGTCAGTAGTCAGTAGTGAGTAGTCAGTAGTGAGTAAGGGAATATGTAAATGAGTGAATAAGTAAATGAATTATTAGCCACTAACCACTAATCACTAACCACTAACTTATTCGGGCCAAATAATTTTAACTTCCTTCTTTTCGTATTTTTGGACTATTGCTGAATATTTTTCTTCGCACGGCTCAAGTTCTTTTCCTGAACATAAAAAAACTTTTAATTTACAAGTAGCATTTTTAGAGTGGTCTTCAATTGCAATATATTCAGTTCCATTGTCATCATTAACGAGGAAAACTTTTATGGGTTTAAACAAAGGAGAATTGTCTGCCACTTTTTGAACTTCATCTTTAAACCATTGAGGAGAAACTTGTCCGCAAATAAATAATTCGTGTTCGTTCATACTGCTATTTCGGTTAGAACAAAAGGTCGAAAAAAATAACAACCCACCAGAAAAAATCATCAAAATAAAATATTTTAAACCCATATCAAATTATTTTTTATTGTTTATCTATATTTTTGATGACGGAATTTTAACAATTGGTTGCGTCAAAAAGTTATAAAATGTTAAAAAAATATAAAAAATTTACAATTGACGGATTAATTTTTAATTCAAAACTATTACACAAGACAATTTCAATGTTAATTTGGCAAACAAACAGTTACGGCGTACAGTATTTCTTTGAAAAATGGTAAGATTAGAACTAATTGTACGCTATTGAACCCACTAAAGGATAACCAGAAAAATTTTATTCTTTGAGTTGTTGGCGAAAAACCTTTGCATCTACTGCGTAAAAAACAATTGTAAATAATGTAGATAAAAATTTTTTACAAAAAAAATACAAAAAAAATTTTTTTATTAAAAAAAGTATTACTTTTGTAAAATATTTACGAATAAAAAATAGAAATAATATAAGAGATGAAAACTTTATTTCAAGCATTATTAGTAGTAGCCATGCTATTTTTGGGGTATTTATGCGTTTCGAGCATAATGAAACCTTTACGTTTTACACAAGAATACGAACATAGGCGGGACAAAGTTATTGACCGTCTGATAGAAATTCGTACAGCGCAGGTCGCTTATCGGTCGGTTTATAACCAATACACAGGCAGTTTGGATACACTGCTTCATTTCCTTAAGACCGATTCATTACCAATGGTTAGAATGGAAGGAAGTTTGACCGACAGTATGATAATTGCCGGTATGTCCGAATCAATGGCACTAAAAGAGGGTATTATCCGTCGTGATACTACTCGTGTCAGCGTAAGTGATTCACTTTTCAAAGGAAGAGTTTCTTACATCGACTCTTTGAGGTATGTTCCTTTTTCAAATGGTAAACAGTTTGAAATGGGTGCTACATTTCTCAGCACGGCATCTGGAGTTAAAGTGCCTGTTTTTGAAGCAAAAACGCCTAACGACCATTTCCTTAAAGGGCTCGAACGGCAAGAAGTGATTAACCTCAACGACAGAGCAATTAAAATTGACAAATACCCAGGACTAAAAGTTGGCTCCCTTGACGAAGCTAACAACAACGCTGGTAATTGGGAATTTAAGTAGAAGTAGACCGTCGAATGTTTTAGTATGGGCAATTTTTCAATCATAGACGAATCATTCGACCCAAATCTTGCTAATTCTTATTATTTGTCCATTCGACTTAGTTCGAATGGCTTAGCGTTTTGTACCTTAGACCCAATTCGAAATAAATATATTCAGTTAAGTTTCATTGTTTTAGATAATGAAACCGATTTATTTACTCAATTGGACAAACATTTTGCAAATTGCGACATTCTGAACTTTCCTTACAAAAAGACTTTTGTTCTTGTGCCATCGCAGATAGCGACATTAATTCCATCAGGTATATTCGATTCAGAAAAAGCAGGTACTATTCTGAAATTTTGCTGCAACATTCCCGACAAATACTCTATTTTTTTTAACAAAATAAGAATGGCTGACCTTTATAATATTTTTGCAATACCTCAAGAAATTGAAAATATTTTTAAAAGACAATTCTTTGACCCTCAGTTTGTACATCAATATACCCCTGTTGCCGACAGTTTTTTGGCATCAACAACAAGTTTGAACAAATCAAACCACGTTTGCATCAATTTTAATGCAGGTTTTATTGATATACTTGTTTTTGACAATGAGCGACTTATGTCATGCGCCTCTTTTCCGGTTAACAACGAAAATGAGTTACTCTACTACACTTTGTTTACTTTTGAACAATTGAAATTAGACAAATCGACAACACCAATAGTTATTTCCGGTGCTGACGCAAAATGCCAAAAATATCTTCCAAAATTGGCATCTTATTTAGAAAATATCGAATTAGTTGATTTTCCTAGCTGTTTTCGCTACGGAATGAAATTCAAAGACCCCAAAATAAAGGGCTTTTATGACCTCTTATATTTGCCATCATGCGTATAACAGGGGGAACACTAAAAGGTCGGAGATTTTCGCCACCAAGCAATTTCAGAGCGAGACCTACAACAGATATGGCTAAAGAAAATCTTTTTAATATCCTTACAAATTTTATTGATTTTTCTGAAATTAAAATGGTCGATTTGTTTTCGGGAACGGGTAGTATTTCCTTCGAATTTGCATCACGAGGTTGTAAAGATATTTGCTCGATAGAGAATGATTATCAACATTATAAGTTTATTTGCAAATGTGTTGAACAACTGCAACTTTCTGAAATTGTTAAACCTGTCAAACAAAATGTTTTCCTATTCTTGCAAAAAGCCCCCAAAAATTATTTTGATATTATTTTTGCCGACCCACCTTTTGAACTACGCACTATTTCACAACTTCCCAAACTGATACTCGACGCAAATATTTTGAAAAAAGATGGTTATTTAATAGTTGAGCACGGACCAAATGTCGATTTTTCAAAAACAGATAAATTTTGGCAACTACGCCACTATGGGAAGGTTTGCTTCTCTTTTTTTCATTAATTAATAAAAAAAATAATTTTTTTGCAATATATCCCATCAATCCACGTTATACAATTTATAATTATTTACATTTTTTTACATTTTTAAACATTTCATAATGAAAAAAGTACTCATACCCTTGTTTTTAATTGCACCGATGATTTTGTTTTCTCAAACATCAAAAAAAGAACAAAGAGACGAAATTGTCAATAATGCAAAAGAAATTAGATGGCAAGATAATACTCAAATGCCGTCTTTTGTTGGTTTTCGTGATAACTATAAATTGTCACCCGAAAATGCAACCGAATATTCAAAAAGTTTTTTTACGTCAGACAATGTGGAATTTGTTTTAAAAAACAGCCACACGAGCCGTAACAACAAACAGTTTTACAGGTATTTCCAAACCGTTAACGGATATCCCGTAGAATTTACTTCGTGGCACGTTCACGTGAAAAACAACCAAGTTTTTGCTTTAAATGGCGATATTGTTGATTTGGCAAATTTTGAAACAATTTTTACAATATCTGAAAAAGAAGCATTGCAAATAGCGTTGAACTACATTGGCGCAGAAGTTTATATGTGGCAAGACCAAAACGAAGAACTTATTTTAAAAGAGTTCGAAAATGACCCTAATGCAACTTATTTTCCATCTGGAATAAAAGTAATTACTCCAATTACACCTGAATTTAAGAACAACAAATTTAGAACTGCATATAAATTCAATATTTATTCCATAAAACCGCTTGACAGAAAAATGGTTTATGTTGATGCACAAACGGGTGAGATTTTGTTTGATTTGTCTTTAATTCATTTTTCTGATGCAGTTGGAACGGCGCATACGCAATACAGTGGAATACAACAAATTAACACCTTTTTTAACGGAACAAACTATATTTTAAGAGATAATACTCGCGGAAATGGAATTTGGACTTTAAATTGCCAAAACACGATTAATTACAACACTGCAGTTGAATTTTTGGATGCCGACAATGTTTGGAACAATATAAATACACAATTAGACCAATATGCCACAGATGCTCATTATGGAACAATGTCGACTTATGACTATTTTTATAATGTTCACGGCAGAAACAGTATTGACAACAACGGATACATGTTGCGGTCGTATGTCCACTTCAACCTTATTCAATACGGATATTCAAATAATATAAACGCATTTTGGAACGGTCAATGGATGACTTACGGCGATGGCGCAATAAGTCAGGGTATTACTCCTCTCACTACTTTAGATATATGCGGACACGAAATTACACATGGATTAACCACAAATACTGCAAATTTGGTTTATTCATACGAACCAGGCGCATTAAGTGAATCGTTCAGCGATATTTTTGGTACAACAATAGAGTTTTATGGATATCCAGAAGCGGCAGATTGGTTAATGGGTGAAAAAATAGGTATGACGTTACGTTCAATGCAAAATCCAAAAGCCTATAATCAACCTGATACCTATCTTGGCATTCATTGGTATACTGGAAGCGGCGACAATGGAGGAGTACATTACAATAGTGGAGTACTTAATTATTGGTTTTATCTGCTTTGTGAAGGCGGTTCAGGCACAAACGACAATGGACATGCCTACAATGTTACTGCAATAGGTATGGAAAATGCCGAACAAATTGCATTCAAACTATTAACCGAGTATTTGACCCCCACCTCGCAATATTTTGACGCTTATTATTTGGGGATGCAGGCTACCGCTGAAATATTTGGCGGCTGCTCGCCCGAAACACAAGCAGTAGGAAATGCTTTTTATGCTGTAGGAGTTATTACAACTCCTTATAATAATAGCACTTCCGTTGCTTTTGAGGCATCTGAAAATATCTTTTGTAGCGTTCCTGCACAGGTTACATTTATAAACACAACTCAAAACGGAAACACATATTTGTGGAACTTTGGAGACGGAAATACATCAACCGAAATAAATCCTACTCATATTTACGAAAATTTTGGAACTTACACAGTTACATTATTTGCCGATGGTGGTGTTTGCGGTGAAGGAACAGAGATTAAAGAAAATTATATTGAAATTGATAGTGAATTATTGTGTAGTATAATAATGCCCGTCAATGGACACGATAACATTGAAGCTTGCAAAGGTATTGTTTATGACAACGGAGGACCAACCAGCAATTATGCAAACAACTCAAATTCAAGACTTACCATACATTCACCGGGGGCAACGCATATTGTTTTAAATATAGTTGAATTTGATATTGAAGCAGGATGGGGAGGTCAATGTAATTATGATTGGATCGCATTTCATAACGGAAATTCAACGAGCGCTCCCTTAATCAATAACACGCGATATTGTAATACAACCGGAAATCCGCCTACAATTTCTTCTACGGGTGAATATATTACTATTCATTTTTCTTCTGATTATTTGGTTACAAATGCGGGATATAAAATAATATTTCAATGCTTTGGAAATTCGCCGGTTGCTGATTTTTCAGTTAATACCGAAGAATCATGCAATGGTTATTTTATTTTCACCGATCTATCAACTAATTATCCTGAATCGTGGGAGTGGGATTTTGGAGACGGTAACACAAGTTATCAAAAGAATCCAACACATCAATATGCCCAAAATGGATTATATACTGTAAGTTTGACCGCCGCAAATAATATGGGTGAAGACACAATTGAAAAACAAAATTTTTTAATTGTAGATATGCCCGAAGCACCTGAAATTGAAAATATTATAGCATGTATTGACGACTATTTCGATATAGAATTAGATTTAGATGGAACAGCATATTGGTATGAAAACATTGAAAATATTAATCCAATTCATATAGGAAATGTGTGGAATCATCCCCCAATCGAAGTAAATAAATTATATTACCTACGTGAAGTGTTTGATTCTAAAAATATTATCGATGATAATTGTGCCTCATATTTTACCGAAGTACTTTTAATTCCGCAATCCTGTTTACTTCCTCCTGTTGCACATTTCTCTGTTAATACAGAAGAATCATGTAACGGTTTTATTGTTTTTACAGACGAATCAACCAATATTCCAATCACTTGGGAATGGAATTTTGGAGACGGAAACACATCTAATCTACAGAATCCAACTCATCAATACTCTCAAAATGGTATATATTCGGTAACTTTAACTGTTTCAAATAATGACGGCGAAAACACTATTCAAAAAACAGATTTCATAACTGTAGATATGCCCGAAGCACCTGAAATTGAAAATATTACAGCCTGCAGCGACAAACATTTCGATATTGAATTAGACTTGGAAGGTACGGCTTATTGGTACACAGATATTAACCTCGATTATGTTGAGCCGTTATATATTGGAAATAGTATGAATCACCCACCAATTGAGGTTGAAACAATATATTACATCAGAGAAGTTTTCGAAAATGACAAAAATATTATTGGTGAAAACTGTGCCTCTTATTATACAGAAGTTGTTTTAATTCCCGAAATATGTTTATTTATTCCAATAGCCGATTTTTCAGTTAATACAGAAGAATCATGCAATGGTTTTATAATATTTACAGACGAGTCAACCAATGAACCGCTTACTTGGGAGTGGAATTTTGGTGACGGAAACATTAGTGATTTACAGAATCCAACTCATCAATATATTGAGAATGGAACATATTCAGTAACTTTAACTGTATCAAACGATGACGGCGAAAACACCATTCAAAAAGAAGATTTTTTAACCATTGAAATGCCTCTTGCGCCTGAAAATATGGTTTTGGATGCCTGTAATGATACTTTTTTCGAAATCGAACTTGATTTAGATGGAATTGCTTTTTGGTATGAAAATAAAAATGGAGAAGAACCTATTCATATCGGAAACATTTGGAATCACTACCCAATTGAGGAAGAAAAAATTTATTATATCAGAGAAACATTTCCGATGCCCGACAAAAATATTGAAGATTATTGTGCATCATACTATTCTGATATAGTTTTAATTCCGCGAAAATGTTTGGAATCAATTGCGCTTAATGAATCTGAAAATATAATAATAACACCAAATCCATCAAATGGGATATTTAATATAGATGGACTTAAAAACAATATTGAATATACATACAAAGTAACAGATATTTCAGGAAAAATTATTTCAGACAAACAAAATCTTGACGCAGGAGTAATTGATATTAGTGAATATCCCGATGGTGTCTATTTCTTGCTTATTAATACAACTCAAAATCTAAAAACATTTAAATTGCTCAAAAGGAAATAGTTTTTTATAGTGAATGAGAAAATGAGTGTAGAGGAGCACCTCTTGCGGTCCCCCACTATATAAAAATGAGTAAAAGAATGATTGTTCGCGTTGGCTTTCAGTGTGTTTCTCGTTGTCGTGTCGCTATCTGCCTATACCTAATACCTAAAAGCGGTTTGGCGCATCGGCTGCAGTAGCCACGCTACAAGAACGCCTTTTTTGTTAGAAAAACTCTCCATTTTTTCTCTGTTTTGAAAATGCAAATTAACATATCAAATGCGACATCTTTAGCTTAAGGTTTCTTTTTTATTAATGATTTGTATTTTAATGTAATAGCGTATCCCAAGCCATGAGTTCTAAATTTTCACCCAACATTTGTTTTTACATTACACTTTACACTTTTTTTGTAATAATAAAAAAAAACATTACTTTTGCATTTTTAAAAATAGATATGAGTAGAATAATTGCATTTGATGTTGGTAAAAAAAGAGTTGGAATAGCAGCAACTGACAAAGAAAAAATTATTGCAAATAGTTTAACGACACTACCAATTGCTGATGTTTTGCCTTTTATTGAAGATTATTTGTCAAAAGAACCTGTCGCACTGTTTGTAATTGGATTTGCAAGGCACACAACGGGAGAAGAATCGGAATCAATGAAATATATACGACCGTTTGCAAAAAGCCTGAATAATAAGTTTCCGAGCATTCCTATTGAATGGGTAGACGAAAGATTCACAAGCAAAATTGCATTTCAAACAATGATAGAGGGAGGAGTGAAAAAAATGAAACGACAAAATAAAGCTTTAATCGACAAAATTAGCGCTACAATTATTCTGCAATCTTTTTTGGAAAAAACTAGATGTGAGTAGTGAGTAGTGAGTGGTCAGTAGTGAGTAGTCAGTAGTGAGTATTTAGATATTAGATTTTAGAGGTGTAGATTTAAACTGAAAACTGAAAACTGAAAACTGAAAAAAATATGAGATTTTATTGCGACTTTTGCGTTAAAAGAATTTAACCACAAAGGAACACAAAGGTTTCACAAAGGAACACAAAGATAGATATTAAATAATTGAAAACTGAAAACTGAAAAAAATATGAGATTTTATTGCGCCTTTTGCGTTAAAAGAATTTAACCACAAAGGAACACAAAGGTTTCACAAAGGAACACAAAGATTAGAGTTTTAACATTAGATATTAGAGTGTAGATAACAAAAGGCAACTGAAAACTGAAAACTGACAACTGACAACTGAAAACTAAAAACTGATAACAATGATATATCCTATTTTAGTCTACGGACATCCAATTTTACGAAAAAAATCGGAAGTAATTGATAAAAATTACCCTAACTTATCGCAACTGATAGAAGATTTGTGGGAAACAATGTACAAAACTGACGGCATCGGATTAGCCGCACCTCAAATTGGGTTGTCTATAAGACTCTTTGTAGTTGACGGGGCACTGCTCGTAAAAGATCATCCCGAACTAAAAGGCTTTAAAAAAGTTTTTATTAATGCCAAAATAATTGAAGAAGATGGCGAGCGTGTTACACAAGATGAAGGTTGCCTAAGCCTGCCAACTATCAGAGAAGACGTTACAAGACATAAACGTATCAGAGTTCTTTATATGGATGAAAATTTTGTCCAACACGACGAAGTTTTCAATGACCAAAGAGCAAGAATTATACAGCACGAGTACGACCATTTGGAAGGAAAATTTTATATTGATTATCTCTCCCCAATTCGTAAACGACTCATTAGAGGAAAATTAACCTCAATTACACAAGGTAAAGTAAAAGCCGATTACAAAATTAAAATTCCTTAATTATTTTCGTTTTTTATTATTTATGAAATCAGCAAAAATATTGGTAGTCGATGATAATCAGAGTGTTTTGTCTGCATTGGAACTGCTATTGATGGAAAAATGTAGGAAAATCAAAACTTTGGTATCACCAAATTTATTGCTAAGTGAACTTTCAGCCGATAAATATGATTTATTACTATTAGATATGAACTTTACGGCGGGCATAAATAGTGGAAATGAGGGAATTTATTGGTTACAAAGAGTTTTAGAAATCAATCCCGAAATAGGAATAATAATGATAACTGCTTACGGTGATATCACATTGGCAGTCAAAGCGATAAAGATGGGAGCAATAGATTTTGTATTAAAACCTTGGAACAATGAAAACCTTTTAGAAATAGTTCAATCAGCCTATCGGTTTTGCAATTCACGAAAAGAAGCAAAGAAAAAAATTGTTGAAAACAAAAATTTTGAAAAATTAATTATCGGCACCTCGGAAGTTTGGAATAAAGTAATGGAAACAGCCGCAAAAGTCGCAACTACCGACGCAAACATATTAATAACAGGTGAAAATGGTACAGGAAAAGAACTTGTTGCAGAACAAATTCACGACTTGTCGTTACGTAGTCAAAACAAGATGGTACGGGTAGATATGGGTTCCATTGTGCCAACGCTTTTCGAAAGCGAACTATTTGGGCATAAAAAAGGCTCTTTTACAGATGCGCGCAGCGACAGAATCGGAAAAATTGAAGAAGCAACTCGAAGTACTCTTTTTCTCGACGAAATAGGAAATATGCCTGTTTCACTACAATCCAAACTGTTATCAGTACTTCAAAGTAGAACTGTAACACGAGTAGGCGAAAATAACCCTATTCCTGTTGATATCCGTTTAATTTGCGCTACAAACTGCAATCTTCCCAAAATGGTCGAAACAGGCACTTTCCGAGACGACCTTTATTACCGTATCAATACAATATGCATCGAACTGCCCCCTTTGCGAAACAGAAAAGAAGATATTCCGATTTTAGCCAACTATTTTCTACAAAAATATTGCGAAAAATATCAAAAAAAAGAATTAAAAATTTCGGACTTTGCCATGCAAAAATTATCAAACCATTTTTGGCACGGGAATGTCCGCGAATTACAGAACGCCATTGAAAAGGCGGTTATACTTTGTGTAAATAAAACCATCGATGCCTCCGATTTTATTTTTCACGCCGGCGCAATTGCATCATCCGAAAATTATAGCGGAACACTCGAAGAGATGGAACGTAAACTGATTTCTGACGCAATGGTTAAACATAAAGGAAACCATTCGCTTATGGCTACACAACTCGGAATTTCAAGACAAACATTATACAACAAACTGAAAAAATATGGTCTATAAAAATTACAACCGAACTCTTTCAATAAAAATGTTTTGGACAATTATTGTCGCCTGCGGAATTGGATATGCAATCGGTGGCAGTTTTTGGCTGTTTTTTACGGTTTTGTTAATTATTGAGATTATTTCTATTTCAAACCTTATTTTTTTCTTAAACCGTACAAACCGACAAATAAATTTTTTTGTAAAAGCCGTTAAAAATGATGATACAACCCTACGTTTTCCAAATTCCTCTGGAAATAAGATAATTAACGAACTACATTCAAGCCTAAACGAACTAAACTCAACTTTGCAGGATTTAAAAATTAAAACTCAAATACGCGAAAAATATTTCAGTGAAATAATGCAAAACATCGATACAGGAATCATCGTTTTCAATGAAAAAGGTTTTATACTGAACGTCAACCGTTCTTTATTAGAAATGCTTGGATTACAGGTACTTACACATGTAACACAATTAGATAAAATTGATAAAAACATAAAAAATGAGTTGATGTCTATTTCTAATCACTGTCGTAACTCCCTTATTATCAGGCGTAACACCGAGTTAATCACATTAAGCATAGGTTGCACTATCATTGAATTGAAAGATGAAAAAGTAAAACTCGTTACTATCCAAGACATTCGCAGCGAAATAGAAAGAACAGAACTCGATTCGTGGATGAAACTTATTAAAGTACTTAATCACGAAATAATGAA
Organism: Marinilabiliaceae bacterium; assembly: GCA_009777175.1. Lineage (GTDB taxonomy): Bacteria > Bacteroidota > Bacteroidia > Bacteroidales > Marinilabiliaceae > WRMI01. Next base: position 114,507 of record WRMI01000001.1, read on the forward strand.
CTCGTTAGCACCTGTAACTTCCATCGCTCAATCGCTTAAAAATATTTGGGAAAACAACAATAGTGACAATATTTCACCCAACATAACCAAAACCATTGAAGGACTTGACGTTATTGTTGAAAGAGGTGATGGATTGATGCGTTTTGTGCAAAATTATCGAATGTTTACGAAAGTACCCGAAATTTGTCCCATTGAGGTTGATATTCAGGCATTTTTTGATAGGGTGAGTATTATTGTTTCACCCATGAAATCCGAATATGACGCAACAATAATAATTCATCCGATAAATCCATCTTTCAAAATAAGTATTGACGAGCAAATGATGATTCAAGTAATTATTAATCTCGTAAAAAATGCATGCGAAGCAGTAAGTGGAAATAGTAATGGTTTGATAGAAGTTTTTTGTCATCGTGATAATAATCAATCAGTTGAAATTCATGTATGCGACAACGGTGTTGGAATTCCTGACGAAATTATTGATGATATTTTTGTGCCTTTTTTTACTACAAAACAATCAGGAACGGGCATCGGATTAAGTTATTCGAGGCAAATTTTGAGAGCCCACAACGGCTCTATTAGCGTTAGATCTAAGGAAGGAGAAACAGTTTTTATAGTTAGAATTTAGTTTTTTTAGTGAATAAGTGTAGGGGCGCACCCTTGCGGTCGACCACCTTGTAACAAATGAGTGAATAAGTGTAGGGGCGCACCCTTGCGGTCGACCACCTTGTTACAAATGAGTGAATAAGTGTAGGGGCGCACCCTTGCGGTCGACCACCTTGTAACAAATGAGTGAATGAGTGAATGAGTGAATGAGAAAAAAATAAGAATTCCTCTGACTTACTCCGTAAGGCGATGCATTGAATTTATTGAAATGAGTTATATGTAGATAACCCCGTGTAGGGGCGTACCCTTGCGGTCGACCGTAAGCGCAATTCGGGGCACCAAACAGATGAGTGATGAGAGAATCCTGTTGGGGATGTAATATTGGTAGAAAAATGAATGAATGTTGTAGGAGCAAACCTGCGTGTTTGCCCAAAATAAAATAAAATAATAATAACATAATAATAATTTAAAAATGAACATATTAATTTTAGGTTCTGGGGGCAGGGAACATGCTCTCGGATGGAAAATCAGGCAAAGTCCGCTGACTAAACATCTCTTTTTTGCACAAGGTAATGCGGGAACTGCCTCTCTGGGTATCAATATCAATGTTGATTATAATGATTTTGAGGCAGTTAAACAAACAGTTTTAGAAAATAAAATTGACTTAGTGGTCGTAGGACCCGAAGAGCCTTTGGTAAAGGGAATTGTCAACTATTTTTTTAATGACAAAGAACTAAACGGGGTTAAAATTATTGGACCATCCAAAAATGGCGCTCAATTAGAGGGTAGTAAGGATTTTGCAAAAAAATTTATGCATCGGCATAATATTCCAACTGCACGCTATTTGTCGATTAAATCACATAATATTGTCGCTGCAATGGATTTTATGAAACAATTGCAACCCCCGTATGTCCTTAAAGCAGACGGATTAGCAGGCGGAAAAGGAGTCCTTATTATTGACGATTACGCTCAAGCATGTTTAGAATTAAAAAATATGCACGCAGGAAAATTTGGCGACGCAAGCAAAATTGTGGTTATTGAAGAATTTCTGAAAGGAAGTGAATTGTCTGTGTTTGTGCTTACTGACGGAGAAAATTATCTCATTTTACCCGAAGCAAAAGATTACAAACGGATTGGGGAAGGTAATACAGGTCTTAATACGGGCGGAATGGGCGCAATATCTCCCGTACCCGCAGCAGACACTGATTTTATGAAAAAAGTAGAAGAACAGATTATTAAACCCACTATTAATGGTATAAAATCGGAAAAAATTGGCTACAAAGGGTTTATCTTCTTTGGAATAATGAACGTCAACGGAAATCCATATCTCATTGAGTATAACGTCAGAATGGGAGACCCTGAAACGCAAGTGGTTTTGCCGAGACTCAAAAACGACATCGTGGATCTATTTATTGCGCTTCATAATAAACAATTACAAGAAAAAACAATAGAAATTTATAATGGTTTTGTTGTAACAATAGTTTTAGTATCAGGCGGCTACCCCGAAAATTATAACAAAGGAATAAAAATTTTAAATATTGAAAATGTAGACAACAGTATTCTTTTTCATTCGGGGACAGCAATTGAATATGGCAAATTAGTTACCAACGGCGGTCGCGTTTTTGCAGTTACTTCCTTTGGTGAAACCATAGAATCCGCAAGAGAACAAGCAATTGATAGCGCTAATTTAATCAATTTTGAAGGAAAATATTTCAGAAAAGATATTGGGAGCTAATTTTTTGAACTTCTGAATTGCCGAAAGATAGATTGTGGCAATTTCTTAAATATACCTCAATGTACAATTCTATTGCTTCTTTCGCCATTTCAATGGTTTCATTGAGATTTTTGCCGTATGTAATACATCCTGGCAACGTCGGAACTGTTACCGTAAAACCTCCTTCGGGCTCAATATGCAAATGTATCTTGTATGTGTACATTAAAGTTATTTAGTTATAGTTTCGAGCTGCAAAGATACGAACAGTTTTTAATAAATAAATATGCACCGTTCCTTCGAAAAAAATCGGTAGTGAACAAAACTGACTTTTTCAAAAATGGAACAGTTGATAATACGAGGTTTAACACAAGCTAACTGCAAAATGGGTTAAATATCAAGCAAAAATTCAATTTTTTTTGCCGCTAAATACACGAATTAGCACCAATTCCTTGGTGTTCCTTGGTGTATTTCAATAAATTCAATAACCAAGACCTTTGTCTACTTTGTGGTTAGATATTCAGAAAATCTTGCGCAAAAATTTAATTAAGAAAAATTCTTTTGTTTTAGTTAGGTTTTTTTCTATCTTTTCCTCTTTATTTGTAGTATCAGATATTTCGTCGGTTTCTTTTGCAGGTAAAGGAATATCAGGCTTTGGTGATGAGGAAAAATCCTCTTGAATCACACTTTTTTCTTCCAAATAAGCATTCTTTTCCTCCAAATTCACACTTTTGTCATTCAAATCGACACTTTTGTCATCCAAATTAACACTTTTGTCATCCAAATAAGCATTTTTGTCATTCAAATTAACGCTTTTGTCATTTTTATTTTTAACTTTCTTTTTAGTATGTAGTTGTTTAACTTTTGGGAAACAGTTGTAATTAATAGTTCCATTTTCTTTTATGTATGCATATAATGCATCAAAAAAAGTGTCACCTTTCAAAGTAGAGTAATCACCAATTATAAATAATTTTTTTCGTGCTCTTGTAATTGCCACATTAATTCTTCTGTAATCTGCAAGAAATCCAATTATTGAATGGTGATTTGACCTCACAAGGCTTATTGCTATTACATCTCTTTCTTGCCCTTGAAAACCGTCTATTGTTTTTAATGTAATCAATTTTTTTGATAGGAACTTAAAAAATGTTTTATCGGCATAAATAATTTGCCTTAATAATTTTACTTGTGCAGAATATGGTGAAATTATTCCAAAGGAAATTTTTTCTTGAACTATTCGTTCTTCGCCAATTTTTATCATATAATCCGAAACAATTTTCAACATTAGTTTAACTTCTTTTTTATTAAAAATGCTTGTACCATCTTTTTCTCTTTCTTCGGTAGATTTATTATTTGATGTATTTATCCATTCTATTGGTATATCGTTGTTTATCAGTGTTTTATTTCGAACATAATCGGCAGCGATTAATTTGTTATTGTAAAACCATTTTGATGAAAAATTCATAATTTTTTCGTGCATTCTATATTGTTTTGTTAACAATTTTGCACATTCAGGTTTTCTTTCAATAATTTTTTCAAATAATGTGTGCATAAGCCCGTCTTGTGCGGCTTGATGTGATTTAATGGTTGGTGGCAGTTGTTTATGGTCGCCTGCGAAAATTACTCGTTTGGCTTTTAATATTGGAACCCAACACGCTGGTTCTAAGGCTTGTGCGGCTTCGTCGATGAAAACTGTTGAAAAAGTAAAATGTTTAAGCACTTTAAGCGATGAGCCAATCATTGTCGCAGCTACTACTTGACAGTCTCGAAATATTGATGATTTGATTTGTAGTTCTAATGTGTCGGCATAATATTTGTATTGGTACAACTCATTTTTAAGTTTTATACGTTTTAGTGTTCTTTTTTTTGTTTTATTTAATTCCTTTTCTAAGTTTTTAATTTTTTTTCTACTTGAAAGAAGTTCTATATAGTATGGATGTTCATAATATTGTGTGTCGAAAGTAACTTTCAGTAGTTCGTCTGTAACTTTAGCGGGATTTCCTACTCTGACAACATTTATATCACGTTCCATAAGTCGTTCGGCAAGAATATCAACAGCAATATTGTTGTATGCACATATCAAAACTTGTGTTTCGGTTTTCAAAGTTTCTATTATAGCTTCAACAAGCGTTGTAGTTTTTCCTGTACCTGGCGGTCCGTGTATTACCGCAACGTCAAGTGAAGATAATATATGGCTGACAGCAGTTTGTTGTGATTCATTTAACCATTGATTAGTAAATGGTTTGCACTTTACATATCGTGCCTTTTGACTTCCAAGCATAATATCTCTCAAATTTGCCAATCTATCACCATCGGCGACACTGATAGCGTTAATTGCATTTTCCATTACAGTGTAAGTATATTGACTAAACGTCAGATGTATGCCAATTCCTACATTGTGCTCCATCCAAAGATGTGATTTTTGTGAATAATATGTTACTTCTACTTTATTTTCACGAACCAAACTGATTAATCCGTCTGTAAAATTAATTATATTGCCTTGTTCTGTATCTATTTGAAAAATTTTTACAGAACTGCCCGGTTGAAAGGAATGTTCATAGTCTATGTCGGCAGAAAAATTAAAAATTACGGTTATTTGTCCCTCTTTTAATTGGTTTTTCTTGTTGAACGATAAAGGATAAAAACATATTCCCTCTTCTTTGGATTTCTCTATTTTCTGTAAAGAAAATTCTTGAAAACGTTTTGTAAAAAACTCATCATCTTCTTTTTTTTCGAGCCATAAAAGATGCTTTAACTTTTCTATCTTTTTCTTTACAATTGTATACATTTCATTGAAATGGAATAATATTTTCTTCAAAAATGGTTAAATTTTCAATGCCCGAATCGGTAACAAGATAACTATTTTCAATACCTACTGCACCTATTTCGGGAATTACAAACTTTGGCTCAAAAGCAAAGACCATATTTTTTTGCAATATTTCTTTTGAACGTGGTGATAATACGGGCGGCTCATTTATTTGTAAACCAATGCCATGTCCTACAAATTTTGCCTGCTGCATTGTACCCATAAAATATGGAGATAAATTCTCTTTTTCAACAATTTTATATGTTTCGTTATATAAGTCAGCACATGAAAAACCCGGTTTTGCAATATTTTTTAATTCATTGTGTATCAACAAAGAAACATTATGAGCATTTATCGCTTTTTGGTCAATTTTGCCTACTGAAAAAACTCTCGACATATCAGTAATATATGGTGAAAAATTTCCCGCCATATCAACCATAACAGTCATTCCATCTTTCAGAATTGTTCCATTTGCACCAATTGGCATCGCACTATTTCCTGCGCCTCCAAGCGCAAAATCGTACGGAGCGGGTGCTGCGGCATTTTCTCCTGCTAATACAGTTCCCATAAAATTATCCATATTACTTCCAAAGGCACGAAAAATACCTATTGAACCCCGTTGTCGCATTATATACTCGATTTCAATTTGTAAATCTAAATCACTGATACCTTTGCGATAACACTTTTTTATTTCTGAATAGACTTCACAATGCTTTTTTGCTGAAATTTTTAATTGTTCTATTTCGAATTGTGTTTTAATGGAACGCAACCCACGTAGTAAAGTAGTGGCATTCCCCGTTCTTTTAGGCAGAAAAACAGAATGTAACCTAATATATTCGCTGTATACTAATTCGTCAGCTTCTAAAAGTAACGTTTCAGGTAGTTTCAATCCTTTGTTTTTTAATAAATTAGGAATTTGTTCGGGCTTGTAAATATAATCTACATTTTCGCAAACTATTCCTTCAGGTCGTTTGACAAAATAATGTAGTTCACCTTCGGCAGGGACGTATAAATAGCCACTGAATATCATACCCGTAAGGTAAAAAATATTTACATTAGAAGAAATGAGGCAGCAATCCATTTCTATTTTTTGCAGTTCGTTCTGCAAACGTTTCACCCTGATTTTTACTTCTTGTTTTGTTATTGTTTCACCCATAATTTTAGAAGATTTGGAATATTGAATTTATTCAGGTATTTCTTTCATCTGAATGCCTGATATATATTCTTTTACAGTAAAAAAATCTTTGTTTACATTTCATCTAATTTTTTGCAAAAGTAGATATTTTTTTTTAATTTTATGTACGGACAATTAAAAATAATTAATTACTAATGAAAAATGCATTCGTAAAAAAAATATTTGTTTAGTTTTCTTAAAATCTTATTTTTTGAAAGTTTCCTAAAAAGCATTTCGATTCGAATATCTATCATTCCTTATTCCCTTATTCAACTGAAAATAAGTGAATAAGGGATGAGGTTGCTGGTGTTCGATATTCTATTAAAGGGTAAAATTTTTTTACCCAAGCAACTCAACCTTACCGCCAACCTCTGTAAGTACCTGAGTAGCAATAGTTGTGGGTACTTCTGCAAAGTGTGAAAACTCCATTGATGATGTTGCTCGTCCGGATGAGAATGTTCTTAGGACCGTTACGTAACCAAACATTTCAGATAAAGGAACTTTTGCTTTTAATACTCGTGCGCCCATCTTTGTTTCCATTCCTTCGATTTGTCCGCGTCTTTTGTTTAAGTCGCCAACAATGTCTCCGATATAATCTTCGGGTGTAACAACTTCGACTTTCATTATCGGTTCTAAAAGGATTGGGTTTGCTTTTTGGCATGCGTTTTTGAATGCGTACCGTGCGCAAATTTCGAAAGATAATTGGTCTGAATCCACATCGTGGTATCCGCCATCAAGGAGTTCTACTTTTAGGTTATCTACTCTGTATCCTGCAAGAACGCCATTTTGCATGGCAGTTTCAAAACCCTTTTGAATAGATGGAATATATGCCGTTGGAATATTTCCTCCTTTGACGAGATTAATAAATTGTAATCCAACTACTTCGGGGTCGGCAGGTGATACTTTAACTATTATATCAGCATATTTTCCACGTCCACCCGACTGTTTTTTGAAAAGTTCACGTAATTCTACGGTTTTTGTAATTGCCTCTTTATATGTAACTTGTGGACGCCCTTGATTACTTTCTACTTTAAATTCACGTTTAAGACGGTCAACAATAATTTCTAAATGCAACTCGCCCATCCCGCTTATAATTGTTTGACCGCTATCTTTGTCTACATCTACCTTAAAAGTAGGATCTTCTTCGGCTAATTTTGATAATCCTACTGCTAATTTTTCGATATCATTTTGACTTTTAGGTTCTACGGAAATTCCAATCACAGGCTCTGGGAAATTCATGGATTCCAACATTAACGGATGTTTTTCGTCGCAAAGAGTATCTCCTGTTTTAATATCTTTGAAACCCACTGCAGCGCAAATATCTCCCGCATAAAACTCATCAAAAGGGAGTTGTTTATTAGATTTCATTTGAAAAAGTCTCGAAATACGTTCTTTTTTTCGTGTTCTTGCGTTCCAAGCATAAGAACCAGCGTTCAGTTTACCTGAATAGATTCTCATAAACGCTAAACGCCCTACATAAGGGTCGGTGGCAATTTTAAATGCCAATGCCGTAAAAGGCGCATTTTCATCTGCTTCTCTAACTTCTTCTTTGTCGGTATATGGATTTAGTCCCGTCACACTCGGAACTTCAAGCGGTGATGGTAGAAACCTTATTATGCAATCTAAAAGATGTTGTATTCCTTTATTTTTGAAGGATGCTCCACATACCACCGGTACAATTTTCTGGTCGATTGTTGCTTTACGAAGTGCAGATAATAGTTGTTCTTTGGTAATTGAATTAGGGTCATCAAAGAATTTTTCCAAAATATCATCGTCATATTCGGCAATGGCTTCGATAAGTTTTGCTTTCCACTCTTCTGCCTCCTCTTTCATATCGTCAGGTATTTCGGTATAATCAAAACGAGAACCTATTTGGTCGTCTTCATACCATATAATTGCCTTATTATCAATTAAATCGACTATTCCTTTGAATGTTTCTTCGGCTCCGATTGGCAATGCAAGAGGTATCGGATTTGCACCCAATATATCTTTCATCTGACTAATAACACCGAAAAAATTAGCACCCGGTCGATCCATTTTATTAACAAATGCAATTCTGGGAACGCTATATTTGTTTGCCTGTCTCCAAACGGTTTCAGATTGCGGTTCAACGCCTCCCACTGAACAAAACAATGCAACAGCACCGTCTAAAACTCTAAGCGAACGCTCAACTTCCACAGTGAAATCTACGTGTCCGGGAGTATCTATAATATTGATAATAAATTCTTTATCATCATATTTCCAATGGGTTGTAATAGCGGCAGAAGTAATTGTAATGCCTCTTTCTTGTTCTTGTTCCATCCAATCCATTGTAGCGGCACCGTCGTGTACTTCGCCAATTTTATGAGTAGTACCTGTATAATAGAGGATGCGTTCGGTAGTTGTAGTTTTACCGGCATCAATATGAGCCATTATACCGATGTTTCTTGTGTTGTATAATTCCTGTCGTCCCATTTTCTAATGTCCCATATCCAAAAACCTCATCAAAACCTGAAATGTGCAAATGCTCTGTTTGCTTCTGCCATTCTGTGCATATCTTCTTTTTTCTTGAATGCACCGCCTTCCATGTTGTATGCTGCCAAAATTTCGGCGGCTAATTTTTCGGACATCGCTTTTCCGCCTCTTTTACGGGCAAACAGAATAAGGTTTTTCATACTATATGAAACCTTTCTTTCGGGACGTATCTCGGTAGGAACTTGAAATGTAGCACCTCCTACGCGACGACTCTTTACTTCAACTGACGGCGTAATGTTTTCGAGTGCTTTTTTCCAAATTTCTAAAGCGGATTTTCCTTCTTTTTCTGCTTTGTCCTTTATTTTATCTAACGCATCATAAAAGATTGTGTATGCGATTGATTTTTTTCCGTCTAACATTAAATTGTTAACGAACTGTGTTACCAATGTATCATTAAACATTGGGTCGGGCATTAATACCCGTTTCTTTGGTTTCGTTTTCCTCATCTCTTTTTTGTTTATTAGTTTTTAAATCTATCGGCTGTATTTGTCGCTTCAACAACTATTTTTGTTTACTCAACCATAACACAAACCAATGAACAAAAACAAAATTAATTAACTATTTTTTCTTAGCTTTAGGTCGTTTCGTACCATATTTTGACCTTCTTTGTGTTCTTCCATCTACCCCGGAAGTGTCTAATGCACCACGTACTAAGTGATAACGAACACCGGGCAGGTCTTTTACTCTTCCACCTCGGACAAGAACTATTGAGTGTTCTTGAAGGTTGTGACCTTCGCCGGGAATGTATGCGTTCACTTCTTTTGAATTTGTTAAGCGGACGCGAGCAACTTTTCGCATTGCTGAATTAGGTTTTTTAGGAGTGGTCGTGTAAACACGCACACAAACTCCTCGCCTCTGGGGACAAGAACTTAACGCAGGAGACTTACTTTTGTCTACCAATTGTTTTCGTCCCTTCCTGACTAACTGCTGTATTGTTGGCATATATATATGTTTGTTACTAATATTTTTCTAAAAAATCGGGTGCAAAGATAGATATTTTTTTTTAAACAAAAATATTTTTTAATTTATTTTTGGAAATTTATGTTCAAAAAAGTTGAAAGTACTTTTTTCATGAAAGGATGAGAAATATCAAAAATCACTACTGACCGATAAAAAATAGCACCTATCTATTTTGTGTAACGTAGAGTTTGAATTAACACTCTTTTTACCTTATTTTTCCTACTAAACAACCTTAATAGATGATGAAATCTCCTACATGTCATGCTGAACTTGTTTCAACATCCCCTTTGTTTTTAGGGGATTGCGGGTCAAGCCCGCAATGACAGGTCGGGTTGTTATGTTTTAATCGGTCAGTAGTGATTAAAAATATTCCATTTTTGTTATTATTTTTTGGTAAATAAAAAATTAATGTTTTACTTTGCAAAAAATTTTTTACACATAATTTTTATATCAAACGAAAAAAATAAATTTTATTTCAGTTTTTATGGGCTTGATTCTAATTATCAATGCCCAAGCGCCTGATACATTTTATAATCAGGCAGCATTTAAGAATATGGTAGCCAAGATTTCTGAAACGGAACAAAACTTGCAACCGATGCTGAGTTTTGCGGAACAACCACGTAAAACATGTTTGGATGGCGAAATAACACACATGTGGCTTTGCGTCTATCCCGACCGAAAAGTCTATTTTGAAACAACCAACAACAAAGAAGTTTTTTGCATCAGAATAGATTCTACTTTCAATGATGGAACGATACTTTATCCTTTTTCCGATTTGCATGAATTAAGTTGGGATTGTTTTTCCATTAATTCTGGCTCATGGCTCTCTAAATATATCGTTATCGATGAAGAGGGAAATTCTACTTTTATCAATGGAAATAATGAGCCTGTTTTTATTAAAAGCCAAGCAGATTTAAACGAAAATTGGAGTGTATTTGAAAACTATAATTTAAAAGTAGTTGGCGAGGTCGTTTCAAAAGAATTACAATTTGTTTTGGGAGTGGAAGATTCTGTAAAAACAATATCTTTTTCCGTTTACGACCACAACGATGTGCCTATAAATCATGAGTTAAACCAGAAAATAATTGAAGTAAGTCAGCATTTTGGGCTTGTTAAAACAGTAAATTTTTACTATTTCGAACATGCAGCTTTAGATTTGTTTAATAGTTTCAGAGATTTTAATTTAATTGGCATCGATGAGCCTCAACTTGGTTTTCAAAACATTAATTTAAGAGAACAATATTATGATTATCAAGAAGATGATGAGTTTCATATTTATTACGAAGTTAGCGGTTTTGGTGAAAGTGATATCAGAAAAACTATTAATCGATATCTAACACGAACTGATTACCAAGACAGTATCATTTACTTTTATGAAATGAAACAGCAAAGAATTACAAGAAATTATATTGATGGTGAATTAGTTGAAACAACAACCAATACAACAAATACTATAAAACAAAAGATTAACAAAGGGCTTTTATTTGCAACAGAACCAAATGAACCATATATAGGAGGGGATTGGGAAGTTCAAAAAGTTAAGATTTGGAATAATCAAATACCGACAATGCATTATTTTCAAACCGGACTAACAGAAAATGGACCAGATTGTTTTTCAGAAAATATTTGGTATGATAATTGTGGTTTTTCGACTTATTCACCTGGTTTGGGAGGTCCTTTTTCTGGATGTTGTGAAATTTTTCAAACAAGGCATTGTGATTATTTAGTTTATTACAAAAAAGGCGATACCGAAGTAGGAACCCCCTTTGATTGGCATCTATCTTTTTCTGATTTCATAGTTGGAGAATCTCTTTTTGTTTATCCAAATCCTACAAAAGAGTATATTACTATAATATCATCAAATAACGAAATTTTTGAGAACGCCGTTATTGAAATATATGATTTAAACGGTATTAAACAACAAACAAAATATGATTTAGACGCAGAATCTATTGATGTATCATTTCTCAAACAAGGATTTTATACACTTAAACTGATACAGAAAAATAATGATGTATTTTATTTAAAATTTGTAAAAATTTAAAAGTTTAGAATTCCTGACTTGCGCAACCATCTTTGTCACAAATGATATCGAAAACAAAAAATATTACTTTCTATATCAGCTAAAAGGCGAATCCGGCTCTTTTGCCATTCTTTTATAGGCGACGCGGCTTACTAAGGATGGAAACCATTTGTTCATAAAGACGGTTAGTTTTCCTTCGAAAAAAGTGAGTATAATTTTCTTTTTTCTTTTTTTGATTGCCTTAATAATATGATTTGCAACTATTTCGGGTTTCATCATTTTATTTTCGTCGCGAGGTGTTTCTCCTTGTGGTGTTCCGTTTGCGGTAAGTGCCGATTTTCTGACATTTGATGCCGTAAAACCGGGTGCGGCAACTAAAACGTGAAGTCCTGTTTTCAAATTTTCTGTGCGAAGCGTTTCCAAAAAGCCGTTTATTGCAAATTTTGAAGCGACATATCCAACTCTACCCGGTAAACCCACATATCCTACAACAGATGATATTCCCACAACAGACCCTTTGGATGCCAACAAGTAAGGCATTGCAAATTTTGTGCAATAAACAGTCCCCCAAAAGTTTACGTCAATAACTTTTTTTATTACTTCCAATTCGACATCTTTAAATAATGCCCTCATCGAAAGCCCTGCATTATTAATTAAAATGTCTATTTTTCCGAATGTTTTTACGGTGGTTCTGATTAATGATAAACAGTCATTTGGGTTGCTAACGTCTGTTTGAATAGCAATAACTCTATTTCCTTGCAACATAAGATCTTTTGAAATAACGTTCAATGCCTCGATGTTACGCGCTGCCAAAGATAAAATAGCACCTCTACGGGCAAATTCTTTTGTTAATGCTAAACCAATGCCCGATGACGCTCCGGTTATTATTACAACTTTGTCTTTCATTTATAATATTTTTTATTATTTTATTATATAATCTTTTATCAGCCAAACTGATAGCGCGATAATTACGAGAATAATTATCGCAAGACCAGCTATTTTATTAATCCAATACAATCTTCTAAGGTTCACTGCTGCTCTAAAGAAACCAACAATTGTTGTTAAAATCAGCCACCATCCTGCTGCTCCAATAAAAACGCCAAGAATAAGCAATAATTGTCCAATTATACCAGCATTAGGGTCTAATGCTCTAAATCCTGCAAAGAATGCCATAAAAATAAAGAGAGCCACAGGGTTGGAAATTGTCCACAAAAAAGTTGTAACATAATCTTGAACCAAGTTTGTTTTTCCTTTTCGTTGCTTGCGTAACTGCACAGCAGGATTTGAGCGAAAAATTTTAATTCCAAGAACAATAAGTATCACACCACCAAGCAGTTGCAGCCAGAATATCTGTTTTTCAATAAAAACTACAATGTACGACAAACTGAAACCTGCAATAATTGCATAAAGAGTGTCTGATGTTGCGGCACCTAAACCGGAAACAAATCCTGCTAAACGCCCTTTTTGCAAAGTCTTTTGAATACACAGCAATCCTATTGGCCCCAAAGGAATTGAAGCCAATAGTCCGATGCGTATTCCACCGTAGATTCCATTCCAATCCATGAATCTAATATAATATGAACAAAGGTTATTTAGTAATTAAATTAATTTCGTCTAAAAGTTTGTCTCTGTACGACTTACCAACAGGAATAAATTTATTGCCCGATTCAGTTTTTATAATAATTGAGTTATCTTCTATTGCTTTTATTTTGCTAATATTGACAATAAAAGAGCGGTGAACTCTGAAAAATTTATCAGAGGGCATTTTTTCCTCAATTGCTTTCATTGTAAAATGAATGGTGTATTTTTCTGTTAATGTATTGATAATAACGTAGTTTTCCATTGCTTCAATCCACATTATGTCGTCATATTTCATTCGGACTAATGCAGAATTGTTTTTAATGAAAATTTCGGTACTTTTTTTGACCGGTTTTTCTTTTTTATCAATACGATCCCGTACTCGACTTATTGCTTTAATAAATCTGCCGTATTGTACAGGTTTGTGCAGATAATCAGTAACATCGTATTCGTATGATTCCAAAGCGTACTTTTCTTGCGAAGAATAGATTATCACTTGCGGAATACTCGTTAATGCTTTCAGAAAATCAATACCCGACATTTCGGGCATTTCAATATCCAAAAATATTAAATCAATCGGTTCTGATTCGGGTCTACTGAGCATATTAATGGCATCAACTGCATTATAGAAAGTGCCACATAAATTGATTCCTTCAGTGCGCTCAATAAAACCCTCAATTATTTTAGCCGAAAATTTGTCGTCTTCAACGATGATACAATTCATAACTTTTAATTTTTATTTTTGCCTTAATACGTAATTTATTTTTGCCTTAATACGTAAAAAAATTGTTTTTGTTTGAAAAAATATAAAAAATCTTTTTTTTTACTAAAAAAATATCTAATTTTGTTCTTTTATTTCTATTAATAATTTTTTGTAAATATTTCATTATGAGTATCAAAGGAACACGAACCGAGCAAAATTTATTAAAATCATTTTTTAAAAAAATTTACATATTTTTGTAACCTTTAATTTTATTTTAAGTATAAACGAAAAAAATTATTATTATGAAAAGATTTTATTGCATATTAATTGTGTGTTTTGCATGTTATAATATAAAATTATATTCGCAAGACGCTTTAAATCAGGTCGATGACAAAGGTCTGAAGATAGGATATTGGATTAATTATTCCAAAGACGGCAAAACAAAACTTGATGAAGGAAATTATATCGCCGATAAAAAAGATGGAATTTGGAAAGCATATTTTGCTGACGGAAAAATTAAACACGAAATCACTTATACAAACGGTGCTGCCAAAGGGTATGCCAAAATGTATTATGAAGACGGAAAGTTACGTGAAGAAGGCACCTGGAACGAAAAACATTGGACAGGAGATTATCGTTATTATTTTCCTAACGGGCAAGTTGCATATATGTGGAACTATAATAACCAAGGAAAAAGAGAAGGCGAGCAGAAATATTTCCATGAAAACGGAAATATTAAATACAAAGGAGGATGGGAAAACGGGCAAGTTAAAACCAGCGTAGAAATTTATGACGAGTCCGGTAAATTGGTACAAAATCGAGTCTATGAGAACGGAAAATTTACCGAAAGTGTTTCTTCAACTCCACAGACAACTCCCTCTCAAACACCCAAAACTTATTCAACCTTCACAGGAACAGGTTATAATACCGTCTACCGATTAGACGGAAAAGTTGAAAAAAAGGGTTATTTTGAAAAAGGAATACTCATAAATGGAGAATTTAACGAATACGACGAAAATGGTAATCTCACACAAATAAAAGTGTATGAAAAAGGTCAAGTAGTTAAAATTAAACCTGTAAGTAATTAATAATAAGTGAAATGAATTACGACTTAATTGTAATAGGAAGCGGACCTGGAGGATACGTTTCCGCTATAAGAGCATCACAACTTGGAATGAAATGCCTCGTTATAGAACGCTCCGAACTTGGCGGAATTTGCCTTAATTGGGGTTGTATACCAACTAAATCTTTGTTAAAAAGTGCGCAAATATTTGATTATATTAATAATGCAACAGAATACGGAATTAATATCGATGGTCAAATATTGCCCGACTTCGAAGCAATGGTCAGACGTAGCCGAGAAATTGCCGCTAATATGAACAAAGGTGTTCAATATCTTTTCAAAAAAAATAAAATTGAAGTCGTTGAAGGTACGGGAAAACTTATTGCAGACCGAAAAGTTGAAGTTACAAAACATGACGGAACAACCGAAATCCATGAAGCGCCTTATATTTTAATTGCAACAGGTGCAAGTAGCCGACAATTACCCAACTTAATGCAAGATGGAGAAAAAATTATTGGTTACAGAAAAGCACTTACACTTGACAAAAAACCCGAAAATATGATAGTTGTCGGTTCCGGTGCAATAGGTAGCGAATTTGCCTATTTTTACAATACTATTGGTACAAAAGTCACTCTTGTTGAATATTTAGATAACGTCGTTCCATTAGAAGATGAAGAAGTCTCAAAACAATTAGGACGTTCTTTCAAAAAGGCAGGAATTACTGTTATGACGGGAACAGAAGTTGTCTCTGCCGATACATCTGGCGATAAAATAAAAGCCGTTCTTAAAAGCAAAAAAGGCGAACAATTATTAGAAACTGATATAATTCTCTCCGCCGTAGGCATTACTCCAAACATTGAAAATATTGGATTAAGAAGTTCAGGTGTAGAAATTGAAAATGGAAAAATTAAAGTTGATAAATATTATAGCACTTCTGTTTCGGGTATTTATGCCATTGGCGATATTGTTGCAGGACAAGCATTAGCGCACGTTGCCTCTGCCGAAGGTATTGTCTGCGTAGAAAAAATTGCAGGACTCAACCCTCAACCATTAGACTATGGAAATATTCCCGCTTGTACATATACTTCGCCCGAAGTTGCCTCCGTTGGTATGACCGAAAAAGCCGCAATTGAAAACGGTTACAAACTGAAAATTGGCAAATTTCCTTTTACAGCTTCTGGTAAAGCAACTGCCGCAGGGCATCGAGACGGTTTTGTAAAACTAATTTTCGACGAAAAAACTGACCTACTTCTCGGTGCGCACCTCATTGGCGCTAATGTTACCGAAATGATTGGCGAATTAGTTACTGCACGAAAAATGAACGCTACCGCTCAAGATTTAATTTCAGCCGTTCACCCGCACCCTACTATGTCAGAAGCAATTATGGAAGCCGCAGCAGCTGCAAATAGCGAGGCTATTCATATTTAGAAAATAAATTTAAATAAAATATTCCTTGCAGCCATATTTTTGTTGGCTATTCTATATAATAATATATTATTATTAAAATTTTTCATTTATATTTGCATATAATTTTCAAAACTATGGAACATAAAAAATTAAAATTACCCGTTGGTATTCAACGTTTCGAGAGAATCCGCAAAGGAGGTTTCATATATGTAGACAAGACTAAATATCTTGTAAAAATGATACGAAGTGGCGATATCTATTTTCTTGCCCGTCCACGGCGCTTTGGAAAGTCGGTTATTGTATCAACTTTTGAGGCGATTTTTGCAGGTGAAAAGGAGCTTTTTAAGGGATTATATGCCGAAGAGTTTATGAAGGATTTTGAGCCAAGCCCTATTATTCGGTTGGATATGAGCAAAGTAACGACACATCGAGGAATAGATGAATTAGAGGCTTCTATTTGTCACCAAGTAAAGAAAATAGCAAACAGACTAAAGATTTCATTATCAGATACTCAATCGTCGGGCGACCTCTTTGATGATTTAATATCAACTTCTGTCGAAAAGTACAATCAACAAGTTGTTATTTTGATAGATGAATACGATTCGCCTTACGTCGAATTTGTTAATGATACTACTTTAGCAAATAATGTGCGCAATGTTTTGAGAGGATTTTACAAACAACTCAAAGCAAACGAAGAATATATACGTTTCATTTTCATCACAGGTATATCCAAGTTTGCAAAGGTCGGCGTTTTTTCATCCCTGAATAATCTCAAAGATATTTCATTGATGCCCGAATATTCGGAAATCTGCGGACTAACAGAAGAAGAAATCATTAAATATTTCCCCGACTATCTTGCCGAAACAGCCCAAAAAATTAATTTAAGTAACGAAGGTTTAATTGAAAAGATGCGATCGTATTACAATGGATTTTCGTTTGATTATGATGCTATAACTCGACTTTATAATCCGTTTTCTACTTTGGAATTTTTTGATAATAAGCGGTTTTTAAACTATTGGATAGATACGGGCAAACCTAAAATAATTGCTGACTACTTGAAACACAGGAATTTAACAGTAGAACAATTTCGGAATTATCCTATTTCCGAAGATTTTGCAAAAAGTCCGGGTGACGTGGACGAAACTCCACCCGAAGGTTTTCTATATCAGGCAGGATACTTAACTTTGCGACCCGGCACAACCGATTATCTTTCATTGGATTACCCAAATACAGAAGTGCTAAATTCCATGTCGGCATTAGTATCTCATAATTTTTTACAAGACAAAGACGAAGATTATACCTATTGCAGAAGCGATTTATTAAAAGCCTTAATGAACGCTAATTATAAGATGGTAGTAACTGTTTTCAACCGTTTGCTTGCTTCTATAGTTTACGATGATTTTAGAAAAGTGGCAACAAAAAGCGTATCTGATAACGATTATGATATGGATCCTCGCGAGTGGCACTATCGTTCCATTTTATTTGCTTTTTTGCGAGGCTGCGGCGTGGTCGTTTTTGCCGAAATGCACACAAATTTAGGTCGTTCCGATATTGTGCTTTTGCATAAGGGACACATTTGGGTACTCGAACTAAAAGTAGCATACGAAGGATACGATCCCGCAAAGAAAGCCGAAGAAGCATACATACAAATAGTTGAAAAAAATTATGCAAAACCTTATCCTAACGCTCTTTGTATGGGATTGGCAATTGACGATACCAAACGGATGATAACACATTATACTCTGCCATCTTCAAAAGAAGTAGGTTTTGAAACGAAAAATATAAATCAAGAAACAGAATAAAAAACCATATTGGCATTCATTATAATATATTAAAAAAATAGTTATGAAATCATAATATTTTCAAATATTCCTTCACAATCTGAGTTTCTATATAGAATAAATATTTTAAAAAACGTATCTATTTCATTGAAATGGTTATTTGTAATACAAAGCACAAGAGATTTTAAATTATTCGACTTTTTAAAATTAAAAATTCAGCCCATACATTGCTAATTCTGTTTTCATAAAATAAAATCAACATATTATGCCCGAACAACAAAACATAGAATACAAACAAAGTTGGCACGATGATTATCTGAAATGGATATGTGGATTTGCCAACGCACAAGGCGGAAAAATCTATATTGGCAAAGACGATAGCGGAAATGTCGTTGGGATAGAAGATTACAAAAGACCAATGGACGAAATTCCCAATAAAATCAAAAATCTAATGGGAATTACTGCCGAAGTCAATCTTTTGCAGGAAAACGAAAAACATTTCATAGAGATTATTGTACAAGCATATTCCGTGCCTATTTCCTTGCGTGGCAGATATTATTACCGTAGCGGAAGCGTAAAACAGGAATTGACAGGCACGGCTTTGAACGAATTTTTGCTCAAACGGGCAGGGCAAACTTGGGATAATGTTGTTGAGCCGCGAGCCACATTTGTCGATATTGACGAAAAATCTGTAAAAGAATATTTGGTAATTTCAAAAGAAAAAGGAAGATTACCCAACTTTGAGGGATTGACCACAGAAGAAATTTTTGACAAACTGCATCTTATCGAAGATGGACAACTCAAACGTGCCGCCATAATTCTGTTTGGCAAAGATCCTTGTCGTTTTTATCCCAATGTGTTTGTAAAAATCGGACGGTTTGCCAAAGACGATACCGATTTACGTTATCAAGATGTGGAAGAAGGTAATATCATAGTGCTGTTACGCAACGTTTTAGAACGCTTATACCAAAAATATCTTATCAAAAATATCACATTCGAGGGAATGTATCGCATTGAAACACCTGAATATCCAACTATTGCACTTCGAGAAATGATACTTAATTCGATGGTACACCGCAGTTATATGGGTAGTTTTACGCAAATGCGCGTATATGACGACAAAATAAATCTATGGAACGAGGGCGGATTACCCGAAGGAATTAGTTTGGAAGCGCTGAAACGTTCACACAAGTCAAAGCCACGCAATCTGCTTATTGCCGATGTTTGTTTCAAAGGTGGACTAATTGATGCTTGGGGACGAGGCACAATCAGTATCATAAATTCCTGCAAAGAGGCAGGTCTGCCTGAACCCGAATTGATTGAAGAAGACGGTGGGTTTATGGTAACACTTTTCAAAAATAATCTTACCGAAGATCAATTGAAAAAACTCGGATTGAATGAAAGACAGGTTGATGCAATTATATTTTACAGGTCTAAAGGCGAAATAACAAACTCTGAATATGTGAAAAAATATAATATTTCCGATAGAACAGCACGGACAGATTTAACGGAATTAGTTGATAAGGAGTTGCTTACAAGAGAGGGAGAATACAAGTTGACAACATACCATTTCCGATAAATTTCCGATAGACTTCCGATATTTCCGATAAATTTCCGAATAATACTTTGTTGAAATTGTGAAATGGGAACATATACAACATTAAGAAGACCTGCTAAATGAAATTGCGAATTACATATTGAAAATTATGAATTACGAATTTAAAATACCTATTCACTTATTTACTTATTTACTTATTCACTTACTCACTTATTCACTCATTTACTCATTTACTCATTTACTCATTTACTCACTCGCTTATTTACTCATTCACTAAAAAAACAGATGAAAAAAACTAAGAACTTATCCCTATGGAGTTGGATTCCAACTTTATATCTTGCTGAAGGACTTCCTTACGTGGCTGTTGTTACTATTGCTGGTATAATGTACAAAAAGTTGGGTATTTCCAATTTTGACATCACTTTATATACGGGTTGGCTCTATTTACCGTGGGTCATAAAACCTTTTTGGAGTCCTTTTGTAGATTTGTATAAAACAAAACGACAATGGATAATAGCCATGCAACTGCTTATAGGAGTTGGATTTGCAGGAATTGCTTTTACAATACCTGCAACATTTTTCTTTCAGGCAACGCTTGCGTTTTTTTGGCTGCTTTCGTTTTGTTCTGCAACCCACGACATCGCAGCAGATGGCTTTTATTTGTTGGCATTAGACAGTAAAAACCAAGCAAAATTTGTAGGAATTAGAAGCACTTTTTATCGACTTGCCACAATTTTAGGTCAAGGTATTTTGATTATTATCGCCGGGACAATAGAAAAAACAACAGATAACCCCAGATTAGCATGGTCTGTTACCTTTATAGTTTTGGCAATTATTTTTCTATTATTTTCTTTTTATCACAAAATATTTCTTCCAAAGCCCGATTCAGACTCGCCTGCCGTCAATATTTCTGCAAAAATACTATTAAAGAATTTCGCTAATACTTTTGTTTCGTTTTTCACAAAACCCGGCATAGTACGTGCCCTCTTTTTTTTATTGACATTTCGTTTTTCAGAATCGCAAACATTAGCAATATTAAAACTTTTTTTAATAGACGGTCGTGACAAAGGCGGTTTAGGAATGACCACAAGCGAAGTTGGTTTTACATACGGAACAATCGGAATTATTGCACTGACAATCGGCGGAATTGTCGGCGGATATGCAGCATCTAAAGGTGGACTAAAAAAATGGATTTGGTTTATGACTTTAAGTTTGCTTTTACCTACGGTTGTTTACGTATATTTGGCATACTCACAAACCTGTAATATGCTAATTATCAATATTTCTATTTTTGTTGAACAATTTGGTTATGGCTTTGGGTTTACAGCCTATCTACTTTATATGATGCATTTTTCAGACGGAAAACAAAAAACATCTCATTACGCTATATGTACGGGTTTTATGGCACTTGGAATGATGCTACCCGGAATGTTTTCGGGATGGCTACAAGAGTTAATCGGTTATACAAATTTTTTTATTTGGGCAGTGTTATGCGGTATTTTGCCTGCATGCGCAGTTTTGTTGCTTCGACTGCCTGAAAAGTAGATATTAGAGTGTAGATATTAGAGTGTAGAGTATAGTTGTTGGAAATGCCCCGAATTGCGCTTACGCTTATTCGGGGTTATCTACATGGCACTCCTTACGGAGTGCTACAATGTGGGATGTAGAGAATATGTGGGGTTTGTGTCTCAACTTGCCCTTAGGACTTGAGAATACTATGAGTTTCGGAACAAACCCTGAAAAACATCTCTTATTAACGACACCAATACCACAAGAAACGGTAGCGCATTCGATATTCAGCAGCACTCGGTAGAGTGCAACGTAGATAACTCCGAGTTAGCGTAAGCGCAACTCGGGGGATCTTCAAAAAATGCAACATCTTTAGTTTGTGGTATCATTTACATAATCCTTTGTATTTTAACTAAAGAGTATCGAAGTGCGCAAGGAACTCACAGACGAGTGGGAACGACGCGGAATATCAAAAGGTCAAGATTATGCCGTCTTGACGGATGTAATTACAAAAGCATGGTCGGGCAAAACTACAAAAGAATACAAGCAATACAAGGATTTGAAAACCGAAAGTTTGCGCGACAATATGACCAATCTTGAACTCGTACTCAACATGCTCGCCGAAGCCACTACAACAGAGATTTCTAAAGAAAAGCAACCTGAAACTTTCAGTGAAAGTCGCGAAATTGCCCGACAAGGCGGCGAAGTGGCAGGTAATACACGCAAAGAAATCGAAGCAAAAACAGGAAAGAAAATCGTTAGCCCAAAATACGCAAAAACACTCAATAGCAAAAAAACCAAAGAAATAGGTTAGTTTTCAGTTAATTGAGATAAAGAGTAAATAAGTAAATGAGTAAATAAGTGAATGAGATAGATGGCATTCCGTTAGGTGATTGTATGTTTCAACTTGTACTAAAATCACTTGAAAGGCAATATACCACCCAACCAATTTTAGAGCCTGATGACGATTTACGAAAAGCAATAACTATGGAAGAACTGCGCCAAAGTGCTCACAATCACATACACAAACTGTTTGCAAAAAGATGACAATGACAAATAAGGATTGAGACATATAGCCGTTCAAAGAAATATTTCACGATATTTTTGTGGTGGTATTAAAGATTATTTACTTTTACTAAGAATTATGCAAACATGTAGATTTTCAGAAAAATCTTTTATGGAATTTCTTATTTCTGGAAAAAAGTCTTTGATATAAGAAAATGTTGTATCTTTGCAAACGGATACGTTTTGTGTATCTAAATGCAATTTTGAAACAATTAATATGGATAAAATTTTGAATCATAATTATTTGGAGGCATGGGAATTGGTAAGAAAAAAATTTTTTAAGATTTGAAATTTAAAATGATAAAACTAAAAAGAGTAAGTAAGCGCTAATAATAAATAAAAAGACCAGTATGCAATGGGCGGTTTAGCGCAAGCGGTGGTGTAGTCCGCAAAAACGGTAGTTCAAATTTGAAACGACAACGAACAACTTTTTGCAACAAAATATAAATTGTATATTCCAAGCGAAGAAGAATTGATAAGAGAAATAACACAAATTCGCTCTTTGATGTGAGACTTATAGTTGAAAGTATTAGTAAATCTTTTAAGGGTGTAAATATTTTTTTGGAAAATTTTTTAAATAAAAAATAAAAAAAATAAAAAATGTATATTTGCAAAAAAAAGAAAAGTTATTATATTTGCATTTCAAAAACATGAAAATTTGTGATACATAATAAGAAATAATATTTTATGAATCAGATAGTTGACAGACAAAATATTCTTAGAGGAATAGATGAATTGGGATATAAAGACAAACTGTTTCTTTTGTCTTATATCGCTAAAAATTTGCAAAAATCTGGCTTTAAAACTCACCATCAACTTACCGAATTAAAAGGATTAGGAAAAGAAATATGGCAAAAATGCGATGTTGAAAATTATGTACAAAACGAGCGTGCATCATGGGACTAATCAAATCATTATACCACAAAAAGATTTTTTTAGATACCGCTCCATTAATTTACTATATTGAAGGGAATAATAATTATGAGCAAAAACTAAATGAATTGTTTGGAGAAAAAAGCCACTGTAGGTTTGTTACTTCTGTTATTACTCTCGCTGAAGTTTTGGTAATGCCATTAAGAGAAGGAAAGGAAGAGTTAGCACAACAATACGAAAACATATTAACTCAAGCGCCAAATGTTGAAATCTATGATATTAACATTTAGATTGCTAAAGAAACAGCATATCTACGCGCACAATACAAGATCAAAAATCCTGATGCGATACAATTGGCAACGGCAAAATATTGTTTTACGGATTTTTTCCTTACTAATGATTTAAAATTGAAACATATAGATTCTAAAATCATTACTCTTGATGAATTATAATCCAATCCAAAGTATTTTTATAGAAACTTGAGTGACTTTTTTAACCCTTTGTGTGACTTTGTGTTAAAAAAACTTAACGCAAAGGCGCAATGTTGAGAACGCAAGGGTCGCAATGGATTTTGTGGTGTAGTTGTTATACTACTTTCCTTTCAAAATTAGTTTTTCTTATTTGCTTAAACATTGATGAATGAAGAATTTTAGCATTTTCAATATCAAAATCATTCTGCAATCCGAGCCAAAATTTAGCCGAATTTCCAAAGAACAAACTTAACCGCATTGCAGTATCAACGGTAATTCGACGTCCTTCATTGATAATTCCTGAAATCCGTCTTTGATGAATGTTTAGTTCTTTTGCGAGGCGATACTGTGAAATGCCAAAAGGAATAAGAAATTCCTCTTGTAGTACCTCGCCAGGTGTTATATTTTTTAATTTTTCCATTTTTTATATAAAATAAATTAGTGATAATCAATTATTTCTATTTCAGAACCATTGTTTCCATCCCAACAAAAGACAATACGCCATTGGTCGTTAATGCGGAGGCTATATCTATTTTTTAAATCACCATGCAGTTTTTCAAATCTGTTTCCGGGAGGAATTCGCAAATCGTTTATATTTTGTGAGTTATTTATCATTCTTAATTTACGCCGCGCTGTATGCTGAATATCAAAAGGTAATTTAGTGGAAACAATTCCATTCCAAATTTTTTCCACATCCTTGTCTTTAAATGAAATTATCATTTCTTTAAATTATAAAGCATTAGGTTACTAACCACAAAAGAGTAATGCTTTTTTGTTCCTAAATTTGGGTGCAAAGATAATGTTTTTTTTTAACTAATTGAAATAAATTTTAAAACCAAAAAATAAACTGATTTTCTTGCCACTAATTACACTAATAAGCACGAATTTCTTTGTGTTCCTTTGTGGTAAAAAAACTTAACGCAAAGTCGCAAAGTCGAGAAGGCAAGGGGCGCAAAGTAGGTTATTTCAAAAAAAGCCGCCCCGAAACCGAGGCGACTTTATTATTATTTATTAGCCACTAACTATACTAATTAGCACGATTTCCTTTGTGTTCCTTTGTGTATTTCGGTAAACTCAATAACAATTTCAGTAAATTCAATAACCTAAACCTTTGTGTTCTTTGTGGTTAGATTTGTTTTACCACGAAGGAGCACAAAGGTTGTTCACAAAGTCGCACAAAGGTTATCGTTTTACGATTTTAATGGTTTCATTTCCAATACGTAGAAAATAGATTCCATTTTCCAAGTGCGTAATATCGATATCTACTGTTGCACGGTTCACAGTCAAAGGTTCACGGTGAACGAGGCGACCTACAGCATCAAATATCTCAATACTGACATCTGAAATCTCACTACTCACTACTGACATCTCACTACTCACTACTGAAAACTCGCCCGTCGTAGGATTTGGATAAACGGTAATTTGCGACATATTTATCGCATTAATATCTACCACTGTTGTGCCTAATCCTATCATATATGGGTTTGTTGGGTTGCCAAAAATTGCATCGGAGGCGAAGTTTATTGTGCTGTTGTTGGCGTTATGTTCGGTTTCGGTGGCGTGGTCAAAAACTTTTAGTTTTATGGGTTCGTTGCCGTTGCCGTAAATCATTAGAAACGCTACATATCGGTTCAGATTTTCTACATATTGCAAAAATGCTGTTCCGCGACATTCGTCTCCGCTGAATGCGCCAATTTCTATTAATTCGCTTGCCAATTCTATATCATCGTGGACTACTCTTGCGGTCATGGTCATTGTTGAGGAGTAGTTGGAGATATTTACTTCCCATTTTGAGTCGATGGTTATATTACTTGGGGGAGGAGCCATTGGAGGCATTCCTTGCGGCATTGATGTCGGATAAATCAATGTTTGCGAAGTTTCGCTGTTTGAAAAATACATATAACCTTTGCCCGACTGCATAAATGTTAAAGTTCCCATCCAACCGTTTGAGCCTGAATATACTGCATAACCGTTTTGTCCTTTAATTTGGTCGTCAATATTTGCATCAATTCCTGCTAAAGCGCTATTTACGGGAAGCGTAATTGAAGGAACATAACCAATCCAATTCCAACCTTGATTAATGGTAATCGGAGTTGTTGCGGGGTTTGCAGGCTGCCCTGTCAGTACCAAAGCGTGCGCTTGAACATTTTTTACCAAATACATACTTTTTTCGGATATTTCGGCAAGGTTTCCAACCCAGTTTGGTTGTTGTATAAATGCGTCTCGTCCTTTAATCAGTTCGCCAGAAGTGAAAAGAGATTGTTTCATTTGATTGATAATAGACGGATTTTCATTTAAAATATTTGTCGAAATCCAATTCCAACCTTGATTAAGATTAATAATTTGTTCAGTAATGTCGAGTGCATTGAAAATCACAGGATTGGTAATGTTTCCAATGATTGACGATGGTGCAAAACGAATATCGTTGATAGATGTTTCAATTTGCGGATAAATGCGTCCCGTTGAAGCATCCCACAGTTTGAAAATCAATGGTTTATTGTTATGTTGCTGATTTCCATAAATATTCGCAAATGTAAAATAGGCATTATTAGAACTCATAAATGTTGGCGAGGTAACTCCCACGCACAAATCATCAATAAAAACCGCCAAAATATCGTCAGGATCTTCTTGGAACATACCATCAATTTTTATTTGCCCTGTAATATTCATAGAATTTTCAAAATCGTTTGGATTAACGTACCAATTTGGACGTAAACCTGTTACTTTCAGTTGCATCGGTAAAATTTCAGTAACTCCGTTGCCGCATTCAAGTTCGATTGCGGTTTCATAATTTCCAATGTTAATACCCTGAAATACAGTGAAAATATGGTCTCGGTTTTGTAACGGCTGCAAATTTCCTACACTGTTATTAACGCTTAACCAAACAGGCAGATTTTCAATGGAATAACTTGCCATTGTGCCACCTGTATTTATAATTCTTGCTGTAAAAGTAACATTTTCACCCTCTTGCATATTAATATTAATTGGGTCGGTGTCCCACAAAAGTGCGTTTCGTCTCACAAAAGCAGTCCATTGTTCAGTACCGCTTTTGTTGTTGCGCATATCGCGGATGTCTTTTACGCTGATATTGAGGATTGTACCTTCGACGCGAGTAAAATAATCGGGCGACAGCGTTAAAACAATCTTATTATTTGATGCAACAAAACTAAATGGCACATTTTCAATGGGGCGCACATCTTTTACGGGTACGGAAACTGATGAAGTTGCCGCTGTTCCTGTTGCGGTTGTAGTGCCCTCATCTGCCATATTATCATTGCTTTGCATAACAACAATTAACCCGCTTGATTGATGAACGTAAGTTTCAAAAGGATAATATGCAAGTAAACCAGATTCATCTCCGTGTAACTTACTGTTTTTGTTTAAGATAATGTTTTCACGGGGGAGTGCGCTGTTCCAAATACGAATTTCATCAAAATAACCGTTAAAATATTGATTATAAGCATTATTTATACGTTTTGCGCCAAAACAATAAAATGCGCTTGCAAACGAGCCAAGTTGATTTTCTGCAAAAACCGCCCTATTTTCACCATTTATATAAACATTTACGCTGCCGTTGCGCCTTACAGACATTGCAAAGTGATGCCATTTGGTATCATTTACATTTTCAGAAATTAATGTTTGATTTAATGTTCCTTCTGATTTATATAACGCCAATCCACCGTTTTCAGTTGTTGCAATATAACCATTATCTGCGCTAAATAGCGTTGCGTCATTTTGAATGACGCTATTTTCACTTCTAAACCAAAATTCGAGCGTAAAATCTCTGTAAAGATCAAGCGGATAGGTAGCAGTTTGAATGTTAAAATAGTTATTATCAGTCTGTTTTGCATAACCTGACGGATAAATATACCAATCATTTTGCAACGTTAAATGTCTCGAACGGGCTTTATCTTCGGCAATATTTCCTTCGGCTTCATCTAATAACCAATAACCGATTAGTCCGTGTTCTCTACCTGATTTTCGGATATTCTTTTCAGCAGAAATATCAGCCATTGTGCGTGTTTTGCCATAAAAATGCAAGTGTGAAATTGCGCCATTAAATCCATCATTAAAATCAACATTATTACCAACAAAAAGTCTGCCCTGATTTTCTGGAACTAAGGTAAGTTGTTGGTTGATAAAGAGGTTGTTATTTAAAACTCCTTCCAATTCATAAACTGAAACACTATTATTTTCACGGTCGTAACTCATTGATATATACTTCCATGTTTCATCGTTTGCGATGGTTATTGTTGATGTATATGTTTCATTTCCAATTTTTAGGACACAATTTCCTGCTGCGTTGAAACCGAGTGAAATATATTTTTCGTTACTGCCAAAAGAAAACAAAGTACCTGCACTGTTTAACTCACGTTTAAACCATGTTTCAATTGAAAATGAGCCGTTTACGAAAATTGGCATTTCAGTTTTAGAATGTTGTGAACTACCTGTAAATGCAAGTCCTACATTAGGTTCGGCGATTTCTTGAGCGTTAAGTATGCCTGAAATTGTGAAATTATTTAACGTAAGCATCCCTGTTTGAATATCCTCATTAAAAGTAATCGAAATTTCGTCACTTGCGGTCAAAATGCCGTTTGCGGGGGACGGCGCGCCAAGCGGTCTTGGGGGAGACATATCTCTGTATCCCATTAGCGCATCTGTTGAATATGAGGAAATTACATTGATTATATTGTTATTTTCATCAATATTAACAGAAGTAACAGTTGCGCGAAGTTCGTATTGTCCGTCTATTGCAGGAGTTTTCCAAGGATAAACAATAAATGGACGCGTACCAATATCTTCTTTTAAACCTTGCGCATTTTCATATAAATGAGAAGGATAAAAGGTCATTATGGTGTTCCAGTTTGGCGATGAAATTGGTCTATATTCCAAACGAATATAACCAAAATTTGGGAAATTCACGTCATAATCAGCAATTGAAACATAAAGCGTGTCGGTGGTGGGATTATCAGTGTTGAGAATCCAATTATTTGACGGCTCTGTAATTGCCACATTGCTAACTCCGGGCACAAATTCTACTGAAATATAAGCAGTATCAGCAATTACGGGCAAAAAAACTGTGGGGTCGCTTTGGCACTGCGAACGTAACACAAGAGCAATATTTTGATAACTGTCAACCGTTCCTTTTCCAACTGTAAGTGTTTTATATAGAGTTTCATACGCATTTACGAGGAAATATCTGCCGTTTCCGATAACACCGCCGTCAATTTTCAAAATCGCACCAAATGGATTAGTTACCTCATCCACAATAAGTTGAAACCAAACATCTTCTCCTGTTTCTGATTCATTTTCAAGCGCTAACGTAAATATTGCTTCTCTGTTTGAAGGTACATTTATTACCATCGGTGCGCTGTCGACGCGGATTTTGGGAACTTCAATCTGCATAGTTGCCTCATTTAAAATGTGCATATCAGGTTCAAAATATTTTGTGCGCAATTCATCTTCATAAGGGCAAGACGTACGTCCGCCGCGGGTTTTGAAAGCAATAGTACCCGATGCAGTCATTCCATAATCGACTGTAATCTGGTCGTCATCACCATCTTCTTTAAGAATAAAGCCCGACGTAATGGTGGTTTCTTCAATAATTTCGCCTGTTTCATCTTCTTCGTGAATAAATTCAGCATTAACCGAGAGTTCCATTCCTATCCCCATAACATCACCGCCAGTTACCAAACCAATTGTGGGATTAATCATCCAATGAAAAGTAGAAGTAGTAGTTTTAGATGACGTAACCGTATTTGAATATTGAATTGTAGCGCCACTTCCAAAACTGTAGTTTCCAAGTTGTTGCATTTCAACCTTTTCCTTTTCATTTTGAGCAAGCGCATCTATCCAACCATTGATTTGATTATTGAAAAACATCACAGAATCGGTCGTAAATTCACTTATATTATACAAATCAGGAAAATAAATTGTATAACTTGGACCGTCATGGAAAAGATCGGGCGTTGATGCCGATGTTCCAAAAATTGGGTCAGTGTTTAGTTTGCCGAAATTAACGTGATTATGCGGTAAATTAGATAAATATATTGGTTCTTCAATAATTGCCGTATTTACCTCTGTTCCAACAGGTTGCAGTATAATTGCTAAGCCATCACGCCACTTTGGAATCATTATTTCTTCAATATCAACATGCGTAAAAGCAAAACGTGTATCAAAAGTTTGCCCAAAAGCGAGTGAAACGGCGGGCGCAATAGAATAATCGCCTTCTGTTATAAAAGCGTCACCATCCTCGTCAAATTCATTTTCGTAATATTTTAAGATGGTAATTGCATTGGTCAATCCATAAAGAATATTGGTTGAATTTCCAATAAAAACATCACCATAATGACCAACATAAAGCGGGTCGTCAGATGTTTCAAAACGTTCTGTAAAAGTGTGAGTTGTAGATACTTCGGTAGATGATGTCCATTTTTCTTCGGTTTTAAGACCTGCGCTAATATCAAGTTTTATTTCACTTTCAGTGATAACACCCGCACCAAGTCCAATAAATGCCTTTATTTTAGGTCCTAAACTTGTTGTCAGATTCATTGCTTGAGTCGAGCCATTTACCACAGTATTAATCTTTTTGGAAGTAATTGATGTACCTTCTTCAATAAACGATTGACTAAGACTACCGGGCGGGTCGCGCAAAATTGCAGTAATTTCGTCTGGACCTGTGGTCATAAAGTCCGTTCCTGTTGTTCTGTCGCCGAGATGCCACGCCTCAATGGGTTCTTGTCCCATATCCCAATAATAACTGCGATTTCCGAGAGCCAAAGTAGCAAAAAAGTTGTTGCTGCCCGTTGTTAAATTTGGCGCACCACCAACGAAAATGTACAACGCTTCACCGTTTTCGTCCATTTCGATTGCATCATCAAGGGACAAAAACCGAATGTCGTTACTGATATGCACCCTTCCGTTAGAAACCGAATAACGCACTGTTTCAGGAATATCAGGGTCTGTTACATAATTGGAATATTCTTCGTAAGCATTCATGTAGAAATTATATAACGTTCCTTGATGAAATACAGGCTTACCAAACAGATAATCAGTAGTTTCGTCCCATAAATCCAAAATTTCAGTTTCACCCGTTAAATCATCTTTGAGTTCGTAAGTTTTATCACCAAAATAATCGACCAACTCGCCATTTACCATTTGCTTAACACTAAAAGTGGGCGTTGCCTGATAATAATATTTCCAATCGGCATGATAAAAAACAGTATCCGACATTTCAATATATTCCCAATAATCAACCGTACCGGGCAGATTAGTAACATAAATGGAATCTGCCCACGTGCGAATGCTTGTTTTCATAAAAGTTTCGTTAGGAACAGGTGTAGAAGTCAAGTCGAGGGTTTCATTATTGTCATAAATTGTGAGTTGCGCACCCGCAGCGGCAGGTACGGTAATATCACGTATAAAATAGCGTTCAGGATACACAAAAGCAACAAATTCACCCGTTTGCGGACTTACATTGATTGTAATATTATCTTGATTATAGTTTACAGTAGTTTGGTCGTCTTCCAAGCCGTCTGGTTTTTGCCACTGTCCGTTGTTATGATTGTAAGTTTCTGAATATGGAACAGTTACAAAATTGTATTGAGGAAGCGTAGTTTCTAATTTAATTGTTTGTGCGCCAATATTATTGATGGATTCACCGAAGCCGAGCGGTTTTTCGTTTTCAGTCATTCCACCAACAATGCGACCAATAAGTTTAATTTTTGTTTGGTCGTGGAAAACAATATTATTCAAAGGTGCATTATAATTTAGGTCATCTCCGGTTATTTCGTTAATCAAAAATCCGTCATTAGCGAACGTATGTCCCTGTTTTACAACACGTACCGAATGAATGCCTATCGGAACGCTAATTGTGAAAGAACCATCTGACGCACTTCTAACAGGCTCGCCATTGGGTCTAACCACAGGGCGCTCGTCTATTTCAAAGGTACAGTCAGAAACAGGAAATGTACCGCCTTCGTAAATCACCATCCCCGTAAGGGAAAAGGTCGAAATATCAATAAAATCAATATTATTGTGCGTATTAGAACTTTGATTGAAATATAACGGACGATTTGTAGGATTAAACTCGTGCACACCAAGCGAAGGCGCAATAGTATATTGACTTCCATCGCCAAAATATGGAACCGTATTAATTAAATAATGACCGTTCGTGTCTGTAATTCCTTTAATTGCAAGTTGTTCATTGGTAGGCACTTCGGTAGTTGAACGGCTGTCACTTTCATCACCTTTCATAAGCCCATGATTTTGATTAAAAACACCATTCGTATTACCCGAAATATCGAAAACCTCGTCTGTATCTAATTCATCAAAACGATAATAAGCAGATAAACCTACTTCTTTACCCGAAATATACCTATCGTAGTTATTTTTAACCTCTTGCCCAGTCAAAGTTTTTTTCCAAATACGCACTTCGTCCATATATCCGTTAAAAAATTGGTTTGGATATGCGGGTAAATCGGTTTCACCCATTAAGATACGATTTGAGGGTTGCGGCGCCGCTAATACATCTGAATATTTTTGAGGAGTAGCCTCTACCAATTCACCGTTGATATATAGTTTCAAATCGGCTATTTCATCCATTGAAGATGGATCTGTAACATTCAAAGTAACAGTGATATGCACAAATTCATTGTCCGCTTCAAGCGGAAAAGTTCCATCAGAAAATAGATATAAAATACGCCGACCGTTGTCTGAGCCGCCATTCAAATAATATGAAAGAAACACTCTGCTATCGGCAGATGTTTTAGAAATTCCAACATCATAGCGACCAAAGGAACTAAAGAAATATTGATAACCGTTGTATGGCGGCGTTATTTTTACCCACGCCTGAAAACTGAATTCATTAGGCGATAACATGCCATCTTTGTAAGGCACTTCAACATAACGACTTACGGCAGGATTGAACTGCAAAGAACGATTTTGCACATCACCATGACCACTAACCAAAATATTTACATTTTCGACCGCAGAACCGTGTTCAGTAGTGGTGCGTCCCGTAATTACGCCATAAGATTGCGTAAAACCGATTGCCGAAATTGGAGTAGAAAAAGTTTGATTACCAGCGCATAAAACAACAGGTTTCAAGATATAATCATAATAAATTCCCGGCGAGGCAGTGTGGTCATCAAAACGATAACTATTTTCGGTTGCGGAAGCGGTTATTTCCTGCAAAAACAGTTCAATGGCATCATCCATAAATTTTTCTTTTCGGTAAACGGAAAATGCCGTAAAATTTGTTGCATCGGGACGATCGACCTTCCACATCAAACTTACCCGATTTGTGTAAAACCCTTTTGAAACCTCAAAAGCAGCGATTGTTGCTGTAATGATGTCGGGTAAAAGTACGGGTTCGGCATTAGTAAACGAAGATACTGTTGCAGCGCCGTTCTTAATATCAATGGTGTAATTTGTTGGCGTACAGGTTGGTATCAAATTATCAACATAACTTCGTATGTTATTTGCAATGTTTGTAGCCACAATTCGCTGATTAGCAGCGCCTTTGTTTGCCGTTAAATCAAAAGTCCAATTTGCATTTACCATTCCAGCACCAAAACTCCACGAAACCGTTTTAGTATTTGGGTCAAAAGAAATTTGATTAATGGTCGCTTCCTGCGGATTATAATTTATTGAAACTTCTGAATACTGCCCATTTCCTACAACATTTTTCCAATTCAAATTCGCACGCTTAATTCTAAACCAATATTGCCCATTGTCCAGATATGTTATCGGACAGTTGATTTCTACTGAATAGTTGGTAGTTGCAGGATTATATGTAACGGGAACGGTAAAATCTTTGCCGTCTGTATCCCACGATTCACCTCCTTTTGCCCATTGAAACGAAAAAGCGTCAGTTGGCGAATTTGAATTACCCTGAGCCATTGTCCATTGCAAACGAATTTGTCCATTTTTTAAATCCTGAACAATTAAATTTGTCGGTTGCGGATAGGGCGTAGTCTTATAGTAATCGCTATAAGTCCAAATCCAACTCTGATTATGCGTCCAAAGGTCAATTCTTGTAGAACCAATTCTGTAATTAATTCCATTTGTCAGTTCCGACATGGTCAAAACATTTGTATTGATATTAAATGCGGACTGTGTAACACTGCTTTTTTCAATAAAGGCAATATCATTCCCATAAGCTTCTCTTTGCAAATGATAATTCCCTATACCCCATGTACCGTGATTTAATAACGGATTGTAACTGTTTGATACATTAATTGTTACACGTCCATCTGCGTTAAATGTTTGTCCCGTAATCGAGGGTTTTGTTTGCGGATTTCCATTAACATAAGGGTATCGATAGTTATACTCCTTATTATTAGCCAATTGCCCGAGACTACTGTCGTGAATTCTTGCAAGTACCCTGATTTCAATAATAGCGTTTTGATAATTTGCAATTTTTTGCAATTCAACCGAAAATTGAACAGTTGCAATGCCTCCATGTGTGTGACCAACTTGAATTTCTTGGTTACTGCTTGTTAATTTTTTCCAAATGTCGCTGAGCTTTGTCCATCGCGCATACGTTACACATTCAGTAGTAAGTGATTTAGCCCATAACCATGTCCAATTGTTAATGCCCTGACTACCAGTGTAAAATTCAATTAAATTGCTCCAATCTGTTATCACACCTTGAGCATTCGTTACCCTGTACTGAACAGTACCCAAAGAAATCCACTGATCTGGGTCTGAACCATTATAGTTGTAAACAGGTACCAAAAAATCGACATTGTCGCCATCAGCGTATGTAAAATACGACCAATGGGCATTATTGTCGGTTACAAAGGGCGGTTTAAGCCCCACTTGCGCCAATAAATTTGTTTGACACAATAAAAATACTCCAACGAGGAGTTTCAACTTAAAGATATTATTAAATTTCTTCATAAAAAATTATTTTGACGTAAAATGATTAAAAAATTTTGCGCAAAAATAGGGCGTGATGTCGAAAAGGATGTAGCAATTTGCAAAATGCTACCAACTTTTTTTTGGGGGGCTGGGGGATACTTTGTCGAGTAAAAAATAAAATGCAAAGATAATTTATTTTTGTAATCTAAAAAAAATAATTACTTTTGCAAATCAAAAAGATTAGACAATGGAATATAATAGATTAAATTTACCCGTTGGTATTCAACGTTTCGAGGAAATTCGCAAAGGAAGTTATGTATATGTAGACAAGACCGAATTTCTTGTTGAAGTGATACGTAAGGGCAAAATTTATTTTCTTGCTCGACCTCGTAGGTTTGGAAAAATATTAATCAAAAACCAGAATAAATTATTTAGTTATGGAAAACAAAATACAGATATTTGATAAACAGCATGTTCGTTCTATTTGGGATGAAGAAATGGAAAAATGGTGGTTTTCAATTTTAGATATTATATCCATATTGACCGACCAACCCGACTATAAAAAAGTCAGAAATTATTGGAAATGGCTGAAAAACAAATTACAAGAAGAAGGCAGTGACATATTTTATATTCAACACAACAACGAGTTGGTTAGCAATACTAACCAACTGAAATTACTTGCAGCAGACGGAAAATATTACAAGACAGATGTGGCTGATACTGAACAGATTCTAAGGCTTGTTCAATCCATTCCAAGTAAAAAAGCTGAACCTTTTAAAATATGGTTAGCAAAAGTAGGCAAAGAGAGGATAGATGAAACTATTGACCCTGAAATATCAATTGACCGTGCAATTATAAATTACAGACGATTAGGCTATTCAGAAAATTGGATAAATCAACGAATAAAATCAATAGAGGTTAGAAAGGCGCTCACTGACGAGTGGAACAAAGCAGGAGTAAAAGAAAGTCAAGAATATGCTTTTTTGACAGATTTAATGACTAAAATATGGAGTGGAATGACTACCAAACAATACAAACAACATAAAAATCTGAAAAAAGAAAATTTACGCGACAATATGACTAATTTAGAATTGATTATCAATATGTTGTCAGAAGCAACAACTACAGAACTTTCAGAAAAATACACTCCTCAAAATTTAAATGAAAGCGCAATAATTGCGCACAAAGGCGCTAATGTTGCTAAAAATGCCCGTTTGGAAATAGAAGATCAAGGCGGAAACGTAATTAGTTCTCAAAACGCAAAACAACTTGGGAAACGAAAAGATTTTAAAATGATTTCTGAAAATGATAAAAATGTAAATAATAAAAAACATATAATATGAGAACCACACTAGTAATTTCACTATTTTTTACAATTTGTTCTGTATCAGGACAAAAGCAACCGCCGCAAGCTAAACAAATAGAGTATGCCGACACATTGCACGGCGTAGTAATACCTGACCCCTACAAATGGATGGAAGATATACATTCAAAAGAGGTGTTAAAATATATTAATGCCGAGAACAAATACACCAAACAGGCTATCAAAAAAACCAATAAACTAAAAGAGGAATTTTACAAGGAGGTAAGTCAACGAAAAATTACATCCTTTCCTCCGCAGGAAATTTTTGAAAAGCCCGAAGGAGATTATATTTATTATACAAGAAGTGAAGGAAACAACAGCCTGCATTGTAGAAGAATGCGAGGCATTTCCGATGGCGAAGAGATTCTTTTTAGAGTGAACAAAGATTTTGAACTTTTCTATTACAAACCTAGCCCCAATCAACAAAAAATTGCATACACCATATATAACGAGCTTTCAGGTGAAATGATAACATATACAAAAGAACTAAACAAATCGAATGCAAACCTAACTGAATATATAAATTCATATTTTTTATCATGGGTTAATGATTCTTTAATTGTTTATGCTCAAGAAGATGATGATTCTGCAATTTGTGGAAAAATATACATACACAAGTTAGATATGCCAATTAGCGAAGATAAGCTACTTTATGAACAATTAGACAAATCTTTTGAAGCTAAATTAAATATTTCAAATTCAAAAAAATATATTTTTCTTGAATTTTTTAACAATGACGGTTCCGAAGTTCATTTTATAGATGTTGTTGACCCGTATGCATTAAAATTATTTGCCCCGTATAAAAAAGGAGTTCATTACAGAGTTTACCACGATAAAAATGATACTCTTTTTTATATTTCAACAAATTTAGATGCTCCCAATTTTAAAATCGTAACAACAAGTCTCAATAATACAGATTGTAAGAATTGGGTTGATTTTCTTCCCGAATCAGATAATATTATACAATGGGTTCATTCTGCTGATGGAAATTGGCTAATATTGTCTGAATACAGCGAAGGAAGTATGAAACTAACTATCTTGGATAAATTGACAGGCAATCGTACTCCAATTAATTTCGATGAAAAAATATACAATGTTTCTTTTATGCATATTGATACTTTGAAAAAATCAATACGTTTCAAATATAATTCTTTCATAACTCCCGATATTTATTATGATTATGATATAGAAAGACAACAACTTATTCAATTATTTGAAACTAAGGTAAGTAATTATAATAAATCAGACTATGCAGTTGATTTTGTATATGCTACTGCTCTCGACGGAACTAAAATTCCTGTTACAATAATTTACAATATAAATACACCACGTGATGGAACCGCTCCTCTGCAAATGGACGTTTATGGCTCAGCTGGTAACATTGACAATATGCCAATTTTTCGTCCTACATACCTTACTTTACTTGATAGAGGTTTTTATTGGGTAAAAACAGAAATCAGGGGCACCGGAGGTGCCCATTCGCAGAGGCACAAGGATGGTAGTGGAATAAACAGCAAAAACAAAGCACACGATATGGCTTCGGTTGCCCAATACCTGATAAATGAAAAATACACAGCACAAAAAAAGATATATACAATGGGTCACAGTGGTGCTGGAATTGCACTTGGTACGGTAGCCAATATGTATCCTGAATTATTTGGCGGTATAATATCTATTGTTCCATTATTAGATGTCGTGTTTGTTGATAAAAATTTTAATACAGCAGAAAATTTATGGTCTGAAACAGGAAATCCGAAATTAAAAGAGGAATTTAATTACGTGATTGATTATTCTCCATATCAAAACGTAAAACAGCAATCTTTCCCTGCTATGTTGTTTGTTACGGGACTAAATGACAGGAATGTTCCTTCATATCAAACTATAAAGATGGTTGCAAAAATAAGAGCAAACAATACAAATAACGCACCAATTTATTTAAGCGTAGATTTAAAAGGCAACCACTACGTACAGAACTATAAAAAGATTTTATTGCCATCTGTTTTTATATTGGCTTTACACTATAATATTTTATAATTTAACGAAATGCAATCTATGACTATGAAACATAAAAAATTAAAATTACCCGTTGGTATTCAGCGGTTTGAGGAAATCCGTAAAGGAGGTTTCGTATATGTAGACAAGACTAAATATGTTGTCGAAATGATACGTAATGGCAAAATTTATTTTCTTGCCCGACCGAGACGGTTTGGAAAGTCGGTTATTGTATCAACTTTGGAGGCGATTTTTGCCGGCGAAAAAGAACTTTTTAAAGGTCTGTATGCCGAAGAGTTTATGAAGGATTTTGAGCCAGGTCCTGTTATTCGGTTAGATATGAGCAAAGTAGAGACAGGTGATGGAATAAGTGGATTAAAAGCCTCAATTTGCCATCAAGTTAGAAAAAAAGCAAACATACTTAACGTTTCATTATCTGAAACTACATCTCCGGGCGACCTCTTTGATGATTTAATATCAACTGCTTACGAAAAGTACAATCAACAAGTTGTTATTTTGATAGATGAATACGATTCGCCTTACGTCGAATTTGTTAATGATACTACTTTTGCAAATGATGTGCGCAATGTTTTGAGAGGATTTTACAAACAACTCAAAGCAAACGAAGAATATATACGTTTTATTTTCATCACCGGTATATCCAAGTTTGCAAAGGTCGGCGTTTTTTCTACATTGAATAATCCTGACGATATCTCATTGAACCCCGAATATTCAGAAATATGTGGATATACTGAAGATGAAATCGTGCGTTATTTTCCCGATTATATCGAAGAAACATCAAGTAAGATGCAAATAACAACAGATGAACTGATAATAAAAATGCGCGGATATTACAATGGTTTTACATTTGATAAAGAGTGTAAATCAAAACTTTACAATTCATTTTCTACTTTAAAATTTTTTAGAGAAAAGTCTTTTTCTAATTTTTGGATTCATACCGGAAAACCAAAAATTATTGCCGAGTACATGAAAGACAGAAATTTAACCGTAGAACAGTTTCGTATGTTACCTGTTTCAGAAGAGTTTGCTGAAAGTCCCGGCGAT
The DNA here is from genome assembly GCA_009777175.1 of Marinilabiliaceae bacterium. GTDB lineage: Bacteria > Bacteroidota > Bacteroidia > Bacteroidales > Marinilabiliaceae > WRMI01. Next base: position 153,588 of record WRMI01000001.1, read on the forward strand.
ATAGATGAAACCTCTCCCGAAGGTTTTTTACATCAGGCAGGATACTTGACATTGCGACCCGCTACAACCGACTATCTTTCATTGGATTACCCAAATACAGAAGTGCTAAATTCTATGTCGGCATTGGTATCTCAAAATTTTTTGCAAGACAAAGACGAAGATTATACTTATTGCAGAGGCGATTTTTTAAAAGCTTTAATGAATGCAAATTATAAGATGGTAGTAACCGTTTTCAACCGTTTGCTTGCATCTATTGTTTACGATGATTTTAGAAAAATTGCACAAAAAAGCGTGTCAGATAATGATTATGATATGGATCCTCGTGAGTGGCACTATCGTTCCATTATATTTGCTTTTTTGCGTGGCTGCGGCGTGGTCGTTTTTGCCGAAATGCACACAAATTTAGGTCGTTCCGATATTGTGCTTTTGCATAAAGGACATATTTGGGTACTCGAACTTAAAGTAGCCTACGAAGGATACGATCCCATAAAGAAAGCAGAAGAAGCATACAAACAAATTGTTGAAAAAAATTATGCAAAACCATATCCTAACGCTCTTTGTATGGGATTGGCAATTGACGATGCCAAACGGATGATAACGCATTATACATTGCCATCTTCAAAAGAAGTAGGGTTTGAAACGAAAAATATAAATCAAGAAACAGAATAAAAAAAACTTGGTTCCGTCGCGCTTGATAACACTACAATATTTCCCCTATCAAATCATAATCATCACTACCAATGATTTTTACATCATAAAAAGAGCCAATTTTTAAATTTTTATCTGGTTTTATCAACAATTCGGGATCAACTTCGGGGCTATCGAATTGTGTGCGACCGATATAATAATCCTCTTCTTGTCGGTCGATTATTGTTTGATAAATTAAACCGATTTTTTGTTCGTTATGGTCTCGACTGATATTTCTTTGCAATTCCATTATTTGATTTGCCCGTTCTAACTTAATCTTTTGAGGAACGTTATCTTTCTGGTATTTCCAAGCGTAAGTATCTTCTTCGTGCGAATAAGAAAAAACACCAAGTCTTTCAAAACGTACATCTTCAACAAAACGCATTAATTGATTAAAATCATTTTCTGTTTCGTTTGGATAGCCTACAATTAGTGATGTTCTAAGATGAATTTCAGGTACTTTTTCTCGAATTTTTGTTATTAAATTATAAGTTTGTTCTTTTGTAAAATTTCGTCTCATTGCTTTCAGAATTTTGTCCGAAATATGTTGTAGTGGAATATCTAAATATTTACAAACTTTCGGATTTTGAGCCATTTCGTCTAAAATATCGAGCGGAAACGCAGATGGATATGCATAATGTAGCCTGATCCATTTAATTTCCTCAATTTCAGATAGTTGCTGAACAAGTTTTGTTAATGACTTTTTTCTATAATTGTCGATGCCATAAAATGTCAAATCTTGTGCAATAAATTGTAACTCTTTTACTCCTTTTGCGGCGAGGCGTTTCGTTTCATCTAAAAGGCTTTCGATGGAGCGAGATTTATGTTTCCCTGTCATCAAAGGAATAGCGCAATATGAACAACTTCGGTTACAACCCTCTGAAATTTTTAAATACGCATAATGATTGGGAGTTGTCAGTCGCCGTTCGTTTTGTAAATCTTTGCGATAGGTCAGTTTCAAATCTGAAAGAATATCCTTCCAATTAAATTTTCCATAAAATTTATCTACTTCCGGTATTTCTGATTCCAATTGTGTGAAATAACGTTCTGAAAGACATCCCATTACAAATAGTTTTTCTATTTTGCCTTTTTTCTTTTCATTTGCAAAATTCAGAATTGTATTTATTGACTCTTCTTTTGCATCGCCAATAAAACCGCACGTATTAATTACGACAATTTTTCCATTGGGATTTGGCGAATCATGTTCTACTATGAAACCCGCTGCTTCAAATTGTTTTATAAGTAGTTCTGAATCAACTAAATTTTTTGAACAACCAAGTGTAATTATATCAATTTTATTTCTCAAAATAGAAATTATTATATCAATGAAAAGAGAGCGCCTCAAAGAAATTGAGACGCTCTCGGGTATGAACGTACAAATATTTTTTTTAGTGTTTTATTTCAGCAAGTCGCTTATAACTATTGTATCTCCATTTAGCATTTTCTTCGTTAGCCTTGAACAATTCTTTCGCTTCTTCGGGGAAGGATTGCGTTAACGAAGAGTATCGCACTTCTGATTTAAGGAATTCTTGGAATTTAGTCCAATCGGGTTCTTTGCTATCGAGTATAAATGGATTTTCGCCTTTTGCTTCTAATGTTGGATTATATCTCCACAAGTGCCAATAACCGCACTCTACAGCAAGTTTCTGTTGCCTTTGTGTTTTACCCATTCCGGCTTTTAATCCGTGGTTGATACATGGTGAATAAGCAATAATAATTGATGGTCCGTCATAAGCTTCGGCTTCTTTAATAACTTTAAACCAATGCGCTTGATTTGCGCCCATCGCAACTTGTGCAACGTAAACATATCCATAACTTGCGGCTATCATTCCTAAATCTTTTTTTCTGATTTTTTTGCCGGAAGTTGCGAATTTCGCTACTGCACCCGTTGGTGTTGATTTAGATGATTGACCTCCCGTATTTGAATATACTTCTGTATCCATAACAAGAATATTGATATTCTCGCCCATTGCTAATACGTGGTCTAAACCTCCGAAACCAATGTCATAAGCCCAACCGTCACCGCCGATAACCCAATGTGATTTTTTGACCATATATTGTTGTAAATCAGTTAATTGTCTGCAATAACTACAATCACACTTCTCTATCAATGGTATTAATTGTTTGGCAATGCGACTCGTTTCGGTAGTACTGTTATTATTTTCAATCCAAAGTTTAAAAAGTTCTTTAATTTGGTCAGAACAGCATGTGCATTTTTCTAATGCTTCGGTCATAATTCGTTGTATCCTATCTCGGAGTTGTGCAACAGCCAAAACTTTTCCTAAGCCATATTCTGCGTTATCTTCAAATAAGGAGTTTGCCCATGCGGGACCGAAACCACTTCTTTTGTGTTTGCAATATGGCGTTGCAGGTGCTGAGCCGCCATAAATTGAAGAACAGCCCGTTGCATTGGAAATAATCATCTGTTCACCAAAAAGTTGCGTAAGTGTTTTAATATAAGGAGTTTCACCGCAACCTGCACAAGCGCCTGAAAACTCAAACAAAGGCTGTGAAAACTGACTATTCTTAACGTTAGATGTAATGTCAACTAACTCATCTTTGTAAGAAACATTATTTTCCAAATAGTTCCACCTCTCAATTTCGGCATGATGCTTTTCTAATAATTCCATCTCTAATGCCTTTTGTTTAGCGGGACAAACGTCTGCGCAATTTCCACACCCGTAGCAATCTAATGCTGCGACTTGAATACGGAACTGTAATCCTGCCAATTCTTTACCGTTGGCTTTAATAGTTTCTGTGCCAGCAGGTGCTTTTGACAACTCTTCTTCGGTCAACAAAAATGGTCGAATTGCAGCGTGAGGACAAACTAATGAACATTGATTACACTGAATACAATTATTTGGTATCCATTTAGGAATGTGAACCGCAACTCCTCGTTTTTCGTATGCTGTAGTTCCCGCAGGAAATGTACCATCTTCGTAGCCATCAAAAGCGCTTACGGGTAGTAAATCGCCTTTTTGAGCATTGATAGGTTCGGCAACATTTTTAATAAAATCGGGTATATCTCTTGTGTCTACTTCTTTTGTGAGGGTTATGTTCGCCCATTCGGCAGGAATATCTACTTTGATAATATCTGCACCGGCATCAACGGCGGCGTAGTTCATTTTAACTATCGCTTCGCCTTTGCGACCATAAGATTTTTCTATCGCATGTTTCATCTCGGTTACAGCAAAGTCGTAAGGAATTACTTCAGATATCTTAAAGAACGCTGATTGCAAAATTGTGTTAGTTCTGTTTCCGAGACCTATTTTATCGGCTACTTCGGTTGCATTTATTATATACATCGAAATATTCTTTTCTGCTAATGTTTTTTTAACGTGTGCTGGCAAACGATCTTTTGTTTCTTCAACACTCCAAGGTGAATTATAAAGGAACGTTCCGCCGTTTTTAATTCCTTTGAGTGTGTCATAAAGTTCAATGTATTTAGGTACGTGAACTGCAACAAAATCGGGCGTTCCAACAAGATAAGGTGCCATAATAGGTTTATCGCCAAATCTGAGGTGAGAAGAGGTAAATCCGTTTGATTTTTTGCTATCATAAGCAAAATATGCCTGACTATACTTTTCAGTATTATCACCAATAATTTTTATTGAATTCTTATTAGCCCCTACTGTTCCGTCTGAACCGAGTCCGTAAAATTTTGCCTCGTAGGTACCTTTTGGTAAAACATTTATTTCAGGTAAAATAGGTAATGACTTATTTGTTACGTCATCTATAATACTGATAGTGAACCTGTTTTTGGGTTTTTCTTCTGCTAAATTGTTGAAAACTGACAAAATATGTGCGGGCGTTGTATCTTTTGAAGATAAACCATAGCGTCCACCAATTATTAATGGTTTTTTTGTATCACAACAACATTTACAATTACTTGTAAAAGCCTCAATGACATCTAAATAGAGTGGGTCTCCGTTTGCGCCGGGCTCTTTTGTCCTGTCAAGTACGCAAATTCTCTTAACTGTGTCGGGCAAAACATCACACAAATATTTAACCGAAAAGGGTCGATAAAGATGCACGGTAATCATACCTACTTTTTGACCTTCGCTGTTCAATTTATCTACAACGGTTTTAATAACTTCGGTAATAGAACCCATTGCAATTACAATGTTTGTAGCATCTTTTGCACCGTAGTATGTGAATGGGGCATAATTACGACCTGTAATTTTGCTCATTTCGTTCAAATAATTGGCAACAAGGTCAGGAATAGCGTCATAAAATTTATTTTGCGCTTCTCGTGTTTGGAAGAAAATATCGGGGTTTTGCGCTGTTCCACGAGTAACGGAACGTTCGGGGTTAAGTGCTTTATTCCTAAAATTTTGCAATGCTTCGTAATCGATTAATTTTGCAAGTGTTTCTTGACGTGCTGGTTCTACTTTTTGCACTTCGTGGGAAGTCCTAAAACCGTCAAAAAAATGCATGAACGGAATACGTCCTTTAATTGCTGCTAAGTGAGCAACGGGGGCAATATCCATTATTTCTTGTACCGAACCTGTTGCTAACATTGCAAATCCTGTTTGTCGGGCACTCATTACGTCTGAATGGTCTCCAAAAATTGATAACGCTTGCGCCGCAATGGTGCGGGCAGATACATGAAAAACACCCGGTAACAATTCGCCGGCAATTTTATACATATTTGGAATCATAAGCAATAATCCCTGAGATGCGGTATAAGTTGATGTTAGTGCTCCTGCTTGAAGCGAACCATGTACGGTTCCCGCAGCACCCGCCTCAGACTGCATCTCTATGACTCTTACGGTCTCGCCGAAAATGTTTTTCCGACCATGTGCAGACCATTCATCAACATTTTCTGCCATGTTTGATGATGGCGTAATAGGATAAATTGCCGCTACCTCGCTAAACATATAGGCTACGTGCGCAGCAGCATGATTTCCATCACAAGTTATAAACTCTTTCTTTTTTTCCATTTTTTATACTTAAAAATTTATTAAATGATTTTATTTTCCGTCACAAAATATTGATATTCAGATATTAAAGTAAATAAAATTCGACTAAAATCAATTATTTTGAGGGCGCAAAGATATAGCTTTTTTATAAAAAAATGTTTTTTTGAATAAAATATTTTCATTTTGGGATTTTTTCTTAATATAATGTCGGACATCGATGCAAACCCACTCAGAACGACCGCAGGTGTTGCCTCTACAAAGAATGCCCAATAATCACAAGTTGATATATGTTGATATTTAAAGCTTTGTGTACTTTGTGAAAACACTTTGTGTACTTTGTGGTAAGCAATATTATTTTTGGGATAGGACATTGCAGTGGTCGCATTCCTTACAGAATGCTGGTTACTTGCCATGCTATTTTTCTAACGAGCGATGCATTCCTAACAGAATGCAAAAAAGCAAAATCCGTATTAAAATGGATAAAATATAATCCGCGACAATCATTCAAATCCGTTCAATCTGCGTATCCCCAAATAATACAAAAAAATTTTTTCTAATAATTTTTATTATAACCATCTATAATTAAAAAAAATCATCTACCTTTGCAAATTATTTTTTAATCAAAATGGCATAATAATTGTCTTAATTGACTGAAATTTAACAACATGTTAAAACCTGATTTTCTTTTTCAAACGAGTTGGGAAGTATGCAATAAAATGGGCGGAATTCACACCGTTCTGGCTTCTCAATCTGAAACTCTTTACAAATTTTTGAAAGAGCGATTAATATTCATTGGTCCAGATGTTTGGATGGGACCCAAAAATAATCCAGAATTTATCCCCGATGATACAATTTATTCAGATTTGATAGAAAATATCAAGTCGGAAGGTATCAGAGTAAGGATAGGTAGGTGGAATGTACCGGGCAAACCCGTTGCTATTCTCATAGATTTTAGCCCTTTTTTAGCTCAAAAGAACGAAATTTTGTCATATTATTGGGAAAAATATCTTGTAGACAGTATTTCTGGGCATTGGGACTATATTGAGTCTGTGATTTTTGGATATGCCGCAGGAGTAGTTATTGAAAAATTCTGCAAATATTATCTCGATATAAATGATAGAGTAATTGCGCATTTTCACGAGTGGCAAACAGGAAGTGGAGCATTGTATCTTAACGACAAACTTCCCCAAGTGGGAACAGCATTTACTACGCATGCAACTGTTGTGGGACGTTCTTTGGCAGGAAACAGAATTCCTATTTATGACAATCTTTCAACATTTAACGGTGATGTCAAAGCACGTGAACTAAACGTAACAGCAAAACATTCCTTAGAAAAAACTACCGCAAATCAGGTCGATAGTTTTACAACCGTTTCAGAAATAACAGCAAGAGAATGTAAACAGTTGTTAGACAAAAAAGTGGACGTTGTTACTCCAAATGGTTTCGAAAATAGTTTCGTTCCCAAAGGAGATGATTATATAAACAAACGGAAATTAGCCCGACAAAAACTGCGCGAAGTTGCATCAGCACTTTTAGGACACGCAATTGACGAAAATATTATGATGATTGCCACAAGCGGACGGTACGAATATCGGAACAAAGGAGTAGATATTTATCTCGAAGCATTGAAAATTGTAAACGAACTGCAAAATTCTCCTAAAAAAATATTGGCATTTGCATTAATACCCGCAAATACTAACGGGGCAAGAAAAGACCTGAAATCAAAACTTGCAGGCGAAATAGACGAAACATTCCTGCCATTCCCTTTTTTAACCCACGGTTTGAACGCTATTGAACACGATGCAATTATAAATAAAGTCCAAGAAATTCATTTAAGCAACGAATCAGACGAAACTGTAAATTTCATTTTCATACCTTGCTATTTGAACGGCGACGACGGCATCTTTGACATGCCTTATTATGATCTTTTGATGGGAATGGATCTTACAATATTTCCATCTTATTACGAGCCTTGGGGTTATACTCCTCTCGAAAGCATCGCCTTTGGAATACCCACAATTACAACTACTTTAACAGGATTTGGAGTTTGGGCGTTGCAATTTTCCAAAAACATAAAAGAAGGCGTTGAAATTGTGAACAGGAACGATATAAATGAAAACGAAGTAGCACTAAAAATCGCTAATACAATCATTGAGTTTGCTAACAAAACACCCGACGAAACATTAAAAATAAAAGAAAATTGTTTAAATCTTGCCGCTCAATTAGAATGGAAATTAATAATAAATAATTACTATATTGCTTATAATAATGCGTTAACAGAAGTTAGAAAACGAAGAAATAAATTTACTATGTATCAAAAAGAAACAAAAACCAAAACAATGTTTGATAAATACATTTCACCTACATGGAAGAAATTGATTATCAAATCGAAATTGCCCGACAGGTTAGAAGTTCTTCACGAACTATCTCGAAACCTTTGGTGGACATGGAACTATGAAGCTTTAGAGATTTTCGAACAAATTGACGAAAAATTATGGGAAACCGTCAAAAGAAATCCTATCCAATTATTAGAAAAAGTCTCTTATAACAGGCTTAACGATTTATCGAAAGATGCAAATTTTTTGAAAAATTTAGATTCATTATATGCAAAATTTAGGGCATATATGGAAAAACCAATGGATGTAACTCCCTCAATCGCTTATTTCAGCATGGAGTATGGAGTGAATGACGTTCTGAAAATATTTTCGGGCGGACTCGGAATTTTAGCAGGAGACTACCTTAAAGAAGCAAGCGACAAAGGTGTCAATATCACAGCAATAGGGCTTCTTTATAGGTATGGTTATTTTACTCAAACACTTACATTAGATGGAAATCAAAATGCTAAGTATGAAATGCAGGAATTTTCAAAATTACCCGTCGAAGAGATGCGAAATGAGGCAGGTGAGCAAGTTCACATAAAAATCGACTTGCCCGGACGCGAAGTAAACGTTGCAGTGTGGAAAGCACAAATTGGACGAATTACACTCTATTTGCTTGATACAGATATCCCTTTAAATTCGCAACACGACAGAGAAATCACTCACATGCTCTACGGCGGTGATTGGGAAAACAGGCTTAAACAAGAAATTTTGCTCGGAATTGGAGGTGTCAGACTTTTAAAACAACTCGGCATTGAACCCGACTTATACCATTGCAACGAAGGACACGCCGCTTTGCTTAACCTTGAACGGTTACTTTATCTCGTAGAAGATAGGTTTACTTTCCCCGAAGCATTAGAAATTGTTAAAGCATCATCTTTATTTACAACTCATACTCCCGTTCCTGCGGGACACGACTTGTTCGAAGAAGGTCTGTTTCGTGCTTATTTCAGAAATATTAACGAAAAATTGCACATTAGCTGGGACGAATTTATGGAACTTGGTAGAGAAGGAAATCATGAAAATGAAAAATTTTCAATGAGCATATTCGCCGCTAAAACTGCATATCAGACTAACTGCGTCAGTTGGTTACACGGTGAAGTTACTAAAAAAATGTTTAGCGGACTATGGAAAGGATATTTCCCCGAAGAACTCCCAATTGGATACGTAACAAACGGTGTTCATTACGGAACGTGGACAGCATCCGAATTTAGAAAACTTTATGAAAAAGAGTTCGGTAGCAACTTTATTGACGACGTTTCTGATAAAACGAAATGGGAAAAAATTTATAAAGTTTCTGACGAAGCAATTTGGAATATTAGGAAACAACTTAAGAAAAAATTGATCAATAATATCAAATTCAGATTGCAAAAAAGTATGATTGAGCAGCATTACGATCCATCTCATATTGTGAACGTTATGGAAACTATTCGTGAGGATGCCCTTACTATTGGTTTTGCACGTAGGTTTGCCACTTATAAGCGCGCTCATCTTTTGTTTCGCGATATAGAACGCTTAAAGACAATTGTGAACAACCCTGAAAAACCCGTTCAATTTATTTATGCCGGAAAAGCGCACCCCGCCGACGGAATGGGACAAGATTTAATCAAAAGAATTGTCGATATATCAAAACGACCCGAATTTGTTGGAAAAATCATATTTTTAGAAAATTATGATATGGAATTGGCGAGACGGTTAGTCAGTGGCGTTGACGTTTGGCTTAATACACCAACACGACCCTTAGAAGCATCGGGTACAAGCGGACAAAAAGCCGAACTTAACGGTGTCTTAAATCTTAGCGTTTTAGACGGATGGTGGTACGAAGGTTACAAAGAAGACGCTGGATGGGCTATTACGGACAAACAATCTTTTGAAAACCCCGAATTCCAAGACGAACTTGACGCTAATACTATTTATCGTATCATCGAAGACAAAGTTATTCCATTCTATTTTGATACCGACCACAAAGGAATTTCATCGGGATGGGTGAAATATATAAAAAATTCTATTGCTCAAATTGCACCCGAATATACTACAAGAAGGATGATAAACGACTATATTAGTAAGTTTTATACTCCAATGTACACTCATTCGGAAAAATTGAAGGCAGATGACTTTAATCTAATTCGAGAACTTGCCGATTGGAAAAGATTAGTACTCAACGGATGGGACTATATTGAAGTTTTGGAAGTTCAAGTCCCCGATATTGGTAAGCACGAAGTTGGAATAGGTGAATTTTACGTGGTTGACGTAAAACTTGACCTGAAAAAACTTGCATCATTAGATTTTGGTTTAGAGATGGTTATCGCCGAAGCATCCGACGACGACTTTCCTAAAATATTACAAACAGTGCAGTTTACAATTACCAATAAAGAAGGTTCGATAGTTGATTATCATTTAAGTAACGAGTTAAATTATCCGGGCGTATTCAAATTTGGATTAAGATTATATCCCAAAAATGATTTGTTAGCGTTTAGGCAAGATTTTAGTTTGGTACGATGGGTGTGAAAAATAGGTAGAACTATATAAGCCGTATTATTGTTAATTTGGAAAGATAATCTATTTTTGCAGTTATGAAAATAAAAAAAATGATAGCACCATCTTTGTTGTCGGGTGATTTTTTAAATTTGCACAAAGATATTGAAATGGTTAATAATAGTGATGCCGATTGGTTTCATCTTGATATAATGGACGGAGTTTTTGTTCCGAATATTTCCTTCGGAATTCCAATTGTAGAAGCAATTAAGCAAATTGCAACAAAGCCATTAGACGTACATTTGATGATTGTTCAACCCGAAAAATATATCAAATCGTTCCGCAACGCAGGCGCAGATATTATTAACGTACATTACGAAGCATGTACTCATTTGCATCGCACAATAGAAGAAATTCATGCCACCGGTGCCAAAGCGGCTGTAACAATTAATCCGCACACATCTGTAAATCTTTTGGAGGATATTGTTTCCATGGTAGATATGGTTTTGGTAATGTCGGTTAATCCAGGTTTTGGAGGTCAATCTTTTATTGAAAATTCATTTAAAAAAATTGAACGCCTCAAAGAGATTATTTTAAGAAAAAACAGTCCATCGCTTATTGAAGTAGATGGTGGCATCAATTCCTCAAACGCACCGTTATTATTCAAATCGGGTGCTGATATACTTGTTTCAGGGAATTTTATTTTTAAATCTGCTGATCCGATTCAAACAATAAGAGAATTGAAATTTTGTAGAGGTTAAAAGATATCTGAAATATAAAACTATTAAGGGAACCTTCAAAAATAAGGGTTAAGAAAAATGAACGAATATTTTTTATATAAATCCTAAAATGATGTCAGTGAAATTCTAAGTACAAAAAAAATTATAAGATTGGGCACTCTGAAAAGCTCTATTACTTTACCACAAGGGTCACAAAGGTTTTGGTTATTGAATTTATTGAAATTGTTATTGAGTTTACCGAAATACACAAAGGACACAAAGCAATAAATATCAACATATATCAACTTGTGCTCGTTGTGCATTCTTTGTGTACTTTGTGTTAGAAAACCTTTTTCGGAGTGGACTCAAGATTATTTTTTGTTCTTTTTATAATCTTCTACTAAGCCGTTAGTGAGCCAATTAGCAAGAGCTTGTCTGTTAGATTCTAAAACGAAACGCTTTTGGTCTCTTTCGTTACGAATATTTCCGAGTTCTACAAAAATTGCGACGGGATTAGTGTTTTTTAACATATAAAGATTTCTAATTGTGGCAGTTCCTGAAAAACCACGACCTGGCTGATGTTTTTTATAACTTTTTTCAAAAGTATTGAGAAGAGTTTCGGCAGTTTCCTTCCCTTTTTTGCTATTTTCGTGATAATAAAAGAAAACATCTAACTGTTTTTTAACACTTCGGCTATCAAGATGAATTTCAATACATCGCTGATATGTAGATTTTTCCTTTTTATAGAGTTCATTAATGACATCGCATCTTTGCTTTAGTCGCTTGTTTTGGTCTAACGGGATTGGCTCACCCATAACCGTTTCATCTTTACTTGGTCTCAAATAAGTTTCAGAACGAATTCCATCATTGGGATCTTGTACTATAATGTGAACAGTTGCGCCCTTTTGCATCAAATTTTTTGCTAAACGCAAAATAATATCGTAAGCATACTCATCTTCATATAGTTTCAATTTTCCGTGGTCGCCAATTGCGCCTGGGTCGGGACCGCCGTGTCCGCTGACTAAATAAAAAACAGCACCTTTTAAGTCGTTGTCTGTTAAGGTAAGTTCTTGGTGTTCTTTTCCAAAAATAGGAACAATCCATTTTTTTGTAGATGAAGGCAAAGTATATGTTTTGTGTAGCAACAACCCACCGTCAGCACCAAATTTCCCTTTGTTTAATTCTTTAAATTCTTCAATATGTTCAGTTGAAAGATTATGCCTTTTTAAAAATGACAAAATACCATCACCGGGAGAAGGTTTTGCTTTTATTAATTCAGATTGGGATTGAGCCGCAATATTTAAGCACGAGATGAAAAAAAATATGATAGAAAAAAATTTTATCAAAAATGCTTTTTTATTCATTTTTAAATGCTTATGTATTAAAATTCCTTAAATATAATGCAAAAATAGTAAATTTCAAATAAAAAAACAAAAATTTATCAAATTATTTTTTTTTCTCAAAAAAAGAAAATATCTTTGTGCAAATTTTTTATTAATTAATTTATTTAAGAAAAACGTAGAATATTTACCATTATGAAAAAAACAACCAACCAATTGACAATGGTGGTAACGATCAATTCAATATCAGTTGCCTTTATAATTTTGACAATTATTTCATTTATGCGGGTAATGTATTTGACCGATAAATGTAATAAGGCTGGTGCCGACCGTTTTGAGCTGACTTATAATGCCAACAGGTTTATGGACGGTTCTGCCTACCTTACCAACGAAGTACGCGCTTTTGCGGCTACAGGAAATATCATTCATTATAATAATTATTGGAACGAGATAAATGTCGCCAAAAATCGCGATATTGGCGTTGCGAGGATGAAAGAAATAGGTATTACCAAAGAAGAGGAGGCGAAAATAGATGCAATGGCAGCCTTGTCCAATAATCTTGTCCCACTCGAAAGTGACGCAATGGATAAAACTAAGGAAGGACTTTTTGATGAAGCCATTGAAGACGTTTACGGTGAAGCATATCGTAAATGGATTGGCGAAATTTTGTCCACTAAAAACGAATTCCTTACTATGCTTGATGCACGAGCAGTACACGTGGTAGACGATTTAACAACGAGAAGCCACAGAATGCAGATCGTAACTCTTGTCTTTATTGTATTTATCGTTATATTACAGTTAATTAACGTCTATTCGGTATTGGTCAAAACCATTTATCCAATTAAAGAACTTCAAAAAGAGATGGAAGAAGTGGCAAAAGGAAATTTATCATCTGAATTAAGTTTAACACCTGATACATCAGAAATAGGTAGGTTAACCAATTCTGTAATAGAAATAAAGAACAATTTAGCTACCTATATTGGAGATATATCCGTTAAACTTAAACATATTGCAGACGGAAATCTCGATATTGACCTCGATATTGATTATATAGGTGATTTTGAACCAATTCAATTGTCATTAATAAAAATTCTTGATTCTTTAAATAATGCCTTTTCACAAATACAGAATTCAACGAATCAAGTATCCTCTGGTTCGAGTCAAGTTGCTGTTGGCGCACAGGTATTAGCACGAGGGGCATCCGAACAGGCGGCATCAGTAGAAAAATTGTCAAGTTCGGTTGCATCAGTTGCAGAACGAACGGAATCGAGTGCAAACCTTGCCCAAGAAGCTGTCATTCATTCCAATTCAATACGCAAGGTAATAGGAGTAATTGCAGAAATTGCGTCTCAAACCAATATCATTGCCCTCAACGCTTCAGTTGAGGCTGCCCGAGCAGGAAAACACGGAAGTGCCTTCGTTGTTGTAGCAAAAGAAGTCCGAAATTTAGCCCAAAAAACCGCAAAGAGCCTCGAAGATATTAAAAAAGGATTAGACGAAAGCGCAAGACTTATTAATGAGATAGCAAATGCCGCAAAAGAACAGTCAATGAGCATTAACAATATCAACACCGATATTGGACAAGTGTCGACAATTGTTCAGCAAAATAGCGCAACATCAGAAGAAAGCGCATCAGCATCCGAAGAAATGAGCGCTCAAGCAGAAATGTTACAAGCACTCGTTTCTCATTTTAAACTTAAAGAATGAGTTCTCTTTGGGCATCAGATAGGCGGATTTTTTATTATTTTTGTAATTAGTGATTAAAAATTTTCAACTATATTTGAAAAAAAATCTATGAGAAACACTTTTGTATCTTTCATTATATTAACATTTTTGCTTGTTTTGCCAGTAGCATCTCAACAAAAAACAACGGACTTTCAAATCGACAGCATTCTCGCTATATTACCGCAGTTGCCCGACACTTCAAAAATAGAAGCAATGCATAAACTTATAGACCTGACTACAAACTTGCCGTCAGAGAGTTATTATATAAGGATGTTACGCGAAGAAGCGCGAAAACAAAAGGATACCAGAAATGAAACTTTTGCCTTACTACGACTTACACAATATTATTACGCGCTTGATACCGACAGTGTCATTATCATTGGAGAAGAAACCAAAAATTTCGCCCGGTTACATAAACATTATGATTATATGTTTGCAGTAATTTCTACTATCCAAAGGCTTAACATACGTGATGGACAAGTAATAACAGCTCTGCGTTTGACCGAAGAAGCAATTATTGAAGCAAAAGAGTTGTATGAAATGATCCCAATTGTTGCACTGTTGAATACGATGGCAATGATTTATTACTCAATAGAACAATATGATGAGGCAATGAAATACTGGAAGGAAAGTATCGAGTGGGGAAAAAAAAGAAGAGAGCAAAGTGCGGCAAATATTATAGATAATTACAAATCGTTAGCGTCCATGAGCATATATTTGGACAAACCGTATGATGCTCTACAATATGCTGATAGTTTGCAAGTTGAAATTGAACACATGAATATTATCTTTCCGATGCGTAATACCCAACTTGATATTTTTTATTGTATGTATCACCGAGCAATAGCATACGCTAAGATTAATCAGCCAGAACAGTCGTTTCAGGAAATATGTACTGGGGAAACCATGTATGAAACACAGTGGAAGGAAAGCAATACAGTATATGGAATATTGTTAGATGACATGTATGGCGCTTATTACCTTTCTACGCGAAACTACGACAAATCATTGGAACGTTATAATCGTTTACTTAATTATTATGAAAAAACGAACAGCGAAGTTGGCATTCATTTCACGAAAAAGGAAATTGCCAACGTATACGCTGAAAAGGGCGACTATAAGGCAGCCAATGAATTGAACCTGCAAATAATGCAAAGAAAAGAAGAACTTAACAAAGAACGGTTTTACGCACAACTAAACGAAATGCGCACTATTTTTCATTTGGATAGAGCCGAATTCGAAACCCAGCGTAAACAAGTGGAAATAGAACGGCAAAAACTTGTAAATAGAACATTAGCAGGCTCTTGTTTTGGCTTGGCGCTTGTAGTGGCAATATTAGTATGGAGCCGCAGAAGAATTGCACAAAGAAATCGTGAATTAGTACGCAAATTACAAGAATGGGCACAAATTCAACCCGAAAAACTTTTAGTCCAAACTTCTGATACAGAACAAAATATCAATGAAAACGAAGAAGTAATTGATGCGATGATAACCGAAGAAGATTGGCACTTATTTGAAAATTTTCAAAAAATTATTCAACAAGAATACAAAGATGACTCTACTTCACTTGAGAAAATAGCCGATAAAATGAATGTGAACAAAAACTATCTGTCGCGTGCTGTTAATCAATGTTCACTAAAAAATTTCAGTACAAATATTAACGAATTCAGAATTAAAGAGGCAATAAAATTAATGTCTACAAAACCAAAACTTTACTCATTTGAAGGACTCGCCTTTGAAGTAGGTTTCAAAGATAGAAAAACATTTTATACATCATTCAAAAAAAATACGGGATTGACACCTTCACAATTTAGAAATAGCTTATAATAAGGAAGTATTTTTGAGAAGCACTCATAACTTTCTCAACATGAATTTTATCTGCATTGTTTGATTTTGCGATAATTATATAATCAATCTATTTCAAAGAGAATTTTTCTTTGAATTGTGTTAATGTAGTAAGTGTGAAAGTTTTATTTTTAAGTGGTTTTCTAAACTAGAAAACGATTTTCTTTTCAATTGTTTCTATTTTTCGCGATAAGATTTTATTTCAATTTTTTTTCATAATAAAAATAATTATCTTTGCCGCGCAAATTAAAAAGCTGCAATAGATAAAAAAAGAGTAAAAATTATGAAAAAGCAAATATTAACCGGCGAAGAGTCCTTTGAAAAGATTATCGAAGGCAATTATTTTTACATCGATAAAACCTTATTTATCAAAGAATTGTTTGAAAACAAAGGTACCGTTACTCTGGTAACCCGCCCTAGACGTTTTGGAAAAACTCTCAATATGAGTATGTTGAAACATTTTTTTGACATAAATAAAGATAGCAAATCTTTGTTTAATGGTCTTAAAATAATGGAACACAAAGATATAATTGAAAAACATCTAAACAAACATCCTACAGTTTTTCTTACGTTAAAAACTGTAGAATTTTCTACACATGAAAAATCTATAGAGAAGATAAAGTCCATTGTTTCTTTCATTTGTAGACAAAATCGTTACTTATTCGAAAGTGACAGGCTTGATGAACAACAAAAGAAAGGTTTTTATAAGTATTATTCAAAAGAGGCGACTGAGGTAGAACTCCAAGACGCGTTATTGTTTTTGACAGAGTGCCTATACACCTATCACAAAAAACGTGTTATCGTTTTGCTAGACGAATACGATTCTCCCATTGACGGTTCCGTCAGAAAAGGATATTATTCTGAAATGATAGATTTTATGAGAGGATTTTTGGGTAATGTTTTCAAAACTAATGATTTTTTGGAATTTGGCGTATTAACCGGAGTACAAAGAATATCAAAAGAAAGTTTAATTAGCAGTTTTAATAATCCTTTTGTCTGTGGAATTATGGATAAAGAATTCACTACTTCTTTCGGTTTTACAGAAGAAGAAGTAATAAAAACTTGCGCAGATTATGAAATAAGTGAAAAATATGATGAAATCAAACAATGGTATGATGGCTATAGATTTGGGGGGCAGGATATGTATAATCCTTGGAGTATTGTCAGGTATTTAAAATCGCTTGAACGTGACAATTATTGGGTAAACACTGGCTCCTTGAATATTTTGCAAGATGTATTTTCCAAAGGTGACGATGATTTAAGAAATGATTTTGCAGGTTTGCTTACAGGCGCACCTATTACAATGTATTTAGAAGATGGAATTACTTACCCGATAAATTACGTAAATTCTAATATTTTTTGGACAATGTTATTAAATGCCGGATACTTAAAGCCCTGTAACGGTGCCAAAACTGAAAAATTTAATGCAGAATTAGTGAACATGGAAGTCAAAAATATTTTTTCACGTTATGCTACTGAGTGGTTTAGTCGTCAAAAAACCACAATATCGAAAACAATACGGGATTTTCTTGATTGTTTGGTAAATGGAGATAAAGATGGCGTTACCGACTCCCTCAACAACGAACTGCTCAACAACCCAAGTTGTTTTGATTTTAAAGAAGAAAACAGTTATCACATGTTTATTTACGGGATGTTGCTTACACTTTCAGATGATTATGCTATTTATTCAAATTCCGAATCAGGAAAAGGACGCTCAGATAGCCTGCTCAAACCTTTTGACAAAGAAAAACCTGCAATAGTTGTTGAATTTAAACACACTAATGATGCCAAAAAAGATTTAAAGCAAGAAGCACAAAAAGGTCTGAAACAAATAGAAGAAAAGGCTTATATTCATAATTTGAAAAAAGAAGGATATAAGCAAATATACAAATATGGCATTGCATTTCATAAGAAAAATTGTGAAGTGGCGATGGAAATTAGTGGTTAGTGATTAGTGGTTAGTGATTAGTGGTTAGTGATTAGTGGTTAGTGGTTAGTGGTTAGTGATTAGTGGTTTATGAAAAGTGGATAAAAAATAAAAATGAAAAATTCGTGAAAATTCGTGTAATTAGTGGCTAAAAAAAGTGGTTAGTGGTTAGTTGATGGCAGGCACTCTCTAATCAAGAATTCCTTTTCCGTTTAAAATATCATCTCAACCTCAAACCGCTGCATAATGTGCTTTAAGAATTGGTGCATAAAGTCTGAATGCTTTATCCATAACTGACTTCTGCACTTCACCATTTCTATACAGAGCCCCCTTCTCAAACTGCATCATATCCACTTCTTGAAGTAACTTTTGTTTTTTTTGGGGGTCGGTTTCATTTTTATATTCCCTACACTTCAACGCCCACAAAGTAGATACAACATCAAGGGCGACATCTAAATCATACGCATTTTCAAACATATTTTTATTTTCTAAAAAATTTAAGGGCGCAAAATTAGATGAAATTTTGGGAATTTCAAGCGTGTATAATGAAAAAAAATTTTTTACAGAGGAAAGATACTAATATATTTCCAAAAAGTGCTCTTTTTTCATTTTTTCCTCCCTTTTTTATTATCTTTGCATTTTATTTAAAAATCGTTCTACAATTAAATAATTTATGAAGTTAGAAACGTAAAATTTTATATAACAGATATTTGAGCTTTTTACTCTTATTCTAAATTCTCGAAATCTAGTAAATTTCATCCGATGAATAAGGGTACGAAAGTTTACACTCATAGAGTGTGAACTGTTCGTGCTTATATCGGATGAAAGGG
>WRMI01000002.1 GCA_009777175.1 Marinilabiliaceae bacterium
GACATGGCTGGTTCAGGCTCTCGCCCATTGACCAATATTCCTCACTGCTGCCTCCCGTAGGAGTCCGGACCGTGTCTCAGTTCCGGTGTGGGGGACCTTCCTCTCAGAACCCCTAAACATCGCTGTCATGGTGAGCCGTTACCTCACCATCTAACTAATGTTACGCATGCCCATCCGACACCCCCTCAAGTTTGATATAATTTCCATGCGAAAATTACATGTTATGAGGCATTAATTCTCCTTTCGAAGAGCTGTGCCTCTGTGTCGGGCAGGTTACATACGCGTTACGCACCCGTGCGCCGGTCGCCGGCGGCATTGCTGCCCCGATGCCCCTCGACTTGCATGTGTTAAGCCTGTCGCTAGCGTTCATCCTGAGCCAGGATCAAACTCTTCTTTGTAATAAATTTCTTTTAATATCTTAAATTACGAAAGTTTAATCTCAAATTCATTGCAGGTGAACTTTACCTTTTTTTCCTTTATTTTAGTGCTTCATTAATATCAACGTACTTTTTGCAATATTTTTCAACCGTAAAATTGAAATTTGCGGCGGCAAAGATAATACTTTTTTTTTATACCAAACAAATTTTTATAAATTTTTTTTAATTTTTTTTTTCTTTTCTTTGTTTTTTATTTTGAGATTTATTCTGAAATGTCTATTTGTAACGGCTTTAGGGTGTTAGTGTGAACTTGTCAATATCTATAAAAAATGGAATTTTTATTTCTTGATTCAAAATTCCTGACCTCAAAACAATTTTTAGTTGTTAAAACGAAAAGAAAATGTTCAGATTTCTTTTATTCATTTCTGTAGATATTTGATATTCTGGATTTAACACATTTTCCGTTTGGAAAATTTAAATCTTGAATTTTCTCAATATCAGCGTATTGAGGTAAGGAACTCTGAATTTATTTAATGAAACACTATCGGTTCCGCAATATTTTCGTTATGTTACGGGATGTGGAGGTGTGAGGTCTCAAAGTCTGAAATTTTTTCGAGAAATCGCTACAACCGAGTTTGAACCAAGTCAGAAGTTCCGAATCTACAGCCCAATTCCAATGAAAACAACATCATCAACTTGTTCTTGTGTATTTTTCCAATTTAGAAAATTGTTTTTTATAATACCAAATTGCTCTTTCATTGGTTTATGATGAATTTCGTCAAGCATTTGTTTAACAGCACTAATCATTAGTTTTTTTCCGTGCGGACCGCCAAATTGGTCGGCATAACCATCTGAAAAGAGATAAATTTTATCGTTTGGCTTGCCCACATATTCAATATTAACGAACGGAGGGGCATTATAGTCTGAAATTTGGTCTCCGATGCTCCGCCTAACTCCTTTATATACTGTTAGTTCATCGTTTGAATAGAGATAAACGGGACGTTTTGCAGAGGCAATTTTAATTTTGTAGGTTTGTAGGTCTATTTCAACAATCGACATATCCAAGCCCTCTTGCGAATGCTCTTCTATATTTTTCTGTAACAAACTTGTTATTTCGAAATCTAAACGGGTTAGGATGTCGGCGGGTGATAAAATTTCAGGTCTTTTAACAATATCATTAAGAAGCGTGGCGCCAATCATTGACATAAAAGCACCCGGAACGCCATGCCCAATACCGTCAGCGCAGCAGCATAAAAGTTTTCCTTTTATTTCAGTTACCCAATAAAAGTCCCCGCTAACCTCGCCACGGGGTGCAAAATAGATGAACGAATCAGGAAATGTAACTTCCAAAATATCAGAAGGCGGCAAAATTGAGGTTTGTATTCGTTTGGCATAATTGATGCTATCGCTTATATCTCTATTTTTCCTTTCTATATCATCTTTTTGTAACGACATTACCGAAAATAGTTTGTCTTTCTCGGTATGCTCTTTTTGCAGTTCACTATTCTTTTTGGTTGTTTTTCTGTAAAATATAATTATTAGCGGAAACAATGCAAAAATCAATATTAACGCAACAGTCAGTATTTTTATCAATTTTTGCTGCTTTTGCCTTTCTTCTTGCAGAAATTCGTTCTCGAGATCTTTTTGTTCTAATTCTTGCCAATTTTTCATTCTTGCCATATCTTCCGATTTTTCTGCTTTTGATATGCTATCTGTGAAGAAAAAAAATTCTTTTTGAATTTCAAAAGCCTTCTGATAGTTGCCTTTGGCAGTCTCTATTGCAATTCGTGCGCGATAATGTAAAGAGTATGCAAAATGATCAAAGAATAATTGAGTTTCACCTAATTGATTTATATAATAAATTGCTGAATCCATTTGATTTAACTTTGCATAAGCTTCTGCAATCAAAGCATTTGCTGTTGAAAGATATTTTACTGAACCCGGCATTAGGTAAAATTCACTATGTTCACGTGCAAAATGTAAGTATTGCAAAGCTTTGCGGGGCTGGTTTATCTGAGCATAAATATTTCCACATTCTATTGCAGATACTATTCTCATTTCTAATAATCCTTCGTTGGGAATATTTGTTTTTTGGAACAACCCTATAAAAAAATCCAACCTATCTTGAGGAATTTCATTACTTAAAGTTGCAACACCTTTATAGTATTGAGCTGTAACTATGTACCTTTGCATTCTATCGTTTAAATTTATTTTTGTCGAGTCGATAGGAATCAAAGTTTCGATATCATACCACTCGGATATGGTTTCTAATAATTTGTCCGCATAAAAGAGCATGTTAAGATGGTCTTCAATAAACATAAAAGAACGCAGCAAACTGAAATAAATAGTACATAAATATTCTGTATCATTCAGCATAATGCACAATTTTTCTGCTTTTTTGTAATAGAAGTGTGCTAAATAATAATCTTGTGCGGTGCTATAATAATTTCCAAGTGAAGTATATGCGCGCTTTTCAACATGCTCTAAACCTTCTTTCTGTGCTAAATTGATGGCATCCAAAATAGAGGCTTTCATTTTTACGGTATCGCCACTCCGCCAATATATATTTGAAAGGTCAATCAGCAAATTTCCTTTTTCAAGGTTACTGCCTTTAAATGAAGCTAAAACATTTTCGAGGCTATCAATATTAGATGCTTGTGCTGTAAATGAAGTACAAAAAATACAAGAATTTACGAAAACGACAAAAATACGGAAAATCAGGGTTACTGATATTCGCCTATAACTATTAAATATCATTGTCCACTTTGGAACAACGATATGCTGTTGCATTTGCCACAAATATGTCATCAATCAGTTCTAAACGGGAAAGTTTAGTTTAAATATTTACTCAAAGTGTCTATCAAAATTTGTAATCTGATAGGCTTAGTCAAGTAATCGGTGCATCCTGCTTCGATGCACTTTTCTTTTTCGCCAGACATGACATGCGCTGTTTGGGCAATTATTGGAACCGTGGAATTTAACTTTTTTATTTCACGTGTTGCGGCATATCCGTCCATAACGGGCAACTGCAAGTCCATCAAAACCAAATCAATATGATTTGCTTTGAACATTTCGACTGCTTCTACTCCGTCTTTTGCCCAGAGAATTTTTGCACTCGTGCGCCTTAATGCTGCATCAAAAAAGATTTTATTGGTTTCAACATCTTCTACTACCAAAATAACCTTATCTCCCCAATCTTGATAAAGATCTACGCTAAGTTTCTCAAACATATCTATCCTTTATTTTTTAAATTTAAAAGTGCAAAAGTAATTCTTTTTTTTTATTCAAAAAATTTTTGCATCTTTTTTTCTTTTTTTTTTATTATTTTAATCTGATAAAAATTGGTCATCAATATTTGCAATAAGTGTAAAACCCACATTTTTTATCCTTAAATAAAGTTTTTTGACTCCTTTTATTTCAGTGATTTCACCCGATAACCCCATAAAAGGACCCGAAGTGAACTTTATTTTTTTTCCTTTTTGTAATTTCCCCTTTTCTACACTGAACTCTAACTTGTTTTCTACGGCACGTTTCATTATTTCCATTTCCATATCTGGAATAACTACTGCTTTGCCTTTATATGAAACATAACCAACGATGTTTTTTACTTCGAAAACTTTTCGGTACTCCAATTGTGAAACGCGTACAAAAATATATGAACTTATTATGGGTACATCTATCCATTTTTTTCTGTCGCTCCAAAGCCTCAACTCTTTTCGTAGTGGGAGATATGCTTCGATTCCGCTCTCGGTAAGTTCTGAAAATATTTTTTTTTCAGATTTTGGCTTGGTATAAAGTGCAAACCATTTTTGTATGTCCGTTGTATCCAATGTTTGAATTTATTTTAGCGGTGCAAAAATAGATATTTTTAGTAAATAAATAATAAAAAAAATCTAAATTTTTTTTATTCCGTAAAAAAGTATTACTTTTGCGGTCTGAAAAAAGGCTTTTTCAAGCCTTTTTTTAATAGTTTGTATATTTGAAAAATCTTTATAAATGATTGAAGACGAAAGAATTATAAAAATTAATATTGAAGATGAAATGAAATCTGCCTACATCGATTATTCGATGTCGGTGATTGTATCTCGTGCGTTACCCGATGTACGAGATGGTTTAAAACCTGTTCATAGACGTGTCCTTTTTGGAATGAATGAACTCGGCGTAACTTCCACAAAGGCGCACAAAAAATCAGCCCGCATCGTAGGTGATGTTCTCGGAAAATATCACCCCCACGGAGACTCGTCAGTTTATAATGCGATGGTACGTATGGCGCAAGAATGGTCGTTAAGATACCCTTTGGTTGATGGACAGGGAAATTTCGGCTCAATGGATGGCGATAGCCCCGCAGCAATGCGGTATACAGAAGCAAGGTTAAGCAAAATTTCCGAAGAAACATTGGTCGATATTGAAAAAGAAACAGTTGATTTTCAACTTAATTTCGATGATACACTGAAAGAACCGACCGTTCTACCTACAAAAATTCCTTTATTGTTGATAAATGGCGCATCGGGTATTGCTGTTGGTATGGCTACAAATATGGCGCCCCATAATCTTGCCGATTCTATTGACGCAATTACTGCATTTATTGATAATCCGCAAATTGAAATTGAAGAACTTATTTCCGTAATAAAAGCACCCGATTTCCCTACGGGAGGTATTATTTATGGTTATCAAGGCGTAAAACAGGCATATCTTACGGGGCGTGGAAGGGTTGTTCTCAGAGCAAAAACTGAATTTGAAACCGATAAGAATGGACGAAATAAAATAGTCGCAACAGAGATTCCTTATAATGTCAATAAAGCAGAACTGATTAAAAAAATTGCAGATTTGACAAATGAAAAAAAGATTGACGGAATTTCTGACGTGAACGACGAAACAGACCGACACGGTATGCGCATTGTGGTTGACTTAAAGAAAGATGCTATTCCAAACGTTGTTTTAAACCATCTTTTTAAACATACCGAATTTCAGTCTTCGTTTTCTGTGAACAACATTGCGTTAGTAAAAGGTCGCCCTCGTTTGTTAAATTTAAAAGAGATAATCTCTTGTTTTGTTGAACATCGACACGAAGTTGTTACTCGTAGGACACAGTTCGAACTTCGAAAAGCCGAAGAAAGACTTCATATTTTAGAGGGATTGATTATTGCAAGCGACAATATTGATGAAGTAATTCGCATTATTCGTGCTGCTGAAACTCCTAATCAAGCAATTGAAGAGTTAATAAAAAGATTCCAACTTACTGAAATACAAGCAAGAGCAATTGTTGAAATGCGTTTGAGACAACTTACAGGCTTAGAACAAGAAAAATTACGTGACGAACATTCCAAAACAGTTGCCGAAATTGCTCGACTAAAGGAAATTCTCGAACATGTTCATTTAAGGATGGCAATTATCAAACAAGAATTGCTTGAAATAAAAGAAAAATATAAAGATGAGAGACGTACAGAAATCGTTTTTGCTACCGAAGAGATTAATCCCGAAGATTTTTATGCCGATGACGAAATGGTTATCACTATTTCACATCTTGGATATATAAAAAGGACTCCATTAGCGGAATTTAAGACCCAAAATAGAGGCGGAGTTGGATCAAAAGGATCCTCAACGAGAGATGAAGATTTTATTGAGTATATTTATCCTGCTTCGATGCATCATACAATGCTATTTTTTACAAAAAAAGGTCTATGTTTTTGGCTTAAAGTTTATCAAATTCCTGAAGGCACTAAAAGTAGTAAGGGCAGGGCAATACAAAACCTTTTGAATATTGATGCTGACGATGCTGTAAAAGCATTTATTAGGGTTAAAAATCTGGGTACTGATATGGAATTTACAAATTCTCATTACATTGTGATGGCAACCAAAAAAGGACTTTTGAAAAAAACCCTTCTATCTCAATATTCACGACCCAGACAAAATGGTGTCTATGCAATAGTTATCCGCGAAGGAGATGAACTACTCGAAGCAAGACTTACAAACGGTCGAAACGAAATAATCATGGCAACTTTATCGGGTAGAGCAATAAGATTTAATGAAACAAAAGTTCGAAGTGTAGGTCGTAAAAGTATGGGAGTCAAAGGGGTTACGCTTAGTTCTGAAAATGATGAAGTTGTTGGTATGGTTTGCATCAAAAATGTGAACGAAAATATCCTTGTCGTTTCTGAAAAAGGATACGGAAAATGCTCTAAAATAGAAGATTACAGGATTACCAACAGAGGCGGAAAAGGTATTAAAACAATGAGGATTACTCCTAAAACTGGAAATTTAATCTCCATTAAAAACGTTTCAGACGATAACGACCTTATGATTATTAATAAATCGGGTATTACCATTCGACTCGCCGTTGCTAATATCAGAGTTATGGGACGAGCAACAATGGGAGTTAGATTGATTAACCTCGACAAAAAAAATGACGAAATCGCATCTGTCGCTAAAGTCGCATCTGAAAAAGAAGAAGAAAAAACTGAAAATATCCTAGATACGAATGATGACACGATTGTAGAAAACAATATTGCGAATGATTTTGAAGAAGTCGAGTTTGCCAATGAAGAAGATATATCAGAGTTTGAAGAGTTAGAAGATGAAGAAGAGGAGTTAGAAAATGAAGAGGAGGAATTAGTAGCGGAAGATGAGGAGGATGAAGAGTTTGAAGAGGCTGATGAGTAATATCAATCATAAAACAACCGAAATCACCTTTGAATACTTTCAAAATTCTTTTACTTTTGGAATTTAACTGATATCATTTTTAGATTGGTAGAAAGTCAGTTTTCAGTATTCCTAACTGAATTTGGATTAACTATCTATTTTAACATTTTTCCTAAATTCTGCGGGTGACAAACCTGTCATTTTTTTAAAAACACGATAAAAGTTTTGGCGGTCATTAAACCCTGAATCGAAAGCAATTTCATCAATAGTAAATTTATATGCATCTTTTTTCGACAAAATTTGTATTGATTCTTTTATGCGGTACTCGTTAACGTAGGTGTTGAAACTCTTTTGCAAACAGTGATTTATAGCATTTGAAACATAATGACGTTTTGCACCAAGTTTTTGTGCTAATAAATCTACTGAAAGAATAGCATCTCTATATGGTTTTTCTGTCGACATTAATTGTTCTATCTCTTTCATTATCAAACAGTCTGTTTCGTCGGGGTTGGTTTTATGCAAATCTTGTTCATTCACTGCAGAATCAATTGTGTTTGTATCAACTATCAGCGGAATAGAATCATTATTATTAGTTTCGACTTGTGCCCATTGCTGCGATTTACGCACTAATTCTCTATATGCGGAGCGTTTTCGACGATAAAGGAATGAGACCGACACCAACAAAACCAAAATTACAATAAATCCCGATAAAAGTATTATCAAATAAATTTGAGTTTGTTTTCTAAGTTTCGTTTCTTGTTGAAGTTTTTGCTGCTGCTGTGCTGATTCTTTTTGTTCCATACGTAGCAATAACATTGCATTGAACTGTTCCTCATATAGTTTGTTTGCCAAAATTGTTGAATCGATATATGCTAAACTTAATTTTATATTTCCTATTGCTGCATAATATTTACTTTTCACTTCATAAATACGTGGTAATCTTCCTTCTCTGGGCATTATATTGTAATATTCGGTTGCTGCATCGAGGTATTTTTTTGCTTCAATTAAGTTTTCCATTTTTAAATAAATTTCTGATAAATTTATAGCCGGACCAGAGGCATAAGCATAGTCGGCGTGTTTTAGCATTTTTTCGATACTGCTTTTGAGCAGCGGAATAGCATTTTCATACTCATTTCTTTGTAACATATTATGACCAATATTTCCATTTGCAATTCCAAGCCATCTGTCATAAAAGAGTTCGTTTTCAGGAAACATCTCAGCCACATTAATTATTTCATGAAAACAACTATCCGAACGGTCATAATCTTGATATCCATTGCGAAAAGAAAGTCCTTTGCCGTTGAGAGCGTGTTGCCTCGAATAAATATTATGTAGGTTGCTATTTTTATCTTCCAATACTTTGTTAAAATATAAAATTGCTCTTTGATAATCTTTGAACGTATAGTAAGCATCGGCGATCATCCTGTAATAGTACGATTTTTCAGGAATTAACTCTGCAGATATTTCTTGAAGCCGATCATCCTGTACGGCATACAGTTCGAAAGCAGATTCGTAATTATTAAAATAAACCCAATAATAATCTATAATTTTCTGTCTAATAGTCAATTCTAAATGTGTTACTTGATGTTTTTGGGCTATATGTAACAATTCTAAAGTATTTTTTAATAGGTCATCAACAGAAAATAGTTCATTTCCATATAAAGAACGTTTTTTATCAAACATCAGCAATTTGAAATATTCTGAAATCAATTTCCATTCAATAGTTCCTATTTTTTGGGCTACCTCCTCAACTTGAATTAGCATTTTTTCTGCTTCAATTGTATCAATTTGGAAAAACAATGTATATAAACCGATAAGTTCTTGCGAATAATCAGCATATTTTTTGTGGGACATCGTATTAAAGGGGTTTTCCTCTGCATGTAAATTTACATTGAAAAATATGACAACAATGCACAAAATTAGCGACTTATGAAATAAAATCATTTTTTTTTGTTAATTTTCGAGTTGCAAAGGTAGAAGTTTTTTTAGTAACTCAAAAATTAATTCAAACAAAAAATAATAGAATCCCCCTATCTCCCACAATTCAAAACCATCCCCGCACCCCCTTCGCTTGAATTATTCTGAAAAATTAATGATATTCCACAATTTGAATAAATCTTTTGGGTTTCGGGGTTGTAGGCTTTTAGCGTTATTTGCTCGCCTGAGGCTACGCTGCTGTAGATTATCAGGTGGCAAAGATAGATTTCGAGTTCTGATTCGAATGCTAAATTTGCTTTGCCGCGACATTCATCGCCCACAAATGCTCCTAATTCTGATAGTACGTTGGTACTGACTACATTATCAAAGGCTATTTGCGTAACGAAAGTCATGCTGTATTCGTAATCTTGCGGATTAACGACTGACCAATTTGGCGATTCAATTTCAGAATCTTTTTTATCTTTTTTGCAAGATGTTAATAATGTGATGGATAATAATGCCATCAAAAATGTTCTAAATATTAATTTTTTAAAATTCATAATTATTATTATTTAATTTCGTGCGACTTTGTGATTTCCTTTGTGTGCCTTCGTGGTTAAGTTTTCTTTTACCACAAAGGAACACAAAGGATTTTTCACAAAGGAACACAAAGGGTTAATTTTTTACTATTTTTACTGTTTCGTTTCCTATTTTTACAAAATATAATCCGTTTTCTAAGTGCGAGATGTCTATTTTTATGGTTGCACGGTTCACGGTAAACGGTTCATGGTGAACAAGGCGACCTACCGCATCAAATATCTCGATGAAATTCCCAGAATGTTGAGGGGATTGCGGGTCATGCCCGCAATGACGAACAAAGAATTGACCGCTCGTCGGATTTGGATATACGCTAAAATTAACGCCATCGTTGGTAAACAGAATGGGATTGTCAAGCGTTCCGAGTGTTGCATCGGTTTTGAATGTAATTATTTGACTTAATGGCGTTTCTGTTTCACTGTCAAATAGATAGAATGAAATTATTTCATCTTTGCCATCTGCATGAACGGTCAAAAAGAAGAGTTGTTTTTCGTTAACGGTTCTTATTAACGAACGTCCGCGCTCTTGTCCGTTGATTTTTGCGACAAGCATTGCGGATTCAGAAATTTCGGCATCATTTAATAACACTTCACCGATAATTGTGAGGTTGTTTTCATATTTATGCGCAATTTCATTCTTTGGAATGCCCATTTTTGGCGGCATTGAGGCAATTGTTGAATAACCTGGATAATTGAAAGTTCGGGCTTGTGCGGCTTTGTACATATATCCTGCATTTGGTTGCAAATATTCAAGACTTCCTACCCAGCCCGACTGATTATCATAAACCGCAAAACTAAACTGTCCTTTTATAATGTCGCCGGCTGTCGCATTTAATCCTGCAAATGCCTCATTAACAGTATTATTAAACTGCGGAGTATATGCAATCCAATTCCAGCCTTGCATCAAACTTATTTGCGTAGTTTCGGGGTTAATATCTTCTCCCGCAAGTGAAATTTCATTATTTCCGCTCATTTTTATCATATACATTTGCAAATTGTTGAATCCTCGATCGTTAAGCGTTCCATTTGTCCACACGCCATTTTCAAAACGACTGAACGATTGCTGCGATTTTATTTCAATTCCGTTATTTACTCCTCGCATTATAAGATTTGCATTTTCCAAACTCGGACTGTTTACGTTGAAAGAAATCCAATTCCAACCCGTTACAAGTGGCACAATATTAAGCAGTTGTCCTGTTGTTTCAAAAATTATAGGATTTGAAGGAGTTCCAACAAGCGTATTTGCCCTAAAATTAATATCTAACGGTTTTACAGGTGCATAAATTTTGCCGCTGCCTGCATGCCAAATTCTAAATTCAATTGACTTATTTTCAGTAGAATAATAGACATTAAGCGATGCTTGCCATCTATCAAGGTTTGTCATATATTTTGGACTTGTAACTCCAACGCATACTCCGTCAATAAATGCGCCAACCATATCATTTTCATCGTTTGAGATAATATTTTCAATCCTAACCTGCCCAATAATCGACATCGAACTTTCATAATCACTCGGATTTACATACCAATTTGGACGCAAACCGGTTACTTTCAGTTGCATCGGTAAAATTTCAGTAACTCCGTTGCCGCAATCAAGTTCTATTGCGGTTTCATAATTTCCGATATTAATACCTTGAAAAACAGTGAAGGTGAGGTCTCTACTCTGTAACGGCTGCAAATTTCCAACGCTGTTATTAACGCTTAACCAAACGGGCAAATTTTCAATGGAATAAGTTGTCATTGTGCCTCCTGTGTTAATTATTCTTGCTGTAAAAGTAACATTTTCACCCTCTTGCATATTAATATTAATTGGGTCGCTGTCCCACAAAAGAGCGTTTCGTCTCACAAATGCAGTCCATTGTTCAGTACCGCTTTTGTTGTTGCGCATATCGCGGATGTCTTTTACGCTGATATTGAGGATTGTACCTTCAACGCGAGTAAAATAATCGGGCGACATCGTTAAAACAATCTTATTATTTGAGGCAACAAAACTAAATGGCACATTTTCAATGGGTCGCACATCTTTTACAGGTACGGAAACCGATGAAGTTGTTGCTGTTCCTGTTGCAGTTGTAGCGCCTTCATCTACCATATTATCATTACTTTGCATAACAACAATTAACCCGCTTGATTGATGAACGTAAGTTTCAAAAGGATAATAGGCAAGTAAACCTGATTCATCTCCGTGTAACTTACTGTTTTTGTTTAAAATAATGTTTTCACGGGGGAGTGCGCTGTTCCAAATACGAATTTCATCAAAATAACCGTTAAAATATTGACTATAAGCATTATTGGTACGTTTAGCACCAAAACAATAAAAAGCGCTTGCAAACGAACCAAGTTGATTTTCTGCGAAAACCGATCTATTTTCACCATTTATATAAACATTTACGCTACCGTTGCGCCTTACCGACAATGCAAAGTGATGCCATTTGGTATCATTTACATTTTCAGAAATTAATGTTTGATTTAATGTTCCCTCTGCTTTATATAACGCCACACCACCATTTGAGGTAATTGCAATATAACCGTTATCAGCGCTAAATAATGTTGCGCCATTTTGAATGGAGTTATTTTCACTTCTAAACCAAAATTCAAGAGTAAAATCTCTGTAAATATCAAGCGGATATGTAGCAGTTTGTATGTTAAAATAGTTATTATCAGTCTGTTTTGCATAACCAGACGGATAAATGTACCAATCATTTTGCAACATTAAATGTCTTGAACGGGCTTTATCTTCGGCAATTGAGCCTTCGGCTTCGTCTAATAACCAATAACCGATTAGTCCGTGTTCTCTGCCCGATTTTCTGATATTCTTTTCAGCCGAAATATCTGCCATTGTGCGTATTTTGGCATAAAAATGCAAGTGTGAAATTGCGCCATTAAATCCATCATTAAAATCAAAATTATTACCAACAAAAAGCCTGCCTTGATTTTCAGGAATTAAAGTCAATTGTTGGTTGGTAAAGAGATTATTATTTAAAACTCCTTCTAATTCAAACACTGAAACACTATTATTTTCACGGTCGTAACTCATTGATATATACTTCCATGTCTCATCATTTGCGATGGTTATTGTGGAGGAATATGTTTCATTTCCAATTTTTAGGATACAATTTCCTGCTGCGTTAAAGCCGAGTGAAATATATTTTTCGTTATTACCAAAGGCAAACAATGTACCTGCACTGTTTAAATCACGATAAAACCATGTTTCAATTGAAAATGAGCCATCAACAAAAATTGGCATTTCAGTTTTAGAATGTTGTGAACCGCCTGTAAATGAAAGTCCTACATTAGGTTCTGCGATTTCTTGAGCGTTAAGTATGCCTGAAATTGTAAAATTATTTTGCGTTAGCATACCCGTTTGAATATCCTCGTTAAAAGTGATAGAAAGTTCATCTCCTGCGCCCAGAATACCGTTTGCGGGCGACGGCGCTCCGAGTGAACGTGGAAGCGTTAAATCTTTATAACCCGACAAAGCGTCTGTAGAATATGTAGATAGCGGATTTCCAATGATTTCGCCATCAATGGCATTAACCGATGTTACAGTTGCACGAATTTCATACTGACCATCAATTGCGGGCATTTTCCAAGGATAGACAATAAATGGACGCGTACCAATATCTTCTTTCAAACCTTGCGCTTTTTCGTATAAATGAGAAGGATAGAAAGTCATTATTGTGTTCCAATTTGGAGATGCTATAGGTCTGTATTCCAAACGAATATACCCAAAATTCGGAAAATTCACATCATAATCGGCAATTGAAACATAAAGCGTGTCGCTTGTAGGATTATCGGTATTTAGTATCCAATTATTTGAAGGCTCGGTGATTGCAACATTGCTAACTCCTGTAATAAATTCCACTGAAATATAAGCAGTATCAGCAATAACGGGCAAAAAATCAGTTGGGTCGCCCTGACATTGAGAACGCAAGACGAGTGCGATATTTTGGTAAATATCCTCTGTACCTTTGCCCACTGTAAGCGTTTTATATAGGGTTTCGCCGGGTTTAACAAGAAAAGAACGTCCATTTCCAATGGCTCCACCATCAATTTTCAAAATAGCACCGTGCGGGTTAGTTGCCTCTTCCACAATAAGTTGAAACCAAAAATCATCACTTGTTTCAGATTCATTTTCAAGCGCAAGCGTAAAAATAGCCTCACGATTATCGGGAACATTGAGCACAACTGGCGAACTATCAACCCTAATTTTCGGAACTTCAATTTGCATTGTAGCCTCATTTAACACGTGCACGCCGGGTTGATAATATTTTGTCCGTAATTCATCTTCATAAGGGCATGATGTACGTCCGCCGCGGGTTTTAAAAGCAAATGTACCAGAAGTAGTCATTCCATAATCGACTGTAAGTTGGTCATAACCACCTTCTTCCTGTAAAACAAAACCAGAATTAATAGATGTTTCAGTCTCCTCAGTCGATGACGATTCATCTTCGTGAACATATTCCACTCCAACTTTTGTACCCATACCAAGTCCCAGAACTTGACCATCATCAGAATATAGTAAAGTAGGATTTAATACCCATTTAAATGATTTTGTGTAACTTTCGGTTGCCGTGCTTGTCGCTGAATATTGAATAGAAACGCCACTACCAAAACTGTAATTATCAATAAGTTTCATTTCAACTTTTTCTTTTTCATTTTGAGCGAGTATTTCTGTCCAACCATCAATTTGATTATTAAAATACGTTACAGAGTCGGTTTCAAATTTAGTCCAATCGTACTCATTTGGAAAATAAGTGGTGTAACTTGGACCTGTATAATAGAGGTCTGGCGGCGAGGCATTAGTTCCGAATGCAACGTCATCGGTATTTAATTTACCAAAATTAGGGTGATTATGCGGCAAATTCGATACATAAATCGGCTCTTCAATAATATCACTATTCACTTCTGTTCCCATAGGTTTGATAAGCAGGCTTAATCCTTCGCGCCATTTAGGTAGCATAATTGTTTCTAAATCAACTTGCGTGTATGCAAAACGTGTATCAAAAGTTTGTCCGAAAGCAAGAGAGTTCGCAGGCGCAATAGAATAATCGTTATCACCTTGATTTACAGTTTCAAAAGCATCATTATCTTCATTGGAATAATTTTTAAGAATTGTAATTGCATTTGTCAGTCCATATAAAATATTAGTTGAATTTCCAATAAAAATATCACCATAATGACTTACATACGAGTTGTCGTCTGAGGTTTCAAAGCGTTCGGTAAAAGTAGTTTTTGTTGTTCTTTCTGATGCAGAAGTCCAAGTTTCTTCGGCTTTAATACCTGCCGTAACATCAATAACCGTTTCTGCTTCTGTAATAACTCCAGCGCCAACTCCCGTCCATGTAATCACTTTTGTGCCAAGATGTAAGGTTGCTTCTATCGCTTCTTTTGCGCCATTAACTATCGTACTTGTTTTTTTAACAGTAACCGAAGTGCCATTTTCGATAAACGATTTACTTTTACTTCCTGGCGGGTCGCGCAAAATAATATCAACTTCATCGGGACCCGCAGTCATAAAGTCTGTTCCTGTTGTTCGGTCGCCAAGATGCCACGCTTCAATGGGTTCTGTACCTAAATCCCAGTAATAACTTACATTTCCAAGCATTAAAGTAGCAAAAAAGTTGTTACTGCCTGTGGTCAGGTTGGGAGCGCCCGCAATAAAGGCATATTTAACTTCGCCGTTATCGTCTGTTTCAATAAGGTCAGGCATTGGATTAAACTGAATATCATTACTCATATTTACTTTGCCATTTTTAATTGGATACCTCACAGTTTCAATAGGGTCAGAGACATAATTTGTATATTCTTCATAAGCGTTCATACCAAAAATATATTGATTTCCTTGCCTGAAAACAGGTTTTCCAAAAAGATAACCGTCAGTTTCATTATATAGTTCCAAATCATCGCTTTCGTCTGTAAGTTCGTTTCTTACTTCAAAAGATATATCACCAAAATAATCAACAGGCTGATTTGTAACTAATTGCTTAACACTAAAAGATGGCGTTGATTGATAATAATATTTCCATTCGGCATTATAAAAGACTGTATCAGAATTTTCAAAATATTCCCAATGGTCAACCATGCCGGGTATTCCCGTAACAAAAAGAGAATCAGCCCACGTGCGAATGTTTGTTCTCAAAAAACTGTTGTCAGGCACGACAGCAGAAACTAAATCTAATGTTTCTCGTAAGTTATAAATTGTAAGTAGCGCACCATAATCTGCGGGAACTCTAATATCACTGATAATGTACGGTTCGGGATAAACCATTGCCACAAATTCACCCGTTATTGGACTTACCTGAATAGTTATATCTTGCTGATTATAAGTTACTATTGTTTGGTCATCCTGTAAACCGCCCGGACTTGTCCATTGACCTTGATTATGCGTAAATGTTTCAGAAAAAGTGTCGTTTGTTAAATTATATTGTGGAAGGGTGTTTTCTAACTTAATTGTTTGTGCGCCAATGTTATTGATAGATTCACCGAAACCTGAAATTTTGTTATTTTCAGTAGCGCCGCCTGTTACGCGTCCAATAAGTTTAATCCGTGTTTGGTCATAAAATTGAATATTACTTATCGGAGCAATGTAATTCAAATCTTTATAAAATTCTTCTCCCGTTTCAGTATCAAATACCAATTCTTGTAAATATCCATCATTTTCAAATGTATGTCCCTGTTTTACAACACGTAACGAATGAATACCAATCGGAATTCTAATATCAAAATAGCCTTCATCATTAGATTTTAAGACACTTCCATTAGTATTTGTCATTGTTCGACCATCCAATTCAAAATTACAGTCTGCAACAGGGTACGTACCACCTTCATAAGTAACATAACCTTCAACTTTAAATGACGAAACATCAGTAAAATCAATACCGTTATGAGTAGATGAATTGGAACTGAAATATAAGGGACGATTTGCAGGCTCAAAGTCGTGAACACCAAGCATTGGACTAATTGTATAAGTAGTTCCGTTGCCTGAATAAGGAATCGTGTTAATAATATAGTATCCGTTTTCATCTGTAACTGCCTTAATAGCAAGTTGTTCGGTGTCTGGCACTTCAAATTCAGTACGGAATGCCGAGTTTCCGCCGTAAATAGTTCCGTGATTTTCGTTGAATACGCCATTATTACCCGAAATATCAAAAACAGTGTTACCGCTTGTTTCATCAAAACGAAAATACATTTGTAAAGCATCTTCCTGCCCTGAAATATAACGGTCGTAGTTGTTTGCAATTTCTTCTGCTGATAAAACTCTGTTCCAAACTCTAACTTCATCCACAAAACCGCTTAAAGAACTCTGTAGATTTTCACCGGCTCCAATAGTAGTATAATTGCCTGATGGGAATCCGATTGAGCCGTTAATTGTTCCTGTAACAGTTTCTTTTAATTCGCCATTAATGTATAATTTTGTTTCTATTTGAGAGTTTATAATGTTTGATGTAATTGTAATATGTTGATATTCATTTTGTAATAATAAATAATTAAAATTTGAGCGAAAATAGGTAGTACCCGTACCATTAGGATTATTATGACAATGGTCGAATTGCAATTTGTTATTAACGATTTTAACTCCATAACGCCAATCCGAATTATATAACCATTGTTCTTTCGATGTAATTAAATTTCCCTTAAACCACGCTTGAAAAGTAAATTTATCAGGCGTCAGGTCTTCTTTATAAGGAACTCTAATAATTGAACTGTCAGAAACTGCAAATGCCTTGTTTTTATAACCGCTTTCGCCTGTTGCGGCAACTTTTACGTCTTTAACGGCAATACTTCCCGTGTATGCAATTCTTCCGCTAACTACGCCATACGGCTGCATAAATCCTATTGATTCAATTTCGCTTGCCACTTCTGAATCTCCGCTGCAATCCATCCATCCTCTGATAGTGTAAGTGTAATAAATGCCCGGAATGGCGGTATTATCGTCGTAACTATATTGCGACAATCCTGTACCTTGAATTTCATATATTTGCTGGTCAATTGCATTTGGATTATCGGCTTGCCGTCGTGAAACGGTATATCTATTAAAAGATGCGCCTCCGCTGCCCGAAAAAGCGGCTGTATTCCAAGTAATTGACACTCTATCGTTGTAAAAACCTTTTGATGCGCTTATTTCTGATATTGTACCCGGATCGGAGGCGGGTCGCGAAATTGGCGAGGAGGCTTTACTTCCTATAACTGTTGCGCCATCAATAATTTCAATAAGATATGTGCTTGATTCACAAGATGGAACGCTACTATCGGTAAAAGTTAAAGTTGTAATATCAAGCGCGCTTGTTAAAACAACGGTCTGATTTCTTGTAATCCTGAACTTAAAACTGTTTTTAATAACTCCTTCTGTTAGCGTCCAATTAAGCGTAATGCCCGAACTATTTGCCTGTGCTATAATACTGTTTATGTTCACGTAACTTGTATTAATAACAGCCGATTGAGTTGCTTCATATAATCCCCAATTTAAACCTGCACGTTTTACACGAAATTCATAAGTTTTTATACCAACATTGATTTCGGGATAATCAAATTCAATAAATGGGTTAGTTTCAGAGGCAACGTATGGTTTTATACCACCCGAAACATCCTGCCATGTATCTCCCGCTACTCGCCATTGAATATTGTAACCGTCTGTTGGCGAGCCGTTTGTGCCTGCATCCATAGTCCACGAAAGTTTAACTTTACCGCCTGTTAGCGAAACGCTTAAATTATTTGGCTGCCTGTAAGCGGGAACGGTATAAACATTGCTTCTTTTATACATATATTGACCCCATTGCGGATGAGTTGCCATAGGATTGCTCATTGCATGGTCATATCTTGTGGACATAATTTGAAAAGTTATTCCATCATTCATTTCTGCTTTTGTAAGTACATAACTGCTTTCAAAAGAGAGATTATTACCCGACGAAATATAATCTTTTGGCGCTTTTTGCCCATAACTTACAAGAGTTGCTTCGTTTTCGTGGTAATAGAGATTTTTACTCGGCATTTCCAAGATAACGTCGCTCACATATTTAGTACCTTTATCTGCAAGGTTGTTAAAATTCGGAATGGAATAATTGATTTTAACAGTTCCATTTGCCTGAAATTCATGCGCATTATTACCAATTTGCGGCGTATTTAAAGGATTTCCATAAACATAAGCAGTAGGACACACCCATGAAATACTTCTTGTACCGCTACCCACGCCCGATGGTCTGTCTTCGTGGTCAAGTGTTCCTTCTATTCTAAAAGTGATTACGCTATTTTGAACTGTGGATGGCAAATTCTCCCAACGTATTGCAGCATAACAGGTATGTGGTCGGGTAGATGACAACTTGTTGTTTTTGTATTTCACCCTTTTCCAATTACTTCCCGGACCTTCATTAATAGGTCCAATTGTATTCCAATCGTGCGGTTCGCCGTATCCGGCTTCCTGCGCCACTGAATAAAGCGTAAACGAGGCTGCGGCTTTTTGCATATCAATCCAATACCAAGATGCCTCTTCCTGTCCGCCACCTTTTACATTAAGCAGCGATGTGTAGGATTGTCCTCCGTTGGTGGAATACTCTAATTTGTTAGCATTTCCGGCGATAAACCTTTCATAACCTCCTGAAGATGTGTCATAAAAAGGAAATTGGAGATAAACGTTTGTAGATGTCCAATAAAACAATTTTAAATCGCCATTTGCCGTAAATGGCGGGTCAAACGTGGGCTGCGCCCATAATTCTGCTGTTCTACTTCCGTAAAACAGCGTCATACATAAAATAAGAGACATCCGCATAAAGCGGGAAACTCTTTGATTCTGAAATAAATAACTTTTTACCATAATAGATAGATTTTTATTTTAAATGAAAAATATCATAAATTAAAGCGCAAAAATAGTTTGTGCGGAGTTATATGATGGGGTATTTTATAAATTGCCACAACAAGATTTAGTTTTTTTAGCCACTTATTTCACAAATTTGCACTAAATATCAGAATACTTGACCTATGCGGAAATCAAAATGTCCTCTTTTTTATGAATATATATTCTCCACTAATCCACTTCCCGCTACTAATGCTACCAAATTATTACCATTAACATGAAACAAGGATGCATTCATTTCAATAAATTCAGAGTTCCTTACCTCATAAAGGTTTTTTTGTTATTTTATAAGGAAAAATCTATTTTTGCTGAGGAAACCAAAATGTCCTACATTTTGGTTTTTTGCATTCCTAATGGAATGTGGAAAACTGAGGTTGATAAATATTTCATAAAAAGGTGACATTTTGATTTCCTCGGAGGTCAGGTAATCTGAGATTTTTTTTCTCCAATACGCTGACAAACACCTTTTTCAATCAAAGAATCTAAATCTCGTAAAGCGGTTCTGTCTTTTATTCCTTTATTTATTTCTAAATATTCAATATTTAGTCCATTCCGAAAAGTGTTTTCTAACACAAAGAATGCACAAAGAATGCACAAAGAGCACAAGTTGATATATGTTGGTATTTAATACTTTGTGTCCTTTGTGTATTTCAATAAATTCAATAACCAAATCACTTTGTGCCCCTTGTGGTAAAATAATAGGGCTTTTCGGAGTGAACTCAATATAAGAGATTTCTCCAAGAACGAAAATGAATGTAAGCTAAAAAGCAACCTTTCGTGGCGACTTTTTAATTTTTTCTGACTAAGTTATGAAAAGAAATTTGTGAAAAATATTTTCAGTTTTTCACAAATTATCTATAATTTTCTCAATGTCGATAAAAATTTCATCAATAGCACCTATTTTGGAAACACATCGGAATGTACCTTCTTGTTTGTAGAATTCCATAACGGGAGAGGTAATGTCTTCGTACACTTTAAGTCGGTTTTCGATTGTTTCGGGTGTATCGTCTGTTCTGCCCGATGTTTCGGCTCTTTTAGATAGTCTACGAATTAATTCATCTCGAGGAACTTCAAGATAAAGCATTAATTTAATTTTTTCGTTTCTATCGGCGAGCATATCTTTAAGGGCAATTGCTTGGTCGACTGTTCTGGGGAAACCGTCAAAAATAACACCTTTGGTCTGGTTTTTAATTTCAGCGATTTTATTTTCAATCATTCGGATAATTGTTTCGTCAGGAACGAGTTGTCCTTTATCGATAAACTCCTTCGCCGTATTTCCCAGATTAGTACCATTTTTGATTTCATTTCTCAAAATATCGCCAGTTGCGATATGAGTCAAACCATATTTTTCAATAATTTTTTCACTTTGAGTCCCTTTTCCTGAACCGGGGGGACCAAAAATAACAATGTATAGCATAATATTAAGTTTTAGGTAATTTTATAAATATCGGGCAGGTTGCGTCCGTAACCGTTATAGTCGAGTCCGTAACCTACAATAAAGTCGTTAGGAATTTCAATACCCACATAATCAATTTTAATATCTTTTTTTAGGGCGGCGGGTTTAAAAAGAAGCGTTGCAATAAAAATTTCTTTTACGCCTAAATTGTTCAGTTGGTCAGTGCAGTTACTAACTGTAACGCCCGAGTCAACTATATCTTCTAATAATAGTACAGTTCTTCCTTTAAGATCTTCGTTAAAGCCTAAAAGTTCTTTAACTTGTCCCGAACTGCTTGTACCTTCATAAGAAGCTAATTTCACGAAACTAATTTGGCATGGAAAATCAATCAGTTTCATCAAGTCAGCAGAAAACATGAAAGAACCGTTTAAAATACATATCATTAAAGGGTTTTTATCTTTCAAATCCATGTTAATTTTATTAGCAATTTTTGCAATTGCTGCCTGAATTTTTTCTGCTTCAATAGAAATTTCAAATTCTTTGTCTAAAAGTCTTATTGTTTTCATTTATTTTATTTTTATTTTTAGCCACTAATTACACAAATTTACACGAATTATTTTAATTAAAATAGGGTGGAAATAAGGTTTTTTATCACAAACTTCTACCCACTAATCACTAATCACTGCTACCAAGGTTGTTTTGTAGAAAAATAAGGTAAAAATAAAGTTTATTAAATCTTTACACTATCTAAATACACTGTATCTGGACAAAGGTCAGCTTCATTTGCCCATTGTATGGTTCCGATAAAGGGACGAACCGTTTGGAACATTTTTTCATCTCTCAATGCCTGAAAAACCTCATAATCCAGATAGGGTTTTACATCAAAAACTCCTTCTTCGCCGTTAGTAAACCACAAATGGAGGAGATAATTACTTTCTGGGGCTACATCTTTTACTCTTGGGTTCATAATTTTTTACTTTAATGGTTCAATTTTGTAAATATTTTTACCATCAACAGCCAAAGCCAAATTAGCCATCAACTCGTCAGTATGTAATGTAATCCATGCTTGGACAAGTCTGATTTGTGGTTTTTTTATCTTTCCTTCTAAAAGTTCACCGTCTGGTATTGTAAAAATAGCACTTTCTCCTTGATATTCAACATGAATGTGAGGCAGTTTATACTGCCTATTGTCTCTGTAATACATTGAGACAATAATGCCGTAAAACATTGATAATGTTGCCATAAATAAATTATTTGTTTTTTAATATAAACTGCAAAAGTACTTTTTTTTCATATATAATTAAAAAAAAATTGTTGTTTTTTTATCTTTTCTCAATATTTATTTTATTGGGCAAACACGCAAGTTTGCCCCTACACTCATTTTTCTACCAATATCGCATCCCTAACGGCTACTAAGGGAGCTTATAAAAATAAGGGGTAGGCGATAACATGATGCATTTTCTCATTCACTCATTTACTCATTCACTCATTTACTCATTCACTCATTCACTCATTCACTCATTCACTCATTTACTCATTCACTCATTTACTCATTTACTCATTCACTCATTTACTCATTCACTCATTTACTCATTCACTCACTAATCACTAATCACTGACCACTAACCACTATCTTAGTTTCCAATTTCAGAAATAAATTTAATTCTAATCATTCGTACTTCTTCTTCTGAATATTCGTCTTCGCCTAATTCTCTGAGTGCTGCTGCGAGGTCGTCAGTTTCTGCTTCATTTTTGAAATAGCCAAAAATTTCCTCAATATGTTCTTCGTCCATGAACTGCTTAATATGATAGTCGATGTTGACTCTTGTTCCGCTATACACTATTGATTCGAGTTCTTTAAGCAGGTCGTTCATTTCGATTCCTTTTCCTTCGGCAATAATATCGAGTGGTACTTTTCTGTCAATACTTTGAATAATAGAAATTTTTTGTTTAGATCTATTAGCGACCGATTTCACGACAAGGTCAACGGGTCTGTCAATTTCATTTTCTTCGACGTGCCTTCTAATCAGTTCGCAAAATTCCTTACCAAATCTTTTTGCTTTACCCACTCCTACTCCGGAGATGTTCTGAAGTTCCTCTAATTCAATAGGATAGTAGGTTGACATTGCTTCGAGAGATGGGTCTTGGAAAATAACAAAAGGAGGTAAATTTAATTTTTTAGAAAGTTGTTTTCTGAGGTCTTTAAGCATGGCAAAAAGTTCGGGATCCATTGCAGCTGTTCCGCCGGTTGCTCCTTCGATAGCCATTTCGTCGTAGTCATGATTATTGGTTAACATGACGCTATATGGATTTTCGAGGAATTCGTGACCTTTTTCAGTAATTTTTAAAACTCCGTAACTTTCAATGTCTTTAATAAGGAATCCGAGCACCATGGAATGTCTTATTACAGCGTTCCAAAATTTATCATCTTTTTCGCGTCCAAAGCCAAAAATATCTAAGGCTTCGTGTTCATAAGACTTAATAGCGCTGGTTTCGTTACCTAGAAGTATATCAACGATGTAGTCAGCTTTAAATTTCTCTTTCAGTTCGATAATCACTTCTAAAACCATTTCTACGTAATCTTGACCTTCAAATTGTTCTTTTGGATTAATGCAGTTGTCGCAGCTTCCGCAATTTTCTTCTTTGTAATCTTCTCCGAAATAGAGTAACAAAATTTTCCGTCTACAAAGAGAGCCTTCGGCATAAGCAACAGTTTCTAAAAGAAGTTGTCGACCAATTTCTTGCTCTGCAATAGGTTTGCCTTGCATAAATTTTTCGAGCTTCTGAATATCTTTATATCTGTAAAAAGTAATGCAATTACCTTCACCGCCGTCTCTACCAGCTCGACCCGTTTCTTGATAATATCCTTCGAGACTTTTCGGGATGTCATAATGTATCACTAATCTAACGTCAGGCTTGTCAATTCCCATACCGAAGGCTATTGTAGCGACCATAACGTCAGCTTCTTCCGATAAAAAAAAGTCTTGGTTGTGCGAACGAGTAGAAGCGTCCATTCCTGCATGATATGGCAGTGCTTTGATGCCGTTAACCACGAGCGTTTCGGCTAATTCTTCTACTTTTTTTCGGCTAAGACAATAAATTATTGCGGATTTTCCAGAATTTGCTTTTAAAATTTTAATAATTTCACGCTCGGCGTCAACTTTCGGACGAACATCATAATAAAGGTTCGGTCGGTTGAACGAGGATTTAAAAACATTTGCGTTAAGCATCCCCAGATTTTTCTGTATATCGTGCTGAACTTTCGGTGTTGCAGTAGCGGTCAAAGCAATGATAGGTGCAACTCCAATTTCGTTGACAATAGGTCTAATTCGGCGGTATTCGGGCCTGAAGTCGTGACCCCACTCTGAAATACAATGCGCCTCGTCAACGGCGTAGAACGAAATGTTTACTTGTTTTAAGAATTGAA
This sequence comes from Marinilabiliaceae bacterium, assembly GCA_009777175.1. Taxonomy (GTDB): domain Bacteria; phylum Bacteroidota; class Bacteroidia; order Bacteroidales; family Marinilabiliaceae; genus WRMI01. The sequence goes on from WRMI01000002.1 coordinate 24,203, forward strand.
TGTTTTCGTCTTTTGTGAGAGATTCGGGAGCTACATATAACATTTTGGTTTTTCCCGAAATAACATCTTCTTTGACCATCTGAATTGCTGCTTTTGTCAAAGAGGAATTAAGAAAATGGGCAACGCCGTCATCTTCGCTGAAATTTCTCATGGCATCTACCTGATTTTTCATCAACGCAATAAGAGGAGATATAATAATTGCTGTACCGGGCATTATTAGCGCAGGTAACTGATAACAGAGAGATTTTCCTCCCCCCGTGGGCATTAATACAAAAGAATCATTCTTGTTAAGTACATTTTGTATTATATCTTCCTGATTACCTTTGAATTTATCAAATCCAAAGTGCAGTTTCAGATAATAATTTAAATCAATTTTCCTTCCCATAAATCCATTTCTATGAACTCATTTTTTTTATTAAATTAAATACAAACATACAAAAAAAAATTTATTTTACCAAAAAAAAATATTTTTTTTTAAATTTTTGACAAAAAAATAAAAACTATCGATAAATGGCTAATTAGTTTTGAGTAAAAATGAGGTTAGGAATTCTGAAAATGTTTCCGCAAATTTTTATGGTTTAAAATATTTTTGTATTTTTGCAGAAAATTTAAATAAATAATGAATAAAAATTATGACCCGCAAAACAGATATGTATTACAGATTTACCAGCGATGAAGAGCCAACCGATGAGCAATTAGAGGCACTTATGGAAGATGCTATTGAAGAGGTTAGAAAAAAAAATGCAAACAAACAAGCATTGATATCGGAAAATATTTATCGTGAGTATCAAAATGTAAAAAAGATGTTTCCCAATTTATAGAGGATGAAAAGACCAAAACTTATTGTAATTGCAGGTCCGAATGGATCAGGAAAAACCACAGTAACTCATCAAATATTAAAACATGAGTGGGTCGAGGAATGTGAGTATATAAATCCTGATTTTATTGCTCGGGATAAATTTGGAGATTGGAATTCTCCCGAAATGGTATTAAAAGCTGCTCAATATGCAGAAAAACAGAGAGAATACTGTTTAAAAAATCATCAAAGTTTAATTTTTGAAACAGTTTTATCTGCAAAAGACAAAATAGAGTTTATTCTGCGGGCAAAACAGCAAAATTATTTTATTCGCCTGTTTTTTATTTGCACCGATAATCCTGAAATAAATACTTCCCGCGTTGCTAAAAGAGTAATGCAAGGAGGGCACGATGTTCCTATTAATAAAATTATTAGTAGATATTATAAATCGATTGCAAATTGTTCTTTTTTGGCAAAAATTGTTGATAGACTTTATATTTATGAAAATTCAAGGGAAAATGAACTGCCCGTATTGTTATTTAGGACAAAAGAAGGTAAATTAATAAAACAATATAACAATGTAAACGAGTGGGCAAAAATGATTTATGAAGAAATTTTAATTTAGAGTATTTGATATTTACAAATTAATATTACTTTTGTAAAAAAATTTTTTTATGTATAGACAAACATTTATACCAACAGCAGAAAATAAATATGAGACCAAAATTCACTGAAACAGATTTTAGAACAATAAAATCAAATCGAGCAACGTGTAGAACGTGCCAAAAAGAGCAAAAAACATGGCATACGCCCGAAAAAATCGCCGTAAAGCCTGTTTATACCGCCTCCGACCTTGAAGGTGCAGAACATTTAAACTATGCATCGGGACTGCCGCCGTTTTTGCGGGGACCTTATTCAGGCATGTTTGCAATGCGTCCTTGGACAATACGTCAATATGCGGGATTTTCAACAGCAGAAGAATCCAACGCATTCTATCGACGAAATTTAGCATCGGGACAAAAAGGTTTATCAGTTGCATTCGACCTTGCGACACACAGAGGCTACGATGCCGACCACGAAAGAGTAGTTGGAGACGTTGGAAAAGCCGGAGTATCAATATGTTCCGTAGAAGATATGAAAGTCCTTTTTGACGGTATTCCGCTTAACGAAATGTCCGTTTCCATGACCATGAACGGCGCTGTGTTACCGATAATGGCATTTTATATCAATGCAGGATTAGAACAAGGCGCAAAATTGGAAGAGATGGCAGGTACAATCCAAAATGATATTCTAAAAGAGTTCATGGTACGGAATACCTACATCTATCCGCCCGAATTTTCAATGAAAATAATTGCAGACATTTTTATCTATACCTCAAAAAATATGCCCAAATTTAATAGTATTTCCATTTCGGGGTATCATATTCAGGAAGCGGGCGCAACAGCAGATATAGAACTTGCTTATACTCTTGCAGATGGATTAGAATATCTGCGTACAGGCGTAAATGCAGGGTTAGATATTGATGCCTTTGCACCTCGATTGTCGTTCTTTTGGGGCGTGGGTATGAATCATTTTATGGAAATCGCTAAAATGCGCGCTGCAAGAATGTTATGGGCAAAAATTGTTAAAATGTTTAATGCAAAAAATCCTAAATCATTGGCGTTGCGTACTCATTCACAAACTTCGGGCTGGTCGCTAACCGAACAAGACCCTTTTAATAATGTCGGAAGAACCTGCATCGAAGCAATGGCAGCCGCATTGGGACATACTCAATCGTTGCATACAAATGCATTAGACGAGGCAATTGCGCTACCAACAGATTTTTCAGCGCGGATTGCACGAAATACACAGATTTACATTCAAGAAGAAACGCAAATTTGTAAGGCAATAGATCCATGGGCAGGTTCATATTATGTTGAGTCGTTAACCAAAGAATTAGCCGAGAGAGCATGGGAACTTATTCAGGAAGTAGAAGAGATGGGCGGAATGGCAAAAGCAATAGAAACGGGACTTCCAAAAATGCGCATTGAAGAGGCAGCAGCACGCGCACAAGCAAAAATCGATAGCGGAAAACAAACTATCGTTGGAACAAACCGCTACCGTTTAGAAAAAGAAGACCCCATTGATATTCTTGAAATAGATAATAGTGCTGTTCGCAAATCACAAATAGAGCGACTGAACAAACTGAGGGCAGAACGTAACGAAACCGAAGTTCAATCAGCACTTGATGCCATTACTGAATGTGTTAAAACAGGTAACGGTAATTTATTAGAATTAGCAGTTGATGCCGCAAAAAAACGGGCATCTTTAGGTGAAATTTCTTATGCATGTGAAAAAATAGTAGGGAGGTACAAAGCAGTGATACGTTCAATAAGTGGAATTTACGCATCAGAAGCGGGCAACGATGCCGATTTTGAAAAAGCCCGCCTATTAACTGCAAAATTTGCAGAAATAGAAGGTCGTCAGCCGAGAATAATGGTGGCAAAAATGGGTCAAGACGGACACGATAGAGGCGCAAAAGTAGTCGCAACGGGCTATGCTGATATTGGTTTTGACGTTGATATGGGTCCATTGTTCCAAACACCCGCCGAAGCCGCAAAACAAGCCGTCGAAAATGATGTGCATGTTTTGGGAGTCTCTTCACTAGCCGCAGGTCATAAAACATTGGTGCCACAAGTTATCGAAGAACTGAAAAATTTAGGTCGTGAAGATATTATGGTCATCGCTGGTGGCGTAATTCCTCCACAAGATTATCAGTTCCTTTATGATACGGGTGTTGTAGGTATTTTCGGACCAGGAACATCAGTAGCAAAAGCAGCAGTAGGTATTTTGGAAGTTTTGATTGAAAGTAGGAGTTAGTGGTTAGCGGTAAGGTTTGACTCCTATTTTTTACCATAAAGTCGCAAAAAGGTTATTTTTTAGCCACTAATTACACTAATTAGCACTAATTCCTTTGTGTTCTTTGAGGTTAAATTGTTTTTACCACGAAGGCACACAAAGGATTCCAATGATTGTCGCTGGTGCAAAACGAATATCGTCAATAGATGTTTCAATTTGCGGATAAATACGTCCTGTTGATGCGTCCCACAGTTTGAAAATCAATGGTTTATTGTTATGCAACGCGTTTCCATAAATATTTGCAAAAGTAAAATAGGCATTATTAGAACTCATAAATGTCGGAGAAGTAACTCCCACGCACAAATCATCAATAAAAACCGCCAAAATATCTTCAGGGTCTTCTTGAAACATACTATCAATTTTAATTTAATCTGTAATATTCATAGAATTTTCAAAATCATTTGGATTAACGTACCAATCGGGTCGTTCGCCCGTAACATTCAGTTGTACGGGCAAAATTTCCAAAACGCCGTTTCCGCTTGTGAGACCTACCGCCGTTTCATAATTACCAATGTTTATGCCTTGAAATACTGTAAAATTAAGTTCACGACTTTGCAAAGGTTGCCAATTCCGGGCGAAATAGTCAATACAATCTTATTGTTTGATGCGGATTTTCTCAAACCGCTGAATACCAACAGGTAATTTTAATCTATTATTTTCCATTGTTCTTTATTTTATTTTGATTTTAAACTCCGTTATCTCCCTCTTTTCATCCTCAATAGCCAATCCTACCCAAAGGGCATCTGGATATGCTTTTGCATATTTTTCCTCTATTTGTCGATATGCCTCTTCTGCTTTTGACTTCGCACTCTCATCTTTTGCGGCTACTTTCAATTCAATGAGCCAAATAAAACCTTGATGTGATAACATAATATCAGAGCGCCCAACGTTTGTTTGTACTTCGGCAAATGTAACAATGCCGCAACCGCGTAAAAATGCTATTATACACGAACGATATAACCATTCTTGCACCGTTAGTTTGTTGCCTGTTAGTTCTACGCTTTGTTTTGCAGCATTCTTAAAGTCATCGTAAGGGATGCAAGATAAAATATAATTAGCGCACTCAATAAATTTTTTGACATCGTTTGAAATGATGGCAGAAAGCAATTTATTTTCAAAGAGATTATAATTTTGTGTTATAATATTTTGTGTTAGCAATTTAGACATTGATTTTAGAACTTCGGTGTTGGGATAATCTAAAGTGAGACTACCAGCAATACCCGGTCTCAAAGTTAAGTATCCTGCCTGATAGAGAAACCCTTCGGGTGGAGTTTCGTCCACGTCGCCCGGACTGCGAGCAAAATCTCTTGAAATAGGGAAATTTCGAAATTGTTCGACCGTCAAATTTTTGTTTTTCATAAAATCGGCAATTATTTTAGGCTTGCCCGTATCAATCCAATAGTTTAAAAACCGCTTATTATCAAAAAATTCCAAAGTAGAAAACGGATTATAAAGTCGAGTTTTAGCATCATAATCAAACGAAAATCCATTGTAATACGATCGCATCTTTTCAATTAACTCATCCGTGCTAATATTCATACTTTTGGCTGTTTCCGCAAGATAATCGGGGAAGTATTTAATAATTTCTTCTTCTGTTAGTCCGCAGATTTCCGAATAATCGGTTTTTAATGAAATATCATTTATATTATTAAGAGCCGAGAACACACCAAGTCGAGCAAATTTGGATATACCCGTAATGAATATAAAACGGATATATTTTTCATTTGCTTTGAGTTGTTTGTAAAATCCTCTCAAAACATTGCGCACATTATCTGCTATTATAGTATCATTAACAAATTCTACGTAAGGCGAATCGTATTCATCTATCAGAACCACAACTTTTTGATTGTACTTTTCGTAAGCAGTTGATATTAAATCATCAAAGAGGTCGCCCGGAGATGTAGTTTCAGATAAAGAAACGTTAAGTATGTTTGCTTTTTTTCTAACTTGATGACAAATAGATGCTTTTAAGCCACTTATTCCATCAGCTGTCTCTACTTTGCTCATATCCAAAGAAATAACGGGACTTGCCTCAAAATCCTTCATAAACTCCTCCGCATATAGACCTTTAAAAAGTTCTTTTTCGCCTGCAAAAATCGCCTCAAAAGTAGATGCTATAACCGACTTGCCAAATCTACGTGGTCGGGCAAGAAAATAAATTTTGCCGTTTCGTATCATTTCGACAAGATATTTGGTCTTGTCTACATATATATATCCTCTTTGGCGGATTTCCTCAAAACGCTGAATACCAACAGGTAATTTTAATCTATTATTTTCCATTGTTCTTTATTTTATTTTTATTTTATACTCAGTTATCTCCCTCTTTTCATCCTCAATAGCCAATCCTACCCAAAGGGCATCTGGATATGCTTTTGCATATTTTTCCTCTATTTGTCGGTAGGCTTCTTCGGCTTTTGATTTCGCGCTTTCATCTTTGGCGGCTACTTTCAATTCGATAAGCCAAATAAAACCTTGATGTGATAACATAATATCAGAGCGCCCAACGTTTGTTTGTACTTCGGCAAATGTAACAATGCCACAGCCACGCAAAAATGCTATAATACACGAACGATACAACCATTCTTGCACCGTTAATTTGTTGCCTGTCAGTTCTACACTTTGTTTGGCAGCATTATTAAAGTCATCGTAAGGGATGCATGATAAAATATAATTTGCGCACTCAATAAATTTTTTGACATCGTTTGAAATGATGGCAGAAAGCAATTTATTTTCAAAGAGATTATAATTTTGTGTTATTATATTTTGTGTTAGCAATTTAGACATTGATTTTAGAACTTCAGTGTTGGGATAATCTAAAGTGAGACTACCAGCAATACCCGGTCTCAAAGTTAAATATCCTGCCTGATAGAGAAACCCTTCGGGTGGAGTTTCGTCCACGTCGCCCGGACTGCGAGCAAAATCTCTTGAAATAGGGAAATTTCGAAATTGTTCGACCGTCAAATTTTTGTTTTTCATAAAATCGGCAATTATTTTAGGCTTGCCCGTATCAATCCAATAGTTTAAAAACCGCTTATTATCAAAAAATTCCAAAGTAGAAAACGGATTATAAAGTCGAGTTTTAGCATCATAATCAAACGAAAATCCATTGTAATAATATCGCATCTTTTCAATTAACTCATCTGTGCTGATATTCATACTTTTGGCTGTTTCCGCGAGATAATCGGGGAAGTATTTAATAATTTCTTCTTCTGTTAGTCCGCAGATTTCCGAATAATCGGTTTTTAATGAAATATCATTTATATTATTAAGAGCAGAGAACACGCCAAGTCGAGCAAATTTAGAAATGCCCGTAATAAAAATAAAACGGATATATTTTTCGTTTGCTTTGAGTTGTTTGTAAAATCCTCTCAAAACATTGCGCACATTATCTGCCATTGTAGTATCATTAACAAATTCGACATAAGGCGAATCGTACTCATCTATCAAAACAACTACTTGTTTATTGTATTTTTCGAAAGTAGTTGATATCAGATCATCAAAGAGGTCGCCAGACGATAGAGTATTCGATAACGAAACCTGAAGGCTGTTTGCTATTTTATTGACTTTGTGACAAATAGAAGCCTCTAATTCATCTATTCCTCTATGTGTCGTTACTTTGCTCATATCTAAAAAAATAACAGGACTTGGTTCAAAATCCATCATAAACTTCTCCGCATGAAGTCCCTTAAAAAGTTCCTTCTCGCCCGCAAAAATCGCCTCAAACGTCGAGACTATTACCGACTTGCCAAATCTACGTGGTCGGGCAAGAAAATAAATTTTGCCATTACGTATCATTTCGATAAGATATTCAGTCTTGTCCACGTAGACATAACCCCCTCTGCGGATTTCCTCAAACCGCTGAAATCCAACGGGTAATTTTAATTTTTTTTGTTCCATAACTTTATCTGTGTTTTGAACTTGCGAATAAATATTTTTTTGCAAAAATAGAAAAATTAAATGAAAAAATGATAACTATTGAAAAAAATAGTGTATTTAAAAATAATATTGCCCAAAATCCTTATTTTCAAAAAAAACGCTCCATAGTAGAACAATCTTTTATTCAAATAGATTCCTCACTTCGTTCGGAATGACTCTATTTGTTTGTAAATGAGTGGGTGGTAAAAAAGGCAGGTCATTCCGAATGAAACCAAGTGAAATGAGAAATCTATTTTGTATCTGTGTTATATGAGCGCTTTTCTTTTTTCTTATAAATAAAAATTGGCTAATATTTTTATTGCATTAATAAAAAGTATTATCTTTGCAACAAATTTTAAATAAGTGCTAATGAACAAAAATAGTAATAATATATTGGAAGAGGCTACTTCAGGGGATTACAAATATGGTTTTTATACTGAAATAGAGATGGATACATTACCCCGTGGATTAAATGAAGAAACAATTCGCGCAATTTCAAAATTAAAAAATGAACCTGAATTTATGTTAGAATTCCGTCTTTCTGCGTACCATAAGTGGCTAAACATGAAGTTTCCGAGGTGGGCTCATTTAGAGATACCTCCAATTGATTTTCAGGATATTATTTATTATGCTGCGCCGAGTAGCATTCCTGCAGCAGTTTGCCCCACAGATGTTCCTGTTGTTCTTAAAACAACTTTTGATAAATTAGGAGTCCCACTTGATGAAACAAAAAAAATGGGTGGCATCGCCATTGATGCCGTTTTAGATAGTGTTTCGGTTAAAACTACTCATAGTGAAACGCTTGCCGAGCATGGCATAATTTTTTGTAGCATATCGGAAGCGATTCGTGAATGTCCCGATTTAGTAAAAAAATATCTTGGGTCAGTTGTTCCGCAGGGAGATAATTTTTTTGGTGCATTAAATTCGGCTGTTTTTAGCGACGGTACTTTTGTCTATATTCCAAAAGGGGTGCGCTGTCCAATGGAATTATCTACATATTTCAGAATAAATGCAAAAAACACGGGACAATTTGAAAGAACATTGATTATCGCCGACGAAAATAGTTATGTAAGTTATTTAGAAGGTTGCACGGCACCGATGCGAGACGAAAATCAACTTCACGCAGCTATTGTTGAAATCGTTGTCCTCGAAAATGCTGAAGTGAAATATTCAACTGTCCAAAATTGGTACCCGGGCGACAAATACGGCAAGGGAGGTATTTATAATTTTGTGACAAAACGTGGACTTTGCAAAGGAGATTATTCCAAACTTTCGTGGACACAAGTTGAAACAGGGTCGGCAATTACATGGAAATATCCCAGCTGTATCCTTAAAGGAAACAACTCGTCGGGAGAGTTCTATTCGGTGGCATTAACAAAAAATTTGCAACAAGCCGATACTGGCACTAAAATGATACATATTGGAAAAAATAGCAAAAGTCTGATAGTTTCAAAAGGAATATCTGCGGGCAAAAGCAGTAATAGTTACAGGGGTTTAGTCAAAGTTACGCCGAGTGCCGAAAACGCAAGAAATTTTTCGCAGTGTGATTCGCTACTTCTTGGCGACAAATGTAGTGCAAACACTTTTCCATATCTTGAAATAAACAATAATTCAGCCAAAGTAGAACACGAAGCGACAACATCTAAAATTGGAGAAGAACAAATTTTTTATTGCAACCAACGAGGAATTTCTACCGAAGACGCTATTGCATTGATTGTCAACGGATATGCAAAAGAAGTTATTAAACAATTACCTTTAGAATTTGCGGCAGAAGCACAAGGATTGCTGAAGATGAATTTAGAGGGAAGTGTGGGGTAATAAAATTTTTTTTTAATATTCAGAACTCCTGACTTGGTATTTATTATTTCCTTAAAATACAAAGGATTATGAAAAAGATACCGCAAACTAAATATGTCGTATATTCAGAGATGCCACGAGTTGCGCTTGCGCTTACTCGGGGGATCTCCAAAAAAAGGATGCATTCATTTCAATAAATTCAATGCACCGCTTTTTAGACAAGCACAAAGCATAGCTGAACGGAATGAAATAACTCTAAATATGATAGGGTGAAAATGCGACAATCGATTTTGCGACAAGTCAGGAGTTCTAATATTGCGATTGGACTTTGCGATAATAACTCCAAAAATCGTCAGTCAATTGACAATTTTTACGTAAATTTTGTCAGTTCAAAAACTTTATTTATCTTTGCAAAAATTTAATTAAAAATAAAAGCGATGATAACCAGACTTTTACAGAAAAAAATAGAGGAAAAGATTACACCGGAGAAGGTAGTGCTCATTTTTGGCGCACGACGTGTTGGAAAAACCGTATTAATGCGTCAATTAGTAAAGAATTTTGCAGGCAAAACCTTGATATTGAACGGGGAAGACTATGATACACTTGCTCTATTGCAAGAACGCTCTGTAGCCAACTATCGTAATTTGTTGAACGGCGTAGATTTACTTGTTATTGACGAAGCGCAAAATATTCCTGATATCGGAGCAAAACTTAAATTAATTGTAGACGAAATAGAGGGTACCAGGACAATTGCAAGTGGCTCGTCATCTTTTGACCTGCTCAACAAAGCCGGAGAGCCTTTAGTAGGAAGAAGTTACCGTTTTCAGTTGTCGCCTTTTTCGCAACAGGAAATAGCACCCACCGAAACGGCTCTACAAACGAGACAAAACCTCGAAACAAGACTAATATACGGTTCTTATCCGGAAGTTGTTAATATAGAAAGCGTTGAAGAAAAAGCAGAATATTTGCGCGATATAGTTAATGCTTACTTGCTCAAAGACATACTCTCGATAGAAGGCGTTAAAAATGCCGGAAAAATGAAAGATTTACTTCGGTTGATTGCCTTCCAAATAGGCAACGAGGTATCCTACGATGAATTGGGGAAACAACTTGGCATAAGCAAAAACACTGTCGAAAAATATCTTGACCTGCTCTCAAAAGTGTTCGTGGTTTACCGTTTAGGCGGATATGCCCGCAATTTGCGAAAAGAAGTGATAAAAGCAGGAAAATGGTATTTCTACGATAACGGAGTGCGCAACGCAGTAATTTCAAATTTTCGACCCTTGGCTGTTAGAGAGGATGTGGGCGCATTGTGGGAAAGTTATCTTATCAGCGAACGAATTAAAAGCAGTCATAATCAATGTCTTGGTAAAGAATTTTACTTTTGGCGAACGTATGACCAACAGGAAGTTGATTTGATAGAAGAAAGCCCGGATGCCACTAAAGCCTTTGAATTTAAATGGGGCAACAAACAACCGTCTGCGCCAAAAGCATTTGCACAAAATTATCCAAATGTTGAGTTTAAAGTGATAAATAGGGAGAATTATCTTGAGTTTGTTTGATTTCAGAAGACTTGCAATTAATTCCTTTGGCATCGGCGTGATAATAACCAAAAAAAATCGTCAGTCAATTGACAATTTTTACGTAAATTTTGTCAGTTCAAAAAATTTTTTTTGGAAATTACATCAAATATATGCCGAATAATTGTTTTCGGACTTTTCAACGGTTACGATTACACTTTTCATAACACCTCCTTACACTTTCCAAATTTTCATTTTTTCCCTAACTTGCATTATTCATAAGAAATGAAAATATTTTTTAAACACAAAGGAACACAAAATTAACTGATAACTGATAACTACTAAATTCCATATTCACTAATTTTCCTATACAATGTACGTTCTGAAATACCTAATTCTTTTGCTGCGTCTCTACGTCTACCTTTGTATTTTTCTAATGCTTTTTCTATCAATTCTTTTTCATTATCTGCAATTGATAAAGATGCTTCAATAAATTCTTCTGTATCTTCAATTATATTGTTGTCAATGTTTGGAGTAATGTTTGGGTAGTTAATTTGTGGTGCATGTTGGGTAATAATTTCGGAGTCGGCATCATATAAATTTTGAATAATTTTAGCGTGTTCTCTTTGAATATCAATTTTTCCGTCAGATTGAACGATGTCTAAGACAATTTTTTTCAAATCGGACATATCTCGTTTCATATCGAAAAGTACTTTGTATAAGATTTCTCTTTCGTTAGCAAAAGAATTATTTTGCTGCTTTTCTTGTCCAAAATTTAACAATGCGGGAAGATTTTCACCAGCATTTGTGGGCAGATATTGTTTCAGAATATCTGCGGTAAGCACTCTTTGTCTTTCGATAACAGAAATTTGTTCGGTAATATTTTTTAGTTGCCTAATATTACCGGGCCATCGATATTTTTCGAGTAGATTTCGTGCGTCGTCTTCTAATTTTACAGTTGGCATTCTATATTTTTCAGCAAAATCGCTTGCAAATTTTCTGAAAAGAAGATGAATATCTTCGGGTCTTTCGCGGAGAGGTGGAATTAGAATCGGGACGCTATTTAATCTGTAAAAAAGGTCTTCGCGAAATTTGCCTTCTTTAATGGCTTTATCGAGGTCTAAATTGGTAGCGCCAACAACTCTAACATTAGTTTTAATAGGTTTTGAGGAGCCAACGCGGATAAATTCGCCTGTTTCTAATACTCTAAGTAGTCGGACTTGCGTTGCTGATGGCAGTTCGCCTATTTCATCGAGGAAAATTGTGCCGTTGTTTGCTTCTTCGAAATAGCCTTTTCTATCGGATAATGCTCCCGTGAAAGAGCCTTTTTCGTGTCCGAACAATTCTGAATCTATTGTTCCTTCGGGGATAGCGCCGCAATTAACAGCAAAATAAGCCCCATGTTTTCGGACGCTAAATTGGTGAATAATTTGAGGAAATACTTCCTTCCCCGTACCGCTTTCACCTGTAATCAGCACCGACAAATCGGTCGGCGCTACCTGTACAGCAATGTCGATGGCACGATGCAAAGAATAAGAATTCCCAATTATTCCAAAACGTTGTTTAATCTGCTGAACTTCAATCATATAATATTCTTTGTAAAATTCAATTTTAACTGACAAAAATACATCAAATTTTTAAAATACATACCTACAAATAATTTTTTTTTTCAAAAATAAGAAAAAAAATGAATGTTGTTGTTATTCATAACTCTGTCTGGGCATTAGCTATTAATTTTATTTCAATCGAAGTTATTAAAGACTACAAAGATAACTGCAAAGAATTCAAATGGCATTTAATTCCCGAAGCGGTAATTGAAAATAAGGACGAACACGGCATCTATTTTTTGAAAACAAGTTTGAAAAAACCAAAAAATATAAAAATGAAGCACTTATCTGGATTATTTACAACTGTATCCGTAACATAGAGAGTACGTTTCGCACCCTTAAAACAGATTTAGACCTTCGACCTATTTACCACAAAACAGATGAAGCATCCGAGGCTCATCTTCACTTGGGATTGCTGGCATATTGGCTTGTAAACACTATAAGGCACAAACTCAAAACCAATGATATCAATTCTAATTGGAGTGAAGTAGTTAGGGTAATGAATAGTCAGAAAGTTGTTACAACAAGCGTTGAAAACGACAAAAAGCAAATTATCCGCATTCGTAGGTGTAGCGAGCCTTCTGATAAAGTTAAACGTATTTACGATGCATTAGGATATAAATTTGCACCGTTCCTGCGAAAAAAATCGGTAGTGAACAAAACTGACTTTTTCAAAAATGGAACAGTTGATAATACGAGGTTTAACACAAGCTAACTGCAAAATGGGCTAAATGTAGGACATTTTGGTTTCCTCCGCAACAATAGATTTTTCTTTATAAAATAACAAAAAACGTTTATGAGGTAAGGAACTCTGAAATTTCATATCTCACATCTCACTACTCACATCTCATTACTCACATCTCAGTACTCACATCTCACTACTCATTACTCACTACTCAAATCTCACTACTCATTACTCACTACTGAAATCTGATCACTCACATCACTCATATCCCCAAAAAAAGAGGCTGTCTCGGAAACAGCCTCTCACTACGAAAAAAATGGTAAGTTTTGTATGAAATAAAATAATTTTTACATCATACCTGGCATTCCACCACCCATTCCTCCAGGAGGCATTGGTGGATTATCTTCTTTCTTTTCTGCTAAAACGCATTCAGTAGTTAAGAACATTCCTGCTATTGATGCTGCATTTTCGAGGGCAACTCGAGCAACTTTTGCGGGGTCAATAACGCCTGTTTTGAAGAAGTTTTGATATTCGTCGATACGTGCGTTATAACCGAAGTCGTCTTTTCCGTCACGAACTTTTTGGGCAACTACCGCGCCTTCTTTACCTGCATTAATAGCAATTTGACGAAGTGGCTCTTCAATAGCGCGTTTAATAATTTCGATACCTGTATTTTCGTCTTCACTTTCGCCTTTAAGTTTTTCGAGTGCAGGAATAGCGCGAATATAAGCGACTCCACCGCCGGGGATAAATCCTTCTTCAACGGCTGCTCGTGTAGCGCTAAGCGCATCGTCAACGCGGTCTTTTTTCTCTTTCATTTCCACTTCGGATGGCGCACCGATATACAAAACAGCAACTCCACCTGCAAGTTTTGCAAGACGTTCTTGCAATTTTTCGCGGTCGTAGTCGGAAGTTGTATTAGCAATTTGTGCTTTAATTTGCCCTGTGCGTGCTTTGATTGCTTCTTTGTCGCCAGCGCCGTTGACGATAGTCGTATTATCTTTGTCAATGGTAATTTTTTCGGCTTTTCCGAGCATATCAAGGGTAGTATTTTCCAACTTTAAACCTGTTTCTTCGGAAATAACCGTACCGCCGGTTAAAATTGCGATATCTTGAAGCATTTCTTTGCGTCTGTCACCGAAACCTGGTGCTTTAACGGCTGCTACTTTTAATGCGCCTCTCAATCGGTTAACGACAAGTGTTGCTAATGCTTCACCGTCAACGTCTTCTGCAATAATCATCAAAGGACGACCGGTTTGTGCAGTTTGTTCAAGCACGGGAAGCATATCTTTCATTGTGCTTAATTTTTTGTCGTGGATAAGAATAAAAGCATTTTCAAGGCTTGCTTCCATTTTTTCGGCATCTGTAACAAAATATGCCGAAATATATCCCCTGTCAAATTGCATACCTTCAACCACTTCTACGGTAGTTTCAGTGCCTTTTGCTTCTTCGACAGTTATCACGCCTTCGCGACCAACTTTTTCCATTGCATCAGCTATTAAGCGACCAATTTCGTTGTCGTTATTAGCGGACACACGTGCAACTTGTTCGATTTTTTCGTTATCGTTACCAACTTCGCACGACTGACTTTTGATGCTTTCGACAACTTTTGCGACTGCTAAATCGATACCTCTTTTAATTTCCATTGGGTTTGCGCCAGCAGTAACGTTTTTGAGTCCTACTTGAATGATAGATTGGGCAAGGACTGTAGCGGTTGTAGTTCCGTCTCCTGCGTCTTCGCCTGTTTTAGATGCCACTTCTTTGACCATTTGTGCGCCTAAGTTTGCAAATGGGTCAGATAGTTCTATCTCTTTCGCAACAGTAACACCGTCTTTTGAAATCATCGGTGCTCCGAATTTCTTATCGATGACCACATTCCTACCTTTTGGACCTAGTGTAACTTTCACTGCATTAGCAAGTTCGTCAATACCGGCTTTTAATAGTTCGCGGGCTTCGATGTTAAATTTAATTTCTTTTGCCATTTTTTTAAAATTTTTAAAAAGTTCGTAAATTTATGCTATGTACAAAATGTCGTTTTGGGAAATCAAAAGATAATCCTCACTATCGATGTTTAGTTCTGTGCCGGAGTATTTTCCGAAAAAAACCATATCGCCAGATTTAACTTCCATTGGCTCGTCTTTTTTTGCTGCACCGGTCATAACTACTTTACCTTTGAGTGGTTTTTCTTTTGCCGAATCGGGAATGAAAATCCCGCTTGCTGTTTTTTCTTCTGCTGTTTCGGGTTTTACCAAAACTTTGCCTGCTAAAATTTTACCTTTTAAAGTTGACATTTTTATTATTTTTTATGTTAAACAAAATTTTTATCTATTTTTCACTTTCATAAATTGTGCCAAAATTTTTATCGACATTTTTTCTGCCAAAATTTCAGTTTTTTTTGTTTTATTACAACACAACACATACATACCAAACGGGTAAATATATGATTTACAGAATATAAATGAAACGTCAGCCTAACTGACACTCTGACATTTTTTCTATTTATTCAATATTTATCAGGTTGCCATCGTCATCTGAACTTTCTTCATTTTCGGTGGGAAAACTAGGAAAGTTTTGTTCGGGCTGAATATTTTCTATGTGCTCGTCAATAGTTGACCTTTGAAGTGCCTGTCCTTTGGGCAAAACCATCACAGACACGAATGTGAGCACAAGAAGAACAGCAGAAAGAGTCCAAGTTGCTTTTTCTAAGAAGTCGGCTGTCTTTCTAACACCCATGATTTGATTTGACGATGAAAAATTTGACGCCAATCCGCCTCCTTTGGAGTTCTGAACTAAAACTATCAGTATCAACAAAATGGCTACTGCTACAATTAATACTATTACTACGGGATACATCTCTATTTATTTTATTATTAATATATTACATCTGATCTAACTCTTTTATTCGGGCTGCAAAGTAAATACTTTTTTCTGGATATATCAAGCATAATCGTTCAAAAATATTTTTTGCCTTGCTATAATTTTTTTGTTTGATTAATATATTGGCTAATGTTTCGGTCATTAAGTCGTCTGTTTCTTGCAAACTTGGCAAAGAAAAATCTTCATTTTTGCTTTTTTCGTTTCCAACGATTTTTATTTTTTCGGCATTTTGTTTTGCAAGAAAATTTTCTATCAGCGACAAACTATCAATTTTGGGTTTCAATTCTGGTTCGGGAAGCGAAATTGTTGCTTTGCCTAAATCATAGTTGACGTTACCTTTTTCATACTCCAAAGAATTATCGGGTTGTAGAAGAGGAGTTAGTTTTTCAGGTTTTTCTATGATTTGTATTTCTTTTTCAAATTCGACGTTCTTTGAGAGGAAATCGAACTCATTAATAAGGAAAAAGAGTTTTTTTCGGTCGTTAATGTGTGCTGCCGTGATTTTCAATTCATTGTTATAGCCAATGTCGTCTAGAAGATGCAGGTTTTTGACCAACAACATTCGTGCCGCCTGAAAATAGGGGTAATCTTCAACCAATTTTGTTAATTCGTTAAGCGATTGTTCGTTCAGACGATTAGGATAATTTATGTATTCGATGAATTGATTACGTTTCATGCTCTACTGAGGTAGTTTAGTAAAAAAAAATTGGTTTTATGATTCGCGGATGAGACGGATTGGGCGGATTTTCGCGGATTGCCGCAGTTAATCAGAGGAATTTTGATTTTTTACTTATTTTCTCATTCACTCATTTACTCATTCACCCATTTACTCATTTTCTTATTTTCTTATTTTCTCATTTTCTCATTCACTCTTTTTGTTTATTCCCCGAATTGCGCTTACGCTTATTCGGGGTTATCGACGTTTAACTCATTTCAATAAATTCAATGCATCGCCTTTCGGAGTTAATCAGAGGAATTGTGATTTTTTACTTATTTTCTCATTCACTCATTTACTACAAGGTGGACGACCGCAAGGGTGCGCCCCTACACTCATTCACTCATTTACTCATTCACTCATTTACTCATTCACTACAAGGTGGACGACCGCAAGGGTGCGCCCCTACACTCATTCACTCATTTACTCATTCACTACAAGGTGGACGACCGCAAGGGTGCGCCCCTACATTCATTTACTCATTCACTCATTCACTCATTTACTCATTTACTAATTTACTAATTTACTTATCAAAAATAATTTCGCGACAAAAGTACAAATTATTTTCCGCATTATTGCGATAAATAATTTTTTTTCGTACTTTTATTTCAAAGTTTTAAATTTTCGGAATATAGTGTAAAAAAAACCTGAAAAGCTTTCGCTTTTCAGGCAAACATAAAATTATGAACGAACTATTTAACTCACAGGGAGTTAAAAATTAATCTCCGAGGGTGGCGACCATAACTGCTTTAATAGTATGCAATCTATTTTCGGCTTGGTCAAAAACGATTGAGGCGGGTGATTCAAAAACGTCTTCGGTAACTTCCATGCCGTCTAATCCGAACTTTTGATAAATATCTTCGCCGATTGTCGTTTCTCGATTATGGAATGCGGGCAAACAATGTAAAAATTTACATAAAGGGTTGCCTGTCAGTTCCATAGTATTGCTATTAACCTGATATGGTTTTAAAAGGTCAATTCTTTTTTTCCATGCGTCTTCGGGTTCTCCCATTGACACCCATACGTCTGTATAAAGGAAATCGCATCCTTCTACTCCACTTTGTACGTCATCTGTTATAGTAATCGATGCGTCTGTTTCTTTTGCAATTTCTAAGCATACTTTCACTAACTCAGGGTCGGGTTGCAAAGATTTTGGACCTACAATGCGAACATCCATTCCGAGTTTTGCTCCGCCAACCATTAATGAATTAGCCATATTGTTACGGGCATCTCCCAGATAGGCGTAGGAAACTTGTTTAAGAGGCATATTGATATGCTCTCTCATCGTTAAGAAGTCAGCGAGGACTTGCGTGGGATGAAACTCATCTGTGAGTCCGTTCCATACGGGAACTCCAGCATATTTTGCAAGTTCTTCCACTACTTTTTGTCCGAAACCGCGATACTGAATTCCGTCATACATACGTCCTAAAACGCGAGCAGTATCTTTCATGGATTCTTTATTTCCTATTTGTGAACCAGATGGTCCCAAATAAGTTACGTGTGCGCCTTGGTCTAAGGCAGCAACTTCAAATGCACAACGAGTGCGAGTAGAGGCTTTCTCGAATATCAATGCGATATTTTTGCCTTTGAGCCTTTGAGCCTCGATACCTGCATACTTTGCAGCCTTTAAATTGGCTGACAAATCTAATAAAAACATTATTTCCTGCGGAGTAAAATCAAGCAGTTTTAAAAAATGTCTGTTTCTTAGGTTTAATGCCATATTAAATATTTTTAATTGAATTTATTTTCTTATTTACAATTTTACTAATTTATTTGTAATCATTCCTTTATCTGTTGTTATTTGGATAAAATAAATACCATTTGGTAAATCAAAACGCAAAGATAATGAGTGCTTTATTTCATCGGATTGACTCATCTTATACTCCAAAACAGAATGACCAACCATATCAAAGATTTCAATGGTCTTGATTATTGTTTCGCCCGACTCAATTTGTAATTCGCCTCGAGTTGGATTTGGAAGAACTAAAATTGAGGGAGTCGTATCAACTTCTTTAATGTCATCAAATATTTTAACCGTAATATATTCTGTTTTAAGATTAAAATCACTTCCATATTCATTGGAAACAACTAATTTAACATCATATATTCCTGCCGTTTCATAAATAATTTCAGGGTTTTGTTCGAAACTTTCGGCAGGTGTTCCGCCATCAAAAAACCAATGCCATTCAGTTGGTTCATTTTCAGATAAATCGGTAAAAATAATAGATTCACCTTCATTTATTTCTGTTTTACTTCCTATAAAATCTGCAATTGGAGGAGGTGGTGCAATAACAGTAATATATTCTGTTTTAAGATTAAAATCGCTACCATATTCATTAGTTACAACTAATTTAACATCATAAATTCCTGCTATTTCATAAATAATTTCAGGGTTTTGTTCGAAACTTTCGGCGGGTGTTCCACCATCAAAAAACCAGTGCCACTGTGTAGGATTACTTATTGAAAAATCTGTAAATTGAATAGAATTATTTTCAAATATTTCGGTTTCCGATGCCTCAAAATCTGAAATAGGCAAATAAGGTTCGATATTAACTCCCGCTAAGGTAACTATTGAAGCAAAAGTTACTTGCGTAAAAATACGACATTGATGCGGAGTGTTTACACTTAACCCTATTACGTCGTTTATTGTGTGAATGTAAGGACTATGATTGTCAACATCTTCAAAAGGAAAAATTCCGTAATAACCATTTTGGTTGAAGGAAGTATGATCGCTATCGCCTCCGGGCAAAGAAGAATATGAAGTAATAGGAATTCTTGGGAAATAAATATTTGCAATATTTGTATAATAAGTAGCCAAAGGTGTTGCAAAAGATGGATAAATGAGGTCGATATGCACATTTGAACCGGGTTGCAAATATCCGGTCATATCGATATTAAAATATCCTAAAATATTCATATCCTGCTGACTACAACTTGATGCATAAGCTTTACTTCCAAACATACCAACTTCTTCTGCCGAAAAACAGCAATAAATAATTGAACGGTCAAATTCATATTGACTTAAAATTCTTGCTATTTCTACAATTCCAGCCGTACCTGTTGCATTGTCATCAGCACCCGGAGAATTGTATAAATTCGATAGCACGATGGAATCGTAATGTGCTCCGCAAACAATATATTCGTCGGGATAGAGAGCGCCTGTTTGAATAGCAATAACATTTCCCGATGAAGTTGATGGAAATCCCCACAACGGCACTGAAACATTTTGTATCGAGACATCCAAACCCATATTCTCAAATTTTGACTGCAACCACGCTTCTGCTTGATATGCCTGAGGTTGAAAATATACTCGCGTTCCAAAATCTTGTAAGTGTTGCACGGTAGCAATTATACTATCAGTGTTTACGAGAGTTGTCAAATATCTAATTACAAGGTCAACTTCCGTAATAACAGGAAAAGTGATATCTCTTTTAGGCAAAGAAGCAGTTTGTTGTGAAATAAAAACCATTCCATCATGTTTTGCAGGTGGTATCTGAATACCTTTTTCCAAAGGTTTCATAATCAGAAGGTTGTTGTCTGAATACAAAACTTTCCCTTGATTTTCAACTTGTTCTAAATAAGAACGACGCATTTCGGGTGGACAGTAAACTATAAAATAACCCGAAGTATTTGAAAAGGCTTTTTCATCCAAAACAACACTCTCATTTTCAATATTTTTGCCATCTTTTATGGTGGCAATAATAAATTGGTCATTATAATAATGGATTGATAGAAACTGATTTTCAAATAAATCATAAATATTTGAGGGGCTTTCTATCTTTGCCAAAATCAACTTATCCTTTGCTTGTGCCGCAAAAGATAAAACAATAAACAGTAAGGTGATAATTAAATTTCTCATAAGTTTATATTTTTAGCCACTAATATAATTCTTTTAAACGCAAAGTCGCAAAGTTGTGAACGCATTAATAGTTTTCAGTTTTCAGTTTTCAGTTATTTAGTTTTCAGTTTCTTCTCACCTACTGCCACCTAAAATGGGGCTTTTTTATTCCTAATTTCGACAAAGCATTCCTTAGCTGCTACAATTCTTATATCTAAACTCTAAACTCTAATATCTAACCACTAACCGCTAACCACTAATCACTAACCGCTAACCACTAACCGCTAACCACTAACCACTAACCACTAACCACTAACCACTAACCATAGTTATTTTAGTTCCAAAAGATTTATCCGCAAGTTTTTTAGCTTCAGTAATAATACTTTTTTCTCCGCCGTTTTTAATAAATTGCAGTGCTGCTTTCACTTTTGGTGCCATACTTCCTTCACCAAACATTCCTTGTTCTGCATATTTAACCGCATCATCATGATTTAAAAACTCTAACTTTTGTTCGTTAGGTCCTTTATAATCAATATATATATATGGTACGTCAGTTAAAATATAAAATTCGTCTGCCTTAATTTCGTTAGCAAGTAGTGCAGATGCTAAGTCTTTGTCAATCACTGCTTCTGCGGGTTTCAATTTTCCTTCTGGGTCAGTATAAACGGGAACTCCTCCACCTCCTGCGGCTATTACGATGATTCCTGCACGTGCATTTTGCTCTATTATGTCCCAATTCATTATTTTATAAGGCTGTGGCGATGGAACTACTCGTCTCAAACCGATTGTTTCCTTTTTTTCTTCTTTATATATCCACCCTTTTTCTTTTGAAAGTTTTTCGGCTTCGGCGGAGTCAACAATTTTACCAATACGTTTGGTAGGATTTTGAAAGGCGCTGTCTTCGGCTTTTACTTCAACAAGTGATACCAAAGTCAAAACATTTTTTTCTATTCCATGTTTTTTTAATACGTTTCTGAGGCATCGTTCGAGCATATATCCGATTCCGCCTTGACTATCTGCTACGCAAATATCTAAGGGCATCTGCGGTATATTATAAATTTGTTCGCCGGCATCATTTCGCAAAACAATGTTCCCGACCTGAGGTCCATTTCCATGCGTCAAAACCAAATTATATCCTTCTTTCAAAAGATAAAGAATATTTTCGAGTGTTTCGGTTGTATTTGCCTCTTGCTCTTCGATAGTTCCTTTTTGTTTATCGCGTAATAGGGCATTCCCTCCTAAAGCAATCACTGCTAATTTATTCATAATCTGTTATTTATTCTTAAAAATTATAATTAATTTGCTTCAAATTCATACAAAAAAACGGGCAAAATTAATGTTTTATTTTATAATTACAAAAAATATTTTTATTTTGGATTTTTTTTGTTATTTTCTCATTTTTTGCAAAACTATTAAAAAGTATTACTTTTGCGCCCAAATTAATAATAATGAAACACTGTTTTAATATAGGAATTTATTGGACTTTCGGGCTTTTATTTTTAAATTCTTGTTTTAATAAGCCAAAAAATTTACCTTCAGAAAACATTTCAGAAGGTGAAATTTTATACAAAATAACTTACAATCAAGAGGTCGAAACTAACAGTATGTCTTTTGTTTATCCAAAAGAGATGACACTCTATTTTAAAGATAACAAACAGCGACTCTCATACGCGGGAGCATTAGGGTTATATTCTTTTGATTTTATTTTCGGGGATGAACACGATACCGTTTATACTTTATTGAAAATCAATTTGTTGGACATGAGGGTCTATATTCCGACTATTAATGAAAATTTATTAATTTTTTCAAAATTATCAAATGAAGTAATTACTGAATTGTCCGATGAAACAAAGGAAATTGCGGGAATTATTGCCAAAAAAGCCGTCGTAAAACTTGCAGAAAACGACTCTTATAATATTTCTGTTTGGTATTCAGATGATTTTAAAATAAGTTCTCCAAATAAAAATACACCACTCCACAATGTACCCGGTATCCCATTAGAATCTGAAATTACATATAAAAATGTGACTTTCAGTTATCAAGCCTATAAAATTAATTCTATTAAAATTGAGGATGACATTTTTAAAGTGCCTTATGATTATAACGTAATTTCTTTATCAGAGATGGAAGAGTTGTTAAATATGGTTTTTTGACTAAGGATTAGGTTTATATTGTAGAATAGTGCCGATTTATAGAATATAGATAATGCTTTATGATAAACAAAGAAAAAATATCAGAAAGAATAAAAGAGGTATCTAATCTTATAGGTTTTGATGCGATAGGCTTTTCGGCTGCTCAAGAGTTAACCGAAGATAAAGAGAGGTTGCAGGAATGGTTAGAGCGGGGTTTCAATGCAGATATGGATTTTATGAAAAAAAATATTGAAAAAAGATTAAATCCGACACTTTTGGAGGATGGCTGTCTTTCTGTTATAACGGTTCTGAAAAATTATTATCCCGCCGATAGCACTTTGTCGACAACAATACCCAGAATTGCTCGCTTTGCTTATGGAAATGATTATCATAAAGTTATGAAAAGTAAGATGTGGTTATTATTTTCGTTTATTAAGAACGAACTTTTTCCTCAATTAAAAGGTAGATGTTTTGTAGATTCGGCACCGGTAATGGAACGGTCGCTTGGTGTTAAAGCGGGATTAGGTTGGATAGGTAAAAACGGAATGTTAATAAATAGGAAATTAGGTAGTTATTTTTTTATTGGCGAATTATTTGTAAACCTGGAACTTCCGTACAACAAAATTGAGATAAAAAATGGTTGCGGAACTTGTTCCCGATGTATTGAAAGTTGCCCCGTAAATGCAATCAATGAAAACAAAACTATTGACGCAAATAAATGTATTTCATATCATACCATCGAAAATAAAGGAGTTATTCCTGAATTAATAAAATCAAATTTAAACGGGTGGATTCACGGTTGCGATGTTTGTCAGGAAACATGTCCGTGGAATAGGTTTGCCAAAGCAACAAACGAACCCGAATTTCAACCTAAAAACAGGCTTCAAATTATCTGATCTTTGGGTAAATCAAAATGTCCTCTTTTTATGAAATTTTATTCTCCTCTAATCCACATTTCGTTTAGCGATGCATTAAATTTATTTAAATGAATATGACGCTCGGTAGATAATAATTTCAATACATAAACAAGCATTCCTCTCTGAATGCGACTCCATACTCCCTACTCATTACTCACTACTCACTACTCCCTACTCCCTACTCTCTACTCACTACTCCCTACTCCCTACTCATTACTCACTACTCCCTACTCATTACTCACTACTCCCTACTCACTACTCCCTACTCACTACTCATTACTCACTACTCACTACTCACTACTCACTACTCCCTACTCTCTACTCATTACTCACTACTCACTACTCCCTACTCACTACTCACTACTCTCTACTCACTACTCACTACTCACTACTCACTACTCACTACTCATTACTCACTACCCACTACTCCCTACTCCAATTTCACTTTTAAAATATCCTGAATTCGTGTTGTATAACGGGGAGATAGTTTATTTCGTTGCATTTCGTGAACACCTTGACCAACGGCAGCAACTTTTATAGTATCAGCACCAAAGGAATCGTTGATATGGTCGATGGTTTTCATTAGTTTGCCATGCTTTGTGATGTCTATTTGGTAAAAAATGTTTCCTTGAATACCTTCAATATCTGTTATTTCCGTAATAATAACCCCTGCTTTTTTATATTGGTAGCCGGGACGATAAATCATTTCAAGTGCAATACGTGAAAAATTAATTATTTCAATGGTACTTGATGTTGGAACGGGCAAAGTTATTATTTTAGAATTGTGATATTGAGCCAATTTTTTGTTAAACCAATTAGTAGAAATGAAGACCATAATTGAGGCTGCGTATGATTTTTGTTGTCGTAGCTTATAAGCGCAATGTGTTGCATATTCGGCGACAGCAGCAAACAAAGGGGATAAATCAGTAACGGGCTGCCCAAAAGACCGAGAGGTGCAAATTTGCTTTTTTGGAGGTTGGACAGAGTCTATCGACAAGCAACTTTCGCCTTGTAACTCCCTCCAAAGTCTCTCGCCGACTACAGACATATTTTTTCTGACCCACTCTTTTGGTAGTTGCGTGAAATCATAAGCGGTTTCAATTTTATTTTTTATAAGTTTTGCGGCGTATCTTCTACCAATACCCCAAACATCGCCGATTTCAGTGAGTTTAAGCCCTTTTTCTATTTTTGTATCGGTATCCATTAAACAAACTCTTTTATATGCAGGATATTTTTTAGCAAATCGATTGGAAAGTTTTGCAAGTGTTTTTGTTGGGGCAATTCCCAGACAAACAGGAATGCCCGAATTGCGTTCAACAGTATCTACAATTTTTTTCCCATATTCTTTGAGGTCAAAGAGTTCCATACCTGATAAATCTAAAAAACATTCATCAATGCTATAAATTTCTGTTTCTGGAGAAAAGCCCGATAAGATAGACATTACCCGACTACTCATATCGGCATACAATTCATAATTGGATGAAAATACTGTAATATTAAATTTTTTGACCAATTCTTTAACTTTAAAAAAAGGTTCACCCATTTTGATGCCTAATTTTTTTACTTCGTTGGAACGTGAAATAACGCATCCATCATTGTTGCTAAGTACTAAAACGGGCTGGTTAATCAAGTCGGGGCGGAAAACTCTTTCTGCGCTAACATAAAAATTATTGCAGTCGCAAAGTCCGAACATATTTCAGTATAATTTATGAATAACGTGAGTAACTACTCCCCAAATCAAGAATTGTCTGTCGGGAGTAATAGTTATTGTTGGATAATCTGGGTTGTCGGGAACTAATGATAAGACTTCATTTTCAATTTTAATGTTTTTCATTGTAAATTCACCATCAATAAATGCAATAACTTTGCATCCGTTGCGTACCTCCAAAGATTTGTCGATTACAACAATATCGCCGTCGAAAATCCATGAATCAGTCATTGAATTGCCGTCAACTTTTGCTAAAAAAGTACTTTCAGGATGTTTAATCAATGCTTTATTAAGATCAATGCCTTGCTCAACATAATCTTGGGCAGGACTGGGAAAACCAGCTTTAATACCGTCATCTACAAACGGCAAAAGGTGTTCTGTATCAGTAACGGCTCTGTAAAGAGTGATGTTTTGCATTTTTTTCATATTTTTATTATTTGACACGAATATGTTTGTTATTGAATTTATTGAAATTGTTATTGAATTTATTGAAATATTGAATTTATTGAAATGAACTAATTATCACTAATATGTAAATTTAATATTGTTTTTGTGGCGGCAAAAATACATATTTTTTTTAATGTGAGCATAATTTCAGAATTCTTTTTCTCTTGGAATTTAACTAACAACATTTTTAGCCTATATTCAGAACTCCGACTTGGCGCAAAATCGATTGTCGCATTTTTCATCACACATAGAATCTCTATTTGCAATGTGTTTCGGAACAAACCCAGAAGCGTATCACTTAACGACATCAATACCCCAAAAAACAGTAGCACATTCAATTTTCAGCATCACTCGGTACGAGTGCAACGTAGATAACCGTAGGTGCTTACCTTTGCGGTCGCCCAAAAAGCACAATTCGAGGTATTTCCAAATAATGCAACATCTTTAGTTTGCTGTATTATAATCGTAATATTTTGTAATTTAAATTTTAATAGCAAATGCGAAGTCAGGAGTTCTGATATTTATTATTCATAATAGTTTTTAACGCAAAGACGCAAAGTTGAGAACCCCTTTTTCCTCTGCTTTTGCAGATTCTACTTTCTGTATTTGTCTATCTTCAGATACTTCAAATTTGCGAAACCATTTGCCATCAAAAGTTTCGATTATACGATTGTTTTGTTTTAAATTCAATCGTCCTGCATCATTATTATTAAATGGCTGCATACTATTTTGAGCTTGTAACCCAAAACTCAAAATTGTTGCCGCCGCTACCCTTATGGTAAAGAAAATGACTATTGTATGGAACTCAATAAATAAAATTATCAGTTTTCAAATTTATTTCAGTTTTTGTAAATTAAAAAAAAAAATATATTTTTGCGCCCTTAATTTAAATAATATTTTATGTCAGAAACAAGGTATATATTTGTAACAGGTGGCGTTGCGTCATCTTTAGGAAAAGGAATTCACTCGGCATCACTTGCAAAATTATTACAAGCAAGGGGCTATAGTGTTACAATTCAAAAATTAGACCCATATTTGAATGTCGATCCGGGAAATTTAAGTCCATACGAGCATGGCGAATGTTTCGTAACTGAGGATGGTGCCGAAACGGATCTCGATTTAGGTCATTACGAACGATTCCTGAACGTTAATACATCGCGCGTAAACACTATTACAACAGGAAGAATTTATCGGGATGTTATCGAAAAAGAGCGTCGTGGAGAATATTTAGGAAAAACGGTTCAAATAATTCCGCACGTAACCGACGAAATCAAAAGAAATATAAAATTACTCGGAAATAGCAATAAATATGATTTTGTAATTACAGAAATAGGTGGCACAGTAGGCGATATAGAATCGCTTCCTTATATAGAATCGGTACGTCAATTAA
Organism: Marinilabiliaceae bacterium; assembly: GCA_009777175.1. Taxonomy (GTDB): domain Bacteria; phylum Bacteroidota; class Bacteroidia; order Bacteroidales; family Marinilabiliaceae; genus WRMI01. The sequence goes on from WRMI01000002.1 coordinate 51,445, forward strand.
AATGGGAATTAGGACCGCGTGCATTAGTTATTCACCTAACATTAGTGCCTTATTTAGCAGCGAGTGGCGAATTAAAAACAAAACCTACACAACATTCAGTTAAGTTATTGTTAGAGAATGGAATACAGCCCGATGTTTTGATTTTGCGCACCGAAAAAGAACTTTCTACTGAAATTAGAAATAAAGCCGCATTGTTTTGTAACGTTGAAAATAGGGCTGTTATTCAGTCAATTAACGTTGACTATATCTACGAAGTTCCCGTTAATATGGAAGATGAAAAATTGGACGTTATTGTTCTTGAGAAATTGGGATTGCCCACCGACCAAAAATCCGATATGAAAGAGTGGAAATCATTCTTGAATAAAATGAAAACAGCTCCCAAGAGCCTCCGAATTGGTATTATTGGCAAATATACCGAATATCCCGATTCTTATAAATCGATTATTGAATCATTGATTCATGCGGCTACATATCAAGACCACAAAGCAGATATCCAACTCATTCAAAGCGATTCTTTTAATTCAGAAACCATTAATGAAAAATTAGGAAATTTACATGCTATTTTAGTTGCGCCCGGCTTTGGTATCAGGGGCGTTGAAGGAAAAATAATGGCTGCTAAATTTGCGCGTGAAAATAATATACCCTTTTTGGGAATTGGTTTAGGAATGCAATGTGCTGTTATTGAGTTCGCAAGAAACGTTATGGGAATGGCAAACGCAAATACACGCGAATTTGATTATAAGACCCCAAATCCCGTTTTTGATTTAATGGAAAAAAAGAAAGCCGTTTCCACAAAAGGGAGTACAATGAGACTTGGTGCGTATGATTGTGAATTAAAAAAGGAATCGTTTGCCTTTAAAGCATACAAAACCAAAAATATTAAAGAGAGACATAGGCATCGCTACGAATTTAATAATGAATATCTTGCACAATTTGAGCAAGCAGGAATGATTTCAACAGGCGAAAACCCCGAAACAGGATTAGTTGAAATAATTGAAATACCTACGCACAAATGGTTTGTTGGAGTGCAGTTTCATCCCGAATATAGTAGTACAGTGCTTAAACCACACCCCATTTTTATGGGATTTGTGAAAGCTGCTATAAAATAAAAATGTGTGTGTTGCGGTACAGGGTACAGGGTACAGGGTACAGGGTACATAGAATAGATAATACTCAATAACAGATAATTAGTACAAAATAAATAAAAAATATAATTTTGTGTTTTAAAAAGTGCAGTTTTTAAATATGATAAAAATAATGAAAAATTTAAGCATTTTTTTGCTTTTATCGGCAATGTTATTTTCAAATTGTTCCCAAAAATCAGTTGCAATAGACGATGTTGAAGATATTGATGATGACAATGAATTTGCGGAATGGCCACATGACCAGTTAATTTATTTAGTAGGATTTGAAATGGTAGAAGGGTACCGTGTTGCAAGATTATGGAAAAACGGAGAAGTTCAAAATCTATCAAAAATTCTCGAAAACGAAATTCCTTTAGGATTAAAATTTTCAGATGCTCGTTCTGTTTTTGTTTCTGGTGATGATGTGTATGTTGCAGGATGTGAATCATTATTCAATGTTGAAGAGACTATTTCATGCGCCAGACTTTGGAAAAATGGAGTAATCGAAAATCTTCCAAGTACGAGCTATTTTGCAGAGGCTTTTTCAGTTTTTGTCGAAAAAGATGATGTATATGTACTCGGACGTGAGATAACTCCCAATGGAAGATGGGCTTTCGTAGTTTGGAAAAATGGACATCCCGAAATTTTTGCCGAAGTAAGCTCAATTTGTAAAGCAAATTCAATTTTTGTTCTCGGTGAAGATATTTATGTTGCAGGAGCAGTTATGAAATATTATGAAAATGATTTACAAGCAGTGTTATGGAAAAATGGAATTGTAGAAAATCTTGTTAGTGAGTCGCATAGTTCTGAAGCATATTCAGTCTATGTATCGGGCGATGATGTTTATGTAGCTGGAACTGACTCAGAAGCTATACTTTGGAAAAATGGTGAAAAGATAATTCTCGGTCATGGAATTGCAAATTCAGTTTTCGTATCGGGTGATGATATATATGTAGCAGGGTTTGATAATTTGGGCGGCAAACTTTGGAAAAATGGCATTGTGTTAAAAAATGAAACCGAAACAGATGATAGTAAGATATTTTATTCGGTTTTTGTAAAAGACAACGATATATTTTGGGCAGGTTTTGATGATTTTTGTATTGACAAAGAAAAACATTTGAAAGGGGAAGATCATATACATACAGCTATTGCTACCATTAGAAAAAATGGTGAAAAACTTAGACTTTCTCTCGATTCAAAACTTTCTATTGCTTCTTCTGTTTTTGTTAAGTGAGAATTGAATTATTTAGGCAAGTATCGCGCTTGTTAGAAAATGGAATCCCCCACGCAATTAACCTTATTGCCAAGTGCTTATTTGTGGAAAAGGTCTGGGAGAGGCTGAATGATTAAATGAGTATTATATTTGTACGAAACTTTAGTTATTTCGAATTTAAATTTAATTATTCCTAATCCTCTGATTATTAACATTTTTATTTCTAAAAAATAGAAAAAATATAATAATATTTTCTAAAAAATTAAAAAAAAGTTAGATTTTATAAATTTTGATACTATTTTTGCGCACTTTTTTAGTCGAATATTTTCACTGATAACTGAAAAAAAATGGACAAGAATACAATTGTAGGCTTTCTTTTAATAGCCTTAATATTAATCGGATGGGCATTATTGAACCGTCCTTCGCAGGAACAATTAGAAGCGCAGAGACAGCTTCGAGATTCTTTGCAACAAGCCGAAGTTATGCGACAATTAGAAGCAGAAGTCGCATTAATCGAAAAATCCGAAAAAACAGACCCTTTTATTGAATTTAGGGATAGTGTTACCGTTCAAGAAGAAAAAGAGCAACTTTTTAGCGATTTATACGGAGATATGTCTCCATATATCGAAGGCGACCAAGAGTTTTATCTACTCGAAAACGAAAAAATTAAGATGACCCTGACAAACAAGGGCGGCAAAATTTATTCGGTAGAACTTAAAAATTACAACACTTACGAAGGCAAACCTCTAATTCTTTTCGATGGTAACGACAATAAGTTCGGTTTTCCATTTGTGCATAAAACACGAAATTATAACACAAATGACCTCTACTTTGGCATAAGAGAACAAAGTGATTCGAAAATAATTTTCGAACTAAAATCAGAAAATAACGAGTTTTTAGCATTTATTTATGAACTGCTGCCAGACGAGTATATGACTCGTTTTTATATTCAGTCTCGAAATATGGGGCAATTAGTAGCAACTCTCAGTGGTGCATTGGAATTTGAGTGGAGCATAAAGATACCATCATTTGAAAAAGGAAGAAAGTTCGAGCAGCAATATTCGAGCGTTTATTTCAAATATTTTGGTGACGAAGTAAATAATCTTTCTTTGGGTAGGAACGGCAGCGAAAAGTTTCGAACTAAAATGAATTGGGTTGCGTTTAAGTGCCAATTCTTTTCGTCCGTATTTATTGCAGATGAGGGTTTTACAGGAGGTAGCGTCTCTGCAGAAATTGAAACAAGGACTAATTCTCCTTTTATTAGCTATCATCATGCCGAAATTGCCGTACCTGCCGAAGCAACAGGCGACAATATTATTCCATTCCGTTTCTATTTTGGTCCAAACCATTTTTATACCTTAAAAGAGTATGGTCAAGATTTGGAACTTACGCGACTCATTGCACTCGGATGGGGAATTTTTGGTTGGATAAATAAATTTTTAGTTATCCCCGTTTTCAATTATTTAGAAAAATATATTTTGAACTATGGGCTTATTATTCTGATTTTGACCTTAATAATAAAGACAATACTTTTTCCGCTGACATACAAATCTTATAAGTCGGCAGCACGAATGAAAGTATTAAAACCTCAAATAGACGAAATCAATGAAAAAATACCTGCCGACAAAAAATTAGAACGACAGCAGGCAACAATGGCTCTCTACAAAAAAGCAGGGGTAAATCCCATGGGGGGATGTGTTCCAATGTTGTTGCAAATGCCCGTTTTGATTGCATTATTCCGCTTTTTGCCATCATCAATCGAATTGAGGCAAAAAAGTTTTCTCTGGGCAGAAGATTTATCAGCGTATGATTCTATTTTAGACCTGCCTTTTACTATTCCAATGTATGGCGCACATATCAGCCTGTTTACTTTGTTGATGGCGGCTGCGACAATTATTTCAACAAAATTTAACACAGCAACTCAGCCATCACAACAAATGCCCGGTATGAAAATGATGATTTATATGATGCCCGTAATGTTGCTCGTGATTTTTAACAGTTATGCATCAGGATTAAGTTATTACTACTTTATTTCTACTTTGATTACAATTTTGCAAACCATTGCTATTAAGCAATTTATAGATGAAAAAAAGTTACTTGCAACTCTTACTGCAAATCAAAAAAAGCCTGTCAAAAAATCGGGTTTTGCGCACCGGTTAGAGATGATGGCAAAAAAACAAAATCAGTTAAGGAGCCAAGCCCAGTCGCATAAACCCGCAAATCAATTAAGAAATCAAATTCAGTCGGCTCACAGAAACAATCCTATTAAACAGCCGCCAAAAAAGAAAAAAGGATAATATTTTTTAGCCGCTGTGCATAAATGAACACAAAACGCTTTTTAAAAAAGAGTATTTTTCTCTATAAATCATTTTACCGACTGATTGCTATTGCCGTTATTGTTGCAATTGCTGTTATAATTGGAAGTCTGACAATTGGTGATTCGGTTAGAGGAACATTAATCAAAAGAGTTGAAGAACGCCTCGGAAAAACTGAAACTATTATTTTTTCAAAATATTCTTATATAACTCCACCAAAAGAAAGTGAAACTTTAAACATCAATGATGCAGGGCTTTTACTTAACGGATTTTTATCTTTATCGGGAAAACTTATTCCCGTAACAGTTTGGGGAATGGACAAATTTGAAGTAAAAAAAGGAGAAGTTAGAATAAATAGCGCATTATATAACGAAATAAAAAACTCAGTCCAATCAAAAGATATTGTGTTAAGGCTACCAAATGCGGGGATGACACCCTTAGGCTCAATGTATGTAACTGACAGTTACACAACAAGTTTGAGATTAGAATTAGATAGTGTAATTTCAGTCGAAAAAGGTGGAAATCTAAACCTTAAAAATGAACAAACAATCCCGTTTAATATTTTTGTTAATCGCGAAGAACTTGCTGAAACAATGGATATTACAGGAAAAATTAACCTGATTTTATCAGAAAATATTATATCGAAAGATGAATTTGCTACTCTTTGGAATTATGAAATGGCAGGTCTCAACGTCAAACAGGATAGTCAATTTATTACCATCAAATCTGACAGAATTTTTATTCAGGAAAAAGTTGTTGAAACCCTTTGTAAGACTGATACTGCAGCAAACAGGTTTTATACATATTTGGCAAATTCCATTTGTGGAAATAACAATTCTATTCCTTATTCTTTCGTTACTGCCGTTGATTTTTACGATAGTATGCCCGTAAATCCAAATGAAATTATTGTTTCAGATTATGTTGCAGATAGACTTAATATTGGCATAAATGACACTGTATCAATTTCTTATTTTGTATCGAAACAATTTAAAACATTGATTGAAGATTCTGTTTTTCTTACGGTTGGAAAAATTGTTCCGATAGAAGATTTTCACTCAAATAACGACCTGAAAGCCGATTTCCCCGGTCTATCCAATGTTGATAGTTGCACCGATTGGGATAGCGATTTGCCCGTAAATATGAACTTGATTACAAACAAAGACGAAGAATTTTGGGAAATCTACAAAAATTGTCCAAAAGTGATTGTTCCTTATTCTGTTATTGCCCCTCTTTGGGAAAACGTTTTTGGAAGCGCTACTGCATTGAATATCAGTTATAATTCGCATAAATTAAATGATTTAACTTACGAAATGTTTGATATTCAGTTGTTATATCCACGCGAGGATGGAATTATTGCAGCGAAATCGGGCGTTGATTTTGCATCGCTATTTTTGTCACTCGGCTTTTTTATTGTGATATCAGCCGCTTTGCTAATGTTGGTACCTTTATCTGAAATGCTTTTCAGAAGGAAAGATGAAATAAACCTATTAAAAGCAGTTGGTTTTTCTGAAAAACGTATTTTCAAGCTATTTTGGAACGAATCAGCTCCCGTAATCTGTTTTTCTGCAATTGCAGGCATTGTTGCTGGAATTTTATATACCTATGTAGTTTTGTTTTTTCTCGGAACAGTGTGGAAAGGCGCTACTCACACCGAAAATTTTAAACTTATTCCAAATTTAATAACAATGGCAGCTGGTATGACTGTTGCTATTGTGTTGGCATTGTTGATGTTATACATATATTTAGGTCGTTCTTTGAAATCAGTTACTCAAAACCAAATTGTTGTCAAATCCCATAAACAATTTTTTATCAGACAATTACGTGTCAATTCTGCAACAATAACTACTATCATTTTCACTTCTCTTTTAATTATCAACCTCTTAATTTTGAAATCAGCACTGCTTTTTGTATGTGTGGGCGTTTTATTTTTAGTAAGTTGTTGGTTATGGATTAACTATTTAATTGACAAAGGAATAGACTCTAAAATATCATTCGGCATGTTTAAAATGATGTGGGCATCATTATTTTACAGAAAAAAACAGACAATGCTTGCGTTTATTACCTTAGCATCAGGTGTTTTTATAGTATTTTCAGTAGGTTTAAATAGGCAGGGATTTGCCGATAGTACTCAAATTCGCACTGCTACGGGAGGATTTTCTCTTTGGTGCGAAACAACTATTCCGATTTTTCATAATATTCAAACTGAAGACGGTCGCAACAAATTGGCATTAAGAAGTTTACCTCCCGAAACAAAAGTAATTCAATTGCTTAAATACAGCGCTGACGACGCAAGTTGCCTTAACCTTAATAAAGTGGTAACACCAAATGTTTTGGGAATCGATATTGACCAACTGAAAATAAGTGATTTTAAAATAGTTAATACAATTTTTGACAATAGAGAAAAAAATATTTTAGATAATTTTAAAGTAGTCGCAAATTCTCATTATCCCGCTCTAATTGACGAAACGGTCTTAACATGGAGCTTAGGAAAAAAATTGGGTGATACAATTATTTATGAAAGTGAAAAAGGAAAAACAATTTCAATAATTCTCGCTGGAACGCTACAAAATTCTATCTTTCAAGGACATATAGTGATTGATAAAACTCTTTTTTCTGAAATTTGGAGTGAAATATCTGGCAGTGAAATTATGCTATTAAGCCTCCCCGATAGCGAAATTGCTGAAACTAAAACTCTTTTAACCCAAGCATTGAACAATTACGGCATTCGCGTAATGACCACCAACGAACGTATGAAAATGTTTAATAGCGTTACCGATACATATCTTACTATATTTCTGACACTTGGCGGATTAGGGTTACTACTCGGAATTTTCAGTTTTATTATTGTTGTTAGAAAAAATTTGACCGCACGCAACAAAGAAATTAATCTCTACAGGTCTCTGGGTTTTATGGAAATAAAAATTAAAAACATTCTCTTTAAAGAGAACATCATCATACCGCTATTTGCTATTATAACAGGTTTTCTTGGCTCTCTCACAAGCATTAGTTTAGGTTTTGGAAATATTAGCGCAGGAATTTGGGGAGTGCTAATCCTCTTTTTGTCAACTTTTATTTTGTCTGTAATGATTTTTGTAAAAAGTTTGGTAAAAAAATATTTGAAAATAAGAATTTCATAACTCCTGACATGGAGCAAACTCGATTGTCACAAATTTCACCAAATCATATTTTGATTTATTTCATTCGGTTTAGCTATTTTTGTGCTTGTCTAAAAAGCGGTTCATTGAATTTATTGAAATGAATGTTTCCGTTTTTTTGGACATCCCGAGTTAGCGTAAGCGCAACTCGGGGGATCTCCGAATATGCGACATCTTTAGTTTGCGGTATGATTTTCGTAATGCTTTGAATGTTAAAGTAATAGGGTCTGCCAAGTCAGGAGTTCTGAATTTACTCATTCACCCATTCCCTCATTCACTCATTCACTCATTCACTCATTCACTTATTCCCTCATTCACTCATTCACTCTTTCAAAGCAACTTCGACGCTAAGTCCGCTAAATGACTTCGCTCTCCTTTTATAAGATTAACGTGGGCAAAAATATGTTGTCCGTTCATTTTTTCGGCAAGATATGCGAGACCGTTAGAGTGCATATCTAAATATGGAGAGTCGATTTGAAAAATATCACCTGTAAAAACCATTTTAGTTCCTTCACCTGCGCGAGTAATAATTGTTTTAACTTCGTGAGGAGTAAGGTTTTGAGCCTCATCAACAATAAAATAAGAGTGAGACAAACTTCTGCCTCTAATGTATGCTAATGGAGTAATAACTAATTCTTCTTTTTTAAGCATATTTTCAATTTGGACTGCCTCTTTGCTTTGCGCTGAAAATCTGTTCTTTATAAAAGAGAGGTTATCAAATAGCGGGAGCATATATGGACCTATTTTCTCTTTGACATCACCGGGAAGAAACCCTAAATCTCTATTTGACAAAGAAACGATGGGTCTTGATAGTAATATTTGTTTGTAAAGTTTGTACTGTTGCAGAGCAGCCGCTAATGCGAGCAAAGTTTTTCCCGTACCTGCAGTTCCTGAAACGGTTACTAATTTTATGTCGGGATTAAGTAGTGCGTTTAATGCGAATGATTGTTCAGCATTTCGGGGTTCAATTCCATAAGCATATTGTTTCTCTACTCTCATAACAAGTTGTGTTTCTGAGTTATACCAAGTCAAAATACTTTGATTACCATTTCTTAAAACAAGATATCTATTGCTAAACATTTCAGTTTTATCAATTGGAAATTGTTTGATAGGAATAGCGCCGTTTTTATAGAGTTTTTCAATGGTTTCTATATCAAAATTATCAATCGTATCAACACCTTTGTGAACAACGTCAATATTTTTAACTTTGTCGGTTTTATAATCTTCTGCGGGCAAGCCAAGAGATTTTGCTTTCATACGCAGATTAATATCTTTTGTAATAAAAATTGTAACTCTATCGGGGTATTTCTTTTTGATAAATAGAGCGATAGCGAGAATTCTGTGGTCGGCAGTTCTTTCGGCGAATGATTTAAGCATTTCTTGCGGGAATTGTTTTCCGGTTGTGATAAAAAGGCGTCCTTTATCTTTGCCGAGGGGGATACCTCGGTGAAAAAGATTTACGCCAGCAATCTTATCAAGTTCACGTACAAATTCACGTGCCTGATAATTGATTTGGTCACTTCCTTTTTTAAATTTATCTAACTCTTCTAAAACAACAATGGGAATTATCACATCGTTTTCCTGAAAATTGTAAAGACACTTATGGTCATGTAACAATACATTTGTATCTAATACGAAAATTTTTGGTTTTTTCATAAATTATTGGTATTTTGGTTTTTATATTCTTTTAGCCACTATTTTAACGCAAAGTCGCAAAGTTGAGGACGCAAGGAACGCTAAAGTTTTCAGTTTTCAGTTTTCAGTTTTCAGTTTAGTTATTTGTTAAAAGATATTTTCATTTCTTATAAATAATGCAAGCTATTATTAAGGTATACCCTATCGCTACAATTCCTATATCTACTCACCACCGCCTACTACAAGGCGGGCGACCGCAAGGGTGCGCCCCTACAATATTCACTCATTTACTACAAGGCGGGCGACCGCAAGGGTGTGCCCCTACAATATTCACTCATTTACTACAAGGCGGGCGACCGCAAGGGTGCGCCCCTACACTCATTCACCCATTCACTCATTTACTACAAGGCGGACGACCGCAAGGGTGCGCCCCTACACTCATTCACTCATTCACTCATTCACTAACAACTGATAACTACTTAGCAAAATAAAGACTCCTATTAGCACTAATAATCATATAATAAGGTTGTGCGTTAACGCTTTTTTCTTGGATAAGTTTGTCAGGGTGCGCATCTTTAACAGAAATAATATCAACATATTCGTTGTTTATTTTACTCACAAAGAGCGGATAATAAGAAAAAGGCTCTTTAAAAACTGTAACTTTTGTCCAATTTCCTTCAGCAGTAATTGGATAAATAAACATATTTATATTTCCAGCGTCTGTACTATATTGTTTTCCGTTATCGTCCGTCAGGCTTTGGTATGCACCGTAAATAAAGTAGTTGTCATCAGTTTTGACCATATTAGCAATATATCCATCAAAAGTAACTGATTTGTTCCAGATAGGTTCAAATTTTGCGTTAAGCATTGAGATATTAAGCATGTCGTTGCTTGAGTAGAATGGTTTAAACGAAGTTCCTTTGAATGAAATGGTGTATGTTTGGGCAATATCGTCATAAATAAGCGCTCGCGGCACAGTCGAAAAAGGCAAATCTTTACTGTTTTTTACGTTACCCATTTTATCCAATAAAATCATTTTATTTTTCACCATATTGTCGAATGGTGACGAGACAATAACAGCAAATTCGTCGTTCAGAACAGCGGTTAATATTGCATGATTTCCCTGCGGGAGTTCTTTGAGCCATTTAACAGTGCCCATACTATCAATCATTGCCACGAATGCCACTTGTCTGCGGTCTATTGAATGTGTTCCTGCAATAAACATTGCATTGTCGTTCATTGGCTGTTTGGCGTGAATCCAATATCGCTTCTGGGCGGGCAAATCAACGGGGAAAATTATTTGAAGAGAAATAGGTTCATTTCTGTAAATAATCTTTTTTGAGTCATCTGAAGGAGTATGCAGTTGCAAAATATTGTCTTTGTAACCTTTAAGTGCATTGTTGAGTACCATTTCATTTTCGAGTGTTTCACCGCTCAAATACCTTTGATAGCCCGTATATCCGCCATAATTATTATCATAGAACTTTTCATATTTTTGAATCGCTTCGGGCGTTGATTTTGTTTTAGCGTCATTCAAAAGATGGTCGGTTTTCAGTTTTTCTTGTATAATAGATAAGAATGCATCTCGCGATTTGGTAAATATATCGAAAGTTGTAACCCTTACAGTCGGTTGGTTATCAATGATGCTATAAAGGTAGTGAATTTTTGATTCTTGATAATTGAGCAAAGATGCCGCCGCCGAATTATAATCATATTTTAGTATTTTGTTGATTACTAACGGATTCATACTGTAATCGGGTTGAACACCGTCAGTTTTCATCCTTAATAGATTTTGGATATGAGCTGTGTTAATTTTATTGGTTTCGTCAACGCTTTGGTAAAGAAATTCAACGTCAGTATCAGTAATATTAAGAAAATCTTTTATCCAGGTCTTAAAATCCCAAATTGTAAAGTTATCGGATAGAAAATTGGTGGAGTTTAACCCTGATAACCTATAAACATCAATTAGTTTGAGGGAATAGCTGATTTTATAATTGCCCATTGGATACCTTTCTAAAAGAGTTTTAAATTTGTCCAAATAGTAGATTGTAGAATCAAAATTTTCGGAAAGTGTAGTTAATTTTTCTTCGATGAGGTCGTTTTTTAAAAAATAGAGGTCGTTGAGTCGGTTATTTTCGTGATTTATCTCTGCAAAGGTAATAATACATTGGTTGTAACTATTCACGCATTTAGTAAGATATAAAAGACTTTCGTTAAAATTGAGGTAAAAATCTTCAATTTCCGCAATGCGAAGGTCAATATCTTTTTTCACATCATCTGCTGTTAGCCTTTGTCCTGCGGGTTTAATGGTCGGATAATAAGCCGATTGTTGCCTAACTTGCTGATCGTCAACATGCATTTTTGCTAACGAAAGATAGAGTTTTGCCTGATTAATATGATTTTCTACTATCCATGTTTCCAAAAATGGGTCTGTTTCGCGCATACTTTTTTGCAGAATCAAGCCAATTTGATAATAGGCATTTGAATTGACATACTCTTTTGAGGTAGTCTTTTGTAGATATTGGTATAGTTCCCAATATGCTTCAAAATTGGTTTTCGAAGGGAGTGATTTGTATAGTTCGGAATATTCTCTCTGTCCGTAACTGATTTGTACGGTAATAAGCGCAATTATTACCATAAACTTAATCTTATTTTTTCTCATATATTCATAAAAAATTATTTAAAAACAGATGCAAAAATAGATAAATTTTTTAAAAGCAAAATTATTTTTTTGGAAAAAGATATAAAAAGTTGCGAAATTTTTTTAAAAAAATATCAATTTTTAAAAAAATTATATATATTTGCACACAGTTTTTTATTAAAAAATATCAATAATTTTAAGATAATCAAATATTTATGAAGAATAAAAAGTTAATTTTTTTCTTATTTGTAACATTTCTTTTTGTTCCATTTTTTGCACAAGAAAAAGAAGATGAGAACATTTCTGAACGGCTAACTTCTGTCGAAAAGACAGTATCAAAACTGCCGCGTATCACTGGCGATATCAATTTACGACATCAATATAACGATTTGACTGAATTGAATAGTTTTGATGTTCGTAGAGTACGTCTCGATTTTAGGGGCAACTTGTCAACCGCTTGGAGTTACAGACTCCATTTTGACTTTGCAAGCACACCAACAGCAACACCAAAAATTTTGGATGTTTTTGTTAATTGGAAAATTAATGATTTTGTTTCATTTCAGGCAGGGCAATACAAAATTCCCTTTTCTTTAGAAAGTCCCTACAACCCTAACAACCTCGAAATGGCAGATAACGCTTTAGCAATTTCGCGTTTAGTAAATTATTCAGATATTTCGGGTATCTCCGCAAATGGTAGAGATATAGGAATTAGCTTTATGGGTAACATCGTGAAAAAAGAGGGATACAGTTTATTTAACTACTTTTTCGGGCTTTTTAACGGCTCGGGTATTAATAGAACGGATGATAATAAAGCAAAAGACCTATCGGGAATTTTTACTATAAATCCCATAAAACCTGTCTCTTTGGCACTTTCTTACTACAACGGCGGAAGATTAGGAGGCGATGATAATAATTTAAAAAGAGAACGAATCGGATTCGGAGCAAGATATGATGACGGAAAACTACTGATACGTAGCGAATACATAAAAGGTGATACTAAAAGACCAATAGAAAACACAAGAAAAATCGAAATCGAACGAGAAATGGAATGTGAGATTGATGGCACAAATGCGTTGATTAAGTGGACTGAAGAGGGGTCAGAAACTTTTATTGTTATTGATGATTTCAAAAGTGAAGGTGCGTATGCTGTTGTTGGTTATTATGTTATACCAAAAATACAGTTATTGGCAAAGTACGACTACTTTAAGGGCAACTTATCTAATAACAACAAAGGGCAGAATTATTACACCGCAGGTTTCAATTTTTTACCCGCAAACAACGTGCGTGTTCAGTTTAATTATACATACAGAACGGAACACAACTTGAAAGATGCAAATTATTTTTTAACACAACTTTGGGTCAAATTTTAAATTAAAAACCAAACACTTAACTAGATATAAATATGAAAAAGATTGTAATTTCAACAATTATTTTGGCTGCTGTTCTTTTATCGATTTCGTGTGGACAGCGGCGTAAAGTTGCCGAAGGAGAATTAAGCGGTGACATTTCAATTTCAGGTGCTTTTGCACTTTATCCATTAGGAGTTAAATGGGCAGAAGAATTTCAGAATCTACATCCGGGCGTTCGTATTGATATTTCTGCAGGTGGTGCAGGAAAAGGAATGACCGATGTATTGGCTAATGTAGTCGATATCGCAATGGTTTCTCGTGATGTTTATCCCGTAGAAGTAGAAAAAGGTGCGGTTGTCTTTGCTGTCGCAAAAGATGCCGTTGTTGCTACTATTAACGCTGAAAATCCTGCATTAGAAGAAATTTTAAAAAGAGGTATTACGAGCGAAATCGCATACAAACTATGGATTTCAGAAGAGTACAAAACGTGGGGCGAAGTAACAGGAACAGCCGACAAAACTCCTATCCACCTCTACACCCGCTCAGATGCATGCGGCGCAGGAGAAACCTGGGCAGACTGGATGGGAAAGCATCAAGAAGACCTTAGCGGAACTGCCGTGTTCGGAGACCCCGGACTCGCAATGGCTGTTCAAAGAGACAAATTTGGAATTGGATACAACAACCTTTCCTATACTTATGACGAGAATACACGTTTGCCCAACGAAGGAATTTTAGTGTTGCCAATCGACGTTGACGGAAACGGCCAAGTTGATGGTTACGAACAATTTTATGATACAAAAGACCGTATCATTGATGCAATCGCAGCAGACAAATTTCCATCACCACCCGCACGCGACCTTTATATGGTTACAAACGGTACACCTAAAAACCCTGTAGTTATTGCATTCCTGAAATTTATTCTTACAGAAGGACAACAATACAATGTTCCAATCGGATACATTTCTCTTTCTCAAGAAAAATTGCAAAAAGGACTTGCAATAATTAATTAGTTGACTACCCGCGGTGGATAGCGCAGTGGGACTATGAAATAGAAAATCGTACGTCAAATGGCGAAAAACAAATTTGTTCTTATTTTCGGTAGTTGTATGCCATTTTAGGACAGCGCGTTTGAATATTAAAAAAAACATAGTTTTTTATTGATTTTATTTTACAATTTGGATAATTGTAAAATAAGTGATATCTTTGTCGCAAAAATTCGATTAGGATAATTATGAAAAATAAAAATTTTAAAATCTTAATATTTTGTATAACAGTATGTTGTATTTCATCAATACAAAAAATTGATGCGACTAATACCTATTTGGATTCTCTTGAAAATGTGTTGAAAAGCAATGCCGATTCAGAAGCTCAATTTAAAGCAATGAGTGACCTTTCAATGTATTATATCAGTTTTGATGAACAGAAAGCACTTTCATACGCATTTCTACAAGAAGAAAAAGCCATCAAAGAAAAGAAAACTAAATGGTTGGCAGATGCTTATGAAAATTTTGGACTTATTTATTTCAATATTAAAGTAGATAGCTCATATTACTACTTTACCAAAGCAATGAATATATGGATAAAAGAAGAAAATCCTGAAAGAATTGCTGTAACTCAATTAAACTTGGGCGCATTACACCGTTTGAAATTACAGTTCGATAGTGCACTCATTTATTCACAAAATGCACTAAATTATTACGAAAAACAGAAAAACGAAGAAAAAATATCTCAACTATATGCCAACATCGCCGCAATTTATGTCGATATGAAACTAAACGAAAAACATGACGAATATGCACTGAAAGCGTTGGAAATTCAAGAACGACTCGGAAGTGGAATTTCAATGGGAATAACTCTTGGCAATTTAAGTATAACATCTGATTTACAAGGCAATTACGATAAAGCAATTGAATACGGAATGAGGGCAATAGAGGTTTTTCGAAAAACAGAAAATCAGTTTTATTTATGCAAAGCATTATTAATTGCGGCATCACCAGCAACTTTTCTTAAAGACAAAAGAGGTCTTGATTGGTTAAACGAAGCGTTAGAAATAGCAAACGATTTGGATAATAGTTTTTTAAAAAGTGAGGCATTACGTGTAAGAGCAAGATATTATTCGAGTTTAGAACAATGGAATTTAACAAAAAAAGATTTGACTGAAGCACTTGCTTATAACGATTCAACAAATAAAGGAGATATAGTAATATTATACGGGCTACTTTTGGAAGCCTCGATACAAAATAACGACAAAGAAGATGCTTTTTATTATTTTAAACATTTTCAAAAAATTTATGAAGAATTGCAAGACGAAAATTGGGTAGATAAATTGTCTGAAATGGAAGTAAAATACGAAACAGAGAAAAAAGAGTTGACAATTGCCCTTATGCAAGAAGAAAAAATGTTTATTATTTGGTTAAGCATTTCGGGTGGAATTATCTTAATATTATTGTTGTCGTACGTTATCAACAGGCATCGTTTTGCAGTAAACAGACGTAAATTGGCTGAAAATCAGATAGTTCAATTAGAGCAAGAAAAACAGTTAATTGCAATTCAGGCAGTTTTAGATGGCGAAATATCCGAGCGGACACGTCTTTCACGCGACCTACACGATGGGCTGGGCGGACTCTTATCAATTGTTAAGCGCAACTTTGATGAACTGAAAAAAGAGAAAAATTTTGAAAACGATACAAAATTTAATCAGACATCAGAAGTTTTAGACAAATCTATCAGTGAAATGCGCCGAATTTCCCACAATTTGATGCCTTTTTCTTTAACGAAATATGGATTAAAAGATGCTCTTTCAGATTTTTGTAAGACAATTAAAGGCGCCGAATTTCATTATTTTGGAAACGAAGATAGAGTCGACCAAAAATTGGAACTAATGATATATCACACAGTCCACGAACTTATGAACAACGCCATAAAACACGCAAACGCCGATAGAATAATACTTCAGATTATACGTGAAGATGATAGAATTGCCGTAGTTGTTGAAGATAATGGCTGTGGTTTTGATGTTTCCAAAGAGAGTAACGGCGCAGGATTGAACAATATTCGAAACCGAGTAAAATCATACAACGGTAATATGGACATCTCATCAATTCCAAACGAAGGAACAGAAATAAGTTTAGATTTTAAATTAATTAATATAGTAGTGAATGAGTGAATGAGTGAATGAGTGAATGAGTGAATGAGTAAATGAGTGTAGGGGCGCACCCTTGCGGTCGTCCACCCTTAATAAATGAGTAAATGTGTGAATGAGTAAATGAGTGTAGGGGCGCACCCTTGCGGTCGTCCACCCTTAATAAATGAGTGAATGAGTGAATGAGTAAATGAGTGTAGGGGCGCACCCTTGCGGTCGTCCACCCTTAATAAATGAGTGAATGAGTAAATGAGAGCATCTTGTTAAGGATGAAATATCGGTAGAAAAAGGAGTGAATGAGTAAATGAGTAAATGTGTGAACAAATAAATTAGAAAATAATAAAAAATATGCCAATTATAAGTGGTTTTTTAGGAATAGAAATTTTTATGTACTTTAATGAACATAATCCTCCTCATTTTCATGCAAAATATAATGAATTTAGAGCAGAAATTCTGATAGAAACATTATCAGTTAAGGAAGGTAGGCTACCTCCACGAATTTTAGGACTTGTTACCGAATGGGCAGAATTACACAAAAAAGAATTATTAGAAAATTGGAATTCTCTTAAAAAAACTGGGGAATTTAAAAAAATAAAACCTTTAATTTAAAAATAATGATGTGGATAACGAATGCTGAAAAAGCAAAAGGAACTTATGAAATATTGGTGTGGTTTAATAATGGAAAAAGTACAATAGTTGATTTAAAAAATTCCATTGAAAAAGACCACAGACCTATTATTAGAGATTTACTTGATGTAAATATTTTTAATTCTTTTAAAATTGCCAACGATACGATTTGTTGGAAAAACGGAGTAGATTTTGCACCTGAATATCTTTATGAAATAGGTTATCCAGGTAACTAAAAACTAAAAACTAAATACTACTAATTCACTCATTCACACATTTACTTATTCACTGAAAAACTGATAACTACACATGATACGAGTTCAAATAACAGACGACCATAGATTATTTGTTGATGGAATAGAAAAAATAATCAACGAATCAGGCTTTGCAGTTGTAGTTGGCAAGTCGTACACTGTAAAAGGGTGTTTGACAATGTTAGAAGAGATGCAAGCAGATGTTTTGTTGCTCGACATCAAACTTCCTGATGGCAACGGTATCGATCTTTGTTCTGAAATATTGAAACTTTATCCAAACATAAAAATTCTTGCCGTAACAAGTTTTGCAGAATATTCTATTGTAAGCCGTATGTTAGAAAGCGGTGCGCTTGGTTATGTGTTGAAAAACGCTATGTCAGAAGAAATTTTAGAAGGTATTGAAAAAGTGTCCAAAGGCGAAAAATATTATTGCGATGACGTTGATATAATGTTAAAAAAGACCGCAAATCAAGAAGTTGTCCTAACGAGTCGTGAAAGAAAACTATTAGAACTAATAGCCGAAGGATACATAAGCAGCGAAATAGCCGACAAAATGTTTTTAAGCATCGAAACAATAAATAGTTATCGTAAAAATCTGTTATTCAAAATGCAAGCAAGAAATACGGCTTCATTAGTGAAAATGTTTATCGAGAAAATGTTTGTTAAATAAAATAGATATATAATTTTCAGTTTTCAGAAATAAAGACAATTAGAATAAATAATAATACAATAAATGTTTAATAAAATTTAGATAAATAAAGAAAAAGATGAATAAACTTATTTTGAAATCAATTTTAGGACTTGCAATATTACATTTTGCAGGTTGTGCCTCTTATCACCCGCAGGCTGTGGATATTCCATTGATAAAAGAAAAAGGAGATATGCGAATTAATGCAGGAGCATCAGTTTATCATGACTTGTCAAATTCAACATTCATGGGACTTCACGGAACATTTTCAGGCGGAATTACTGATTTTTTAGCCGTGCAAACTTATTTAAACCTTGATGGGCTTCTCGGTTGTCATTGGCAAGGTGCTCTGGGAATCTTTAAAGGACTCGAAAATAATGTTGTTATGGAACTATATGGAGGTGGTGGATTTTGTAGAGGGTTGTTTGATAATGAAGAAGAAAAAATGAACCAATATCAATTTGTTTTTTCTCAATTTAATATTGGAAAAACAAATGTTGGAAATAGTAACTTAGATTTTGGTTTAGGATTAAAAGGAGCATTCCTAAACAATAGAGAAAACTATCATATCGAGTTGATAGATACTTATAAAGTCCATAAAAAGTATTGTTGGACAATCGAACCTTCTGCTTTTTTGCGATTTGGAGGCAACAGGGCGAAGTTTAATACCATGATAAATTATTTATGGACAGACAATGTAGCCAAAAGTTATTATTTCCCTTTGGGAATTAGTTTTG
Organism: Marinilabiliaceae bacterium; assembly: GCA_009777175.1. GTDB lineage: Bacteria > Bacteroidota > Bacteroidia > Bacteroidales > Marinilabiliaceae > WRMI01. Next base: position 70,325 of record WRMI01000002.1, read on the forward strand.
GAGTGAATTTTAAATTAGGGAAAAAAGGGGTAACCTAATTCAACTCAACAATTAACGCATTTTCAAATTCACTTTTCATATTACGATATTCAATATTATAACTTTTAACTTTTTTCGGTACGCTCTATTCTATCCTGCACTTTCGCCCGCTTGCCGATAACGTCCTCAGCGGCTTCACATGCATTTGCGGCTATCACTGACTTTCGAGTGAGACAAAAGTATTGATATTTTATTTGTTGGGCTGAACAAAAGACCAATGAGTGTGTATGATTTTCCACTGATTGGATAAATCTAACTTATAAACCTCTGTGCAGTTCCATTTGAAAATCATTCCGCCGCTATGAGAATCAAGATTGTATGTCAAGACGGCAACATCTGATGATAACTGTACAACAGGCTTTATCATTTGGTAAGAGTCAACTTTTACCATTCCTCTGATACTGTTATAATAATCTTCCAATGCTTTTTTACCTTCGAGTTTCTGTTCGGGGTCGAAATAAACAACATCATCAGAAGATAACTCCAAAAATCCGTCAGGATTTCCATTATTCCACATTTCTAAAGCCTGTGTTTCTAAGGCTATAATGGCAGCCTTAACCTTTTCATTGTTTTCCATATCTACAATTTTATGTCCTTTTCGGACGGTTTATATTTCGTATAACGTTCAATTTTCCGTTTTATTGTCCCACTGCGCTGTCCGGCGCTTGCAGATAACGTCCCGTGTAGTGGCAACTATCACTACCGTTCATACGGGCGACAGACGTGCATTTTCGCACTGCCTTTTCCACTGCCGCAATTGCGCAAACCGCCCGTTGTATGCAGAGTTTTCACGCTCTGTTTGTTCTTTTAATTGTAAAAACTCTCTACCCATTTTAAAAGTTCCTGCGCGGAAGCGTTGGCATCAAAACGCTTGCCGTTTTTAAGAATTGCACCTTTACAGGAATTTTTCAATTCGTCATTGGTATTGCCAATTTCGCTACTGCCCGAAGTGGCAAATGGAATAATCGTTTTGCCTTCAAGATTGTATTGTTCCAAAAAAGTATTGATAATTGTTGGTGCGACGTACCACCAAATTGGAAAGCCGATATAAATTGTATCGTACTGTTCCATATTATCAACTTTGTTTGCAATCGCGGGACGATAAGATTTATTGTTCATCTCTACAGAAGAACGGCTTTTTTTGTCGCGCCAATCTAAATCAGCCGAAGTGTACGGTTGCGTTGGCTGAATTTCGTACAAATCGCCACCAACCACCGAAGCAAGTGTTTTTGCTAATTTTGCTGTATTTCCAGTTGCAGAAAAATACGCTACTAATGTTTTATTCATTGTATTTCCCTCCGTTTTTTGGCTTGTATTTTGTGAATTACAAGCGGTTAAACTTATTGATAAGCTCATTGCTAAAAAGACTAAAAATTTTTTATTCATATTTCTTTATTTGTATTGTTCCTGACATATCTCAATCTATTTTGTATACGGGTTTCCTGTAAAGTTTACCGGACTGTCCCGCAATATATGGTTTATATACTTTTTCTTTACAAACGCTTGGCTCAAAATCTTTTATGCTCACAGAAGGTGCAGAATTTCGTTCACCAAGTTTTTCATTGTTTGTTCTAACGCACACAACGAAAACCTTGGTGTTGGCTGCTGGCGTTTTTTTATTAGTTTTATCACTCAACTGTATATTCAGTAATACCTATCAATATTTTCGTGTCGTTTTTCCATTTTACCCAACCTTCTGCATTTTCGATACCCTCGAAATTGAACTCGCGTCCAAATCCTTTTTTAACTTTCACCCAATCGCCACGAACTTCTGTAACATTATACGGCAAAAATTTAAGATTTGTATTTTCAAAAATTTTATTACCGTCGGGTGCGTCATAAACGACATACTTTACTCCATAAAAATCAACAAATTCGGCTCGTTTCAACAAATGTTCCCACGTTTCAAAAGCATAATATCCTTTGTAAACTCTATCTTTGGGCATATCAACACCGAATAAACTGCTACACTGTGGCAATTCGACATAATCAGGGGCTTTGCGAATGACAACAGTTTCAAAACTCTCCTCGTCAATCACTACACGATAATAACTTTCATTTGCCTCAATCACACGAAATGCAAGTTCGGGAGGAAAGCCAACCAATCCCATATTTATATGTGCTATCGCTGCTTCGTGAGAGTCGCCGCCAGAGATTTTGTAGGGCTTAAACGATTTTAAATATTTTGTTTCATAATGCAATACGCCATTTTTGTCCTGTCTAAATATTAATGTATCGAAAGGCGTTGTGTCGTTTTCTGTACGATAAAGTGGCACAGGCAAATTAAACGAAACTTCAAACATTCCTAAACCAACCGACACAGGATATTCGACTAAATTTAATGATTTGTCATTTTTCATATTATTACTCTGTTTTGTTTGTCCGCTACACGAAAATAATGTCATTGCAGTAAATAGGGTGATCGTTACTATTTTCATTTTTTATATATTTCGATTTATGTTTCGTTTAACTTCAATTTTTCTAATCTTTGTCTAATACGCTCTGTTCTCGCTTGCAAAATGCGCTGTCCGCCGGTTGCAGTTAACGTTTTGGCGGCTTGGCGCAGGCGGTGGCTAAAAGTGGGTATCGCAGGACAGAATACTCTAAATTTAAACAAAACTTTATGCGGAGCTACCCCACCGCTTGCGCTAAACCGCTCCGTTGTGTGTCTGGCATTTTATACATCATTCTTCATAAGATCCTTAAAAATAGAATCATATAGCCAACTCAAGTTGTCCTCCTAAACCTGCTTCAATAATTTTATGAGGTGCGGAAATTCGCACCTCTTCTACGTTATTTTCAATATTAGAAATGTACGACTTCGAAGCACCTACTTTTATTGTCAACTCTTCTTGAGCTATTCCTTTTTTAATTCTTGCTTGTTGCAAAATTACTCCCATCTTGAAATTTTCGTAACCTGCCTCAAGTTCATCACGCTTGGGTACGCCTCGTATACCGTAATGCTTTTCCTTAAACTCTTCGAGAGTCATGATATCATTCTTGTTCATATTCTTTTTTTAATTTAAGTGCTTTATCTATTTCTGTTTGTGGTGTTTTGTTTGACTTTTTCTGAAAACCGTTTAATAAGACAACTAATTGGCCTTCGTCAAAAAAACAAAAAATTCTAAAGATGTCGTTTCCTTGTTGAACCCTGATTTCGTACAGACCATCTGTTCCTTCAAGATGCTTGAGATAGGTTTCAGGAACAACTTGAAGGTCTTCAATTATTTCAATCGTCCAAATGACTTTCTTTCTGACTTTTTCTCGCAAATTAAAAAAAAAGTCATTGAAAAAATCTTTGTAAAAGATTATTTTTCTGTATTTTATAATGTTATCCATTGAAAAATAATTAACAAAATTAACGGGGCAAAAATATACAAAAAATTCTTATTGTACAACTTTTTTATAATTTTTTTATTCTTTTCCAATTTGTTTTCGAATCGAACACTTTCATGTCTGCACTCGCTCGGCTTGGATACAACGTCCATACAATTTGGTATAGGGGCGGCATCCACTGCAATTAATACGTTCATTCTCACACTGCCCTATATGCGGGGCTACTGCCGCCATTACACTAAACCGCCCGCTGTGTGTCAGGCATTTTTCATTTATCGTTTCTCGTATCTGTAACTATTCGTAACACGTTTAGAGCCATAATCATCAATAGCTTCAACTATTTGCGTAAGTGGAAAACCATAGTCGTTATAAGTGAATTCGCAAGTTACGCTTTGCCAATTACTTTCCATAGTTTTAATATTGTTTTGTAAACCACAAAAATATGTGTCGTCGTCAATTCTAAATAACCATATAAACCACCATTTCGGAGTTTTACAGTGATAAAAAGGTGATTTCTTATCATCGTAGGTATAAGTTTCAATATAATCAATATAATCTCCTTCGCCCTCTATTTTTATAAGGTTTCCGTTTTTATATTCAAAATTAATATGTCCATTTTCACCAAACAATTTTTGAAGATGTCCTTCTGCACTCAATTCGATAGATGTAGTTTCATCCGAATCTGAATAAGTGATTGTGAGTGTATTGTCTTTTTTGGTGTACGTTTCTGTGTAACTACTGCTAGAACTAACAAATCTCATCGAAATCAAATCACCTGCATTGTTATAACTCAGCATATAAACTGAATTTTGAAAGTTTTCAGTCATTTGCGTAATACGGCTTTGCCCGTCATATTCGAACGTCAGAGACTCATCCTCGTTGATAATATCTAAAGGCAAATATATATCTCCATCGCCGTTCCCATTATTCCCATTGTTTTCATTGTCTTCGCAATTGTAAAACATAACTGCAGATACCAGAAATGTAAAAAATACTAAACATAAAAAGTTTCCTCTACTCGTCTGGCTTTTCGAACTCCGCCCGTTTTTTGAAATGGTATCTGCTTCCATTGCCCCGCCCTTATCGACGACCGCTGTCTCTGTTACTAATTCATTGTACTTAAACATACTAAATTTTATTAATTATTAAACAATATGTTGTGTTTCTGCAGTTTAAGTATGGTTTCTGCAACCCTGTCCGCCGCACTCTCGGCCGCTTGCACACATCGTCCTGGCGGCTTCACCTGCAGTTGCGGCTTTCACTGACCTTCGAGCGGGATACAAACTTTCAAATTTTTACAATACTCTGCGTGATACTGCCGCAATTGCGTGAAACCGCTTCGTTGTGTTGCTGGCATCTTTGTTGTTTCTCTCCGTTTGCATATCACTGATTTTTAATCTTTATCGTCAGTTTCATCACTACTTTCTTCTAAAAAATAATTTATTTGCTTTTGCTCATTTGAAAATCCGAGTAATTTTCTACGTTCAAGACGTTCTTTTGCCTCTGCCATAATCTCCTGTATCTTGTTTTCAAATTGTTCTTTGGGAGGAAGTTTTGTCCAATATTCTGCAACAGCAATGCCCGATTTATCAAGTTGAAGATATTCAATACGTTGTCGCTGTGCTTGTGTGCAAAGTATTATTCCAATAGGTGAATTTTCATCTTCTTTCATCTCATTTTCTTTTAGCCAAGCGAGGTAAAGTTCCATTTGTCCTTTGTGTGCTGGCATAAAACGTCCAATTTTCAAATCAATGGCAACAAGACGTTTCAGTCCTCTGTGATAAAACAATAAATCCAACTTAAAGTCATCTCCATCAATTATCATTCGCTTTTGGCTTTCCACAAAACAAAAATCACCTTTGCCAAATTCCATTATGAACTTTTCTAAACTCAACAGAATCGCTTTTTCCAAATCGCCTTCTAAAAAACTATCTTTCAAATCTAAAGTATCTAATAAATACGGGTCTTTGAAGGCATTAAAAGGAATATTGCAGTTAGGCTTTATTTGTAAATTTGCAATTTCTCTACGTTTGAAAGATTTGCGAGAAATCATGTGACGTAAGCCGCGTACTCCAAGTAATTGTTTTGCGGTTTCAGCAGCATAATATAATTTTTCTTCCATTGATTTAAGTGGAAGTAATATGAGAAAGTGCGACCAACTTAATTGTCGTGACAGTGAAACGACAATTTGTTCATCATCAAATTGGCTTGCAAATTGCATCATTCTACGTAAATTTTTATCTTCAAACGACTTACCATATTTCGCAACCAATTGTCGTGACAATGTAACGACAATCTTTTTGCCATATTCGGCGCGTTCCATTCCCAAAACTACGGAGTTAATGTACCTGCCTATTTCCCAAAACATCAACACAATCTGACTGTTTGCGATATAAATAGCATTAAATTTTCGACTTTCAATGATTTCAGAAACATTAGAAAAAATCACATTTTCATGTTCTATATCTGTAAATTGAAATTCGTTTTTATTTTTTGTAATTTCATTCATTCTTATATTTATTGCTACAAACGCAAAATTATTGAATTTATTTGTTTGAAACTATTTACTTACTATTTTTTTATTGTATTTTCAATCCAAATTTTATGAGTTGAAACTCTTGTAAAAGTACTTATTTGCCCATAAAAACTGAAATGTTTGATGTTTTCGAGTGTTAACCCTCCTCCTGATAATATTCCTACTAAATACATTTTTTCGTTAGATTCATAAAAAAGAGGTCCTCCACTATCACCACCACAAGTTCCAAATTCAAGATTTAACGGTATCGCATCTCCTAATTCGTTAGATATTTTGTAGTCGAGGGCGTCGAAATCAGCAAATAATTGACAATAATTGCCTAAATACAATGCACCGCCGATACTATCTATTACATTATTACCTGCAAGTTTTAAAGATAAACTTTCAACATGTAAAGAATTACCAAAACCAGAAGCACCGAATGCAACAACAATACAAGATTTTCCCAATTCATCGTATTTGTCATATAAAATAGGGAAAAAAACATCATTAATTGAATCTTCCAATTCTACAATTGCTAAGTCGAAATTTGAATCTGTATCAGAATCAGTAATATAATTGGGATGAATTGTTATTTTTTTTCCTTTTAATATTTTTCCATTCAGGTTGAATATATATTTTTCAATTGAATCCGTTCTGTGATTATAAGGCTTGTAGCTGGTAACCTGCAGACCTGCCATTTCGATTATTTCCTCTTTTTTATCGGAAATTACCAGACAATGTGCGGCTGTTAAAATGTCTAATAAATCTAATCTGTCTTTGCTGACGGACTGTGATTGTTGTGCCGTTAAATAAGAAAATTAAGAAAAGTGAGCCTATTGTGATGTGATTGTCAGTTGTCAGTTCAAATATTTATACAGAA
>WRMI01000003.1 GCA_009777175.1 Marinilabiliaceae bacterium
GATATCCAGACCGATGCCGAAATTAGCCACCACATTTTAGCCCAAAATGTTAAAATGCTGATTTTCAGAAATATAAAATTTCAAAATAATGGAAAACCGTCAAAGTCGGGTGCTGTTGCTTATTGGTCAGCATTGAATTTACACGGACTTACCGAACAATTTCCAAATAAAGTATTCATTCAAACCACCCACCTCAAAACAGAAGTAGAATTTGCTGGAACAATATATCAATTTGTCAAAATTCTATCAAAAAAGAGAGTAGGAATTAATTTTAATGGTCATGGAAATTACAAATATCCAATAACAGATATTGAAAAAACCATTGTTGATTGTTTCGATTTGCCACAATACAGTGGTGGTTTTGCGGAATTAATTAATGCTTTTTACAGCGCAAAGTTAAACGCTAAAAAATTAATTGATTATTGCAATACTGTAGACAATATTGCTGTTATAAAGCGACTTGGATTTTTAGCAGAACTTTTTGAAAAAAAAAATCTAAATAATTTCGTGAAATTTGCCCGTTCAAAAGTCAATAGAAGTTATAATTTATTTGACACTTTCGGCGAAAATATAGGCGAAACAAACAGCAGTTGGTATTTACGAATGAATTTGTCGAAAGAAAACATTCTAAAAATTGTACAAAATCAATATTGACATGATAAGCAAAAACGAAATAAACAGAATAGCAACGGAGCAAAAAGTTCGCACAACTACAATTGACAAAGATTGGGTTTTGGGACATTTTATTGACGCAATTTACACGGTATCAGAATGTCGAAATAGTCTAATTTTCAAAGGTGGAACTTGTTTAAAAAAGTGTCGCTTTCCTGATTACAGATTTTCGGAAGACCTTGACTTTACAGCCACAAACGAAAATTTTGTGTTTGATATGAAAATGCTGAAAAAAATTGTTGAATTAGTAACAGAACGAACAGAAATGCTTTTGTATATTCAATCAATTGAAAATTTGCAGTTTAACAATCAAAGAACAGGCTACAGTGCCAAAATAAAGTTTTGGGGAGCAGACCATAGTAAAAATCAGCAACCACCCGAACCAAATCGTTGGCACACAAGCATAAAAATTGAGATAATTTTGTACGAAAAAATGATTTTTGAGCCAGAAAAGGCAACTGTTTTACACCCATATAGTGATAGACTTACCGAAAACGCACAAAATATTTTGATATACAATATTAACGAAATGCTTGCCGAAAAAATCAGAGCATTAATACAACGTTCTTACACTGCACCAAGAGATTACTTTGATATTTGGTATTTGAGTAAAAATATTAAAAATATTGACTGGAAAGAAATTGTAAGAGGTTTTTATACAAAGATTGAGTACAAAAATCTGCATTTTTCAGGGATTGAGCAGTTAGTCAATGAAAACAACGACAAAATACTAAAATCCGCTTGGAAAAACAGCTTGGAACACCAAATAGTAAAAGGACAATTACCTGAATATGAAACAGTAAGAAATGATTTGAAAATTTTATTTGAGAACATTTTTTAAAACAAAGTAAAGATGCCTGCAACGAAGCTGTTTACCCCAGCGGTGGTGTAACCCCGCCGAAACTCTTTTACACATTCTCTCATTCACTCATTCACTCATTTTTCTACCAATATTTCATCCCTAACGGGATGCATTTTTCATTTATTCACTCATTTTACCCTTATTAATTCACTCATTCACTCATTTTCTCATTCACTCATTTTCTCATTCACTCATTTTCTCATTCACTCATTCCCTCATTTACACATTCACTCATTCACTCATTTACTCATTCACTAATTCACTCATTCACTAATTCACTAATTCACTAATTCACTGAAAACTGAAAACTACTCCATCTCATCCAAATCAAATTTTCTCGACAATTTCGCAGGACTTCCACCATAAATGGTACTCGGAGGCACTTCGCAATTTACGAAACTATTTGGCATAATAAATGCGCAATCACCAATTTTAGCACCTGCAATTACTACTGTTCCGTGTCCAATAATAGAATCGTTTCCAATGATTATCGGCGCAGTCTTTATGGGATATTTTTTCAATAATTTAGGACTTCCATTCGGTCCTGTATCAGTAATCATGTGACAAAACGCACCGATGTTGCATCGTTCACCGATTTTCAGTTTGGATGAGTATCCATTTAATATCGTAAAAGCACCTATTTCGGTATTGTTGCCCACTTCGAGAATATTATCTTCACTTCCGAATAATGTCGATTTGTTACCAATTTTAACGTTGTCGCCCAACCTTACATTGTTAAAAGAGGCTGTTGTTGAAATAGATACGTTTTTTCCAAGCTCTATATTTGAAACTATCATAATTCTAAATATTGGTAACTTATTCAAAATCTTTTGGGCTTATATTCCTTACTAATTTAGCGGGATTTCCGCCATAAATAGAATAATCCGGAACATCCCTGTCTACATAACTATTTGCGGCAATAATAGAGCAACGACCGATTGTTACGCCCGGCGCTATTATACAACTTGACCCAATCCATGTATTTTCTTTTATTTTAATAGGTGCCTCACGATAACGAAATAACTTATATAACTTGGAACTTTCTGAAACGTTCCAATGCGAAATAATAACATTTTGTTGGGCTATTGTTACATTATTTTCAAGAATTATATCAGCCTGCGAAGCGTCAATAATCGAATACATACAAACAATTGAGCCGCTGCCAATTTTTACTTTATGGTTTTCACTTCCAATAACAGTACATTCTTTTGCTATTTTTATATTATCACCAAATTCAACGTTGTTGTACTCTGTTGAGGGGTGTATGATAACATTTTGTCCAATTTTAAGGTTTATTGCACTCATTTTAAAAAGTTTTTGATTAAAGTAATAATATAGTCAACATGATTTTCGGTCATTTTTTGGTGACAAGGAAAATAAAAGGCTTCTTCACCATAAAACACGCTGCATTCCACACCATTATTTTGCATAAATTGTTTCAATTTAGGATAGTCAATATTTCTTCCTTCTTTTGCGTAAAAGAGGTATGCACCCGGCACTTCGGAAGTTTTTGGTATAAAACGAGGCAGTAATTTAAGTGGCAACATTTTTTCACGTATATAATTGAAAATGTACAATCTCATACTCCTAATGTAGTCTTCTTCATCATTATAACACGTAAAACAGGTTTTGTAATATTCCACTTCCTTTATGGATAAATCTTTTTGAAAAATTATGCCTTTTTTTGCATAAAGCAAGCCTCCTGACTGCATTGGAAACATTTTCGCCATACTGAGAATTATATAATCTCCAAAGAAATTATTTTTATCATCATTGTAAAATGAATACATACTGTATGCTTTGTCCTCAATAATGGGTAGATTGTGTTCTTTTAATTGAGCAATATCCTCATAAAGAAATCCAAATTCGTGGTTGACAAGAATAACAGCAGTTTTTTCGGTTTTTTGGCGACTCCATTTGCAAAACATTTCTATTGTTCGAGTAACACAACTGCTAATATATTTGTTGCCCGACGTAGTGATAATCCAAACTTCATCATCAGGCTTCAGTTGCAAGTCGTTCAAAGATAATTCTAATGCTTTTGTCGCACTCTCAGTGATTGAAAAAAACCTTTCATAAAACTCAACTACTGGGTCATTATCAACATTATAAACACCAGACAATAACTCTTTGTTAACAAATGCGTCATTGGTTTCAAATGGGGACATATAAATAGTTCCCTTTCTAAAATCCTGAGGATTAATTATATAGCCATCTTTATATTCCACGATATTTTAAATATTCTTCATACGACCTAATGTAATCATTTTCGTTGTATGGGTGTGATGTCATCACTAAACATATCGAGCCTGATGAAAAGTTTTGCTCGTGCGCCCAAATTCCCGGTGGAATATGCAATCCCATAAAGGGTTGGTTAAGAAAAAGCGTTTTTTTAAATTTCCCATCTTCAACCATCACTTCAAAACTTCCTCCTGCGGCAATTAAGAACTGATGACACTCCATGTGTGCATGTGCGCCTCTGTCTCTACCGGCGGGAATATCATAAAGATAAAAGACCCTTTTAATTTCAAAAGGTATATCAAACCCGTTTTGAATTGTAGAAATATTTCCCGAAACAGCACTTATCTGCGGAAGGGTATAAATATGACAGTCAAAAACGGTGGGCAGTGTAGGTTTACATTTTTCTATATTGTTCATAATCTCTAATATAATCGTTTTCAGAAAAATTTTCAGAACTAATATGTAATGAAAGAGAATTTGTACTAAAATTTTCAGTATGTCTCCACGTTAACGCTGGAAGGTATAATCCTTTATATGAACGATTTAGGTGATAAACTTTTTTTGCGCCTGATTTATCGGTAATCACAACATCAAAACTTCCGGATAGAGCAATAATTATTTCTTGTTGTGTTTTAAAAGCGTGTCCGCCGCGTGTTTCGCCACCGGGTACGTCATAAGTCCAAAAAACCCGCTTTATTTCAAACGGAATTTGGCTAAGATTTTCGAGGAAGGTTAAATTTCCTCGCGTATCTAATATTTTGGGTAGGTCAATTAGTTTTTCCATTATGTTTTTAAAATATTTTGACTCTCAATAGTCTGATTTATAAAATTTTATCTCAATTATTTTTGAAAAATTTATATGCTTTTGGAATACAAAATTAAATGAAATATTGGAATTACAAGCTATTGTAAAGAAAAAATATTTTTTACGTGGCAAAAAAAATCTAACCTTTATAAAGATAGAACCAATGTAAGCTATTTAGCAATAGTTTTTATTGAAAAAAGAAAAAATATTGGAGTGAGGAATTTTATTAACTACATGCTTAAGTTTGCAATTATTTGTGAATAATGCAGATTTGGTTTACACCGTTCAATAGTTCTGAAGCTGTAGAAAATATTAAACTAAGACGGGGAATTCCAAAATTGAAATTCCCCGTCTCTGAATAAAAAATCTAAAAATTACACAGAAAAAATGAGTATTATTTAATTTCGTAAAATTAAACAACTCCTTGTGCTATCATTGCTTCAGCAACTTTTACAAAACCACCAATGTTTGCTCCTTTGATGTAGTTTACTTTTCCGTTAGGTTCGGAACCCCATTTGACGCAAGTAGCATGAATGTTAGTCATGATTTGGTTAAGTTTTTCGTCAACTTCTTCGGTTGTCCAATTTAATCTCATGCTGTTTTGAGTCATTTCGAGTCCGGAAACTGAAACTCCGCCCGCATTAGCTGCTTTACCGGGTGCAAAGACCATATTTTCGGTAGCGAAAGTAGCGGCATCTGCTGTAAGTCCCATGTTGGAGGCTTCAACAATCATTTGACAACCATTTTCATAAAGTTTTTTGCAATCATCGAGATTCAGTTCATTCTGAATAGCGCATGGAATCGCAATATCAACTTTTACTTCCCACGGTTTTCTTTTTGGAAAGAATGGGACGTTGAACTTTTTGGAATATGGTTCTACAATGTCATTGTTAGATGATCTAAGTTCGACCATATAATCAATTTTTTCGTTGTTGAGACCGTTTTCGTCATAGATGTATCCATCTGGGCCTGAAATTGTAACAACTTTTGCGCCAAGTTCAGTTGCTTTAAGCGCGGCACCCCAAGAAACATTTCCGAAACCAGACAATGCGACGGTCATACCTTTCATATTTTTACCTTTAAGAGCGAGCATTTCGCGGAGGAAATATATTGCTCCGAAACCGGTTGCTTCGGGTCTAATAAGACTTCCACCATATTCGCGTCCTTTTCCGGTAAAAACCCCGGTAAATTCATTAACTAACTTTTTGTACATTCCGTACATAAAACCAATTTCGCGTGCGCCTACACCGATATCACCTGCTGGGACATCAGTGTTTGGACCGATGTGTCGAAAAAGTTCACACATAAATGCGTGACAAAAACGCATCATTTCATTTTCTGACTTTCCTTTTGGGTTGAAATCAGACCCACCTTTTCCGCCGCCCATTGGCAAAGACGTAAGGCTGTTCTTGAATGTCTGCTCGAACCCTAGAAACTTAAGACCACTAAGAGTAACACTCGGATGAAAACGAATTCCGCCTTTATAGGGTCCAATTGCGGAATTAAATTGAACTCTGTAACCGCGGTTTACTTGTATTTCTCCTTTGTCGTCTATCCAGGGTACCCTGAAAATGACACACCGTTCGGGTTCTATCATACGTTCTAAAATTTTGTATTTTTTGTAACGCTCGTTCGACTGATAAAAGTCCCAAACGGTTTCTACTACTTCCTGGGCGGCTTGTAAAAATTCATCCTCGCCCGGATTTTTTGCCTTTACGGCATCCATAAATTCTTTCAATTTATTATCCATGCTAAAAAAATTAGATTTAAATAAAGTGACAAAAGTAATACTTTTTTTTTATTTGATACAATTTTTTGAAAAAAAAAATGTTATTTCAAAAAATATTTATAATTTTGCAAATTATTTATTTATAAAATTTAAAATAATAATGAACATACCAGAAAATTTAAAATACACAAAAGACCACGAATGGTTAGGTTTAGATGGTAATGTTGCTACGGTTGGAATAACCGATTTTGCTCAAAGCGAACTTGGCGACATCGTTTTTGTTGAAATTGAAACCGAAGGTGAAGACATTGAGCGTGAAGAAGTTTTTGGAACTATTGAAGCTGTAAAAACTGTTTCAGACCTCTACATGCCCCTCTCGGGAAAAGTTATTGAAGTTAATGTTGATTTAACCGAACAACCCGACTTAGTCAATAAAGACCCTTATGGAAAAGGTTGGATGGTTAAGGTGGAAATCTCGAACCCCGAAGAAATTGACGTATTGCTATCTGATAAGCAATACAAAGATTTTATCGGTTGAGATAATCCCTTTGGAGGTTTGATTTTTTGTAACACGAAAAAAAACTAATTTTTAATTTTTTCGATAAAAATTGCGTTAGATTTTTTTTATTCAAAAAATGCATCTATTTTTGCGGCGCAAATGCGGAAATAGCTCAGTTGGTAGAGCACGACCTTGCCAAGGTCGGGGTCGCGAGTTCGAGTCTCGTTTTCCGCTCACAAATGATTTTTTCGTGTATAATGGTTGCCCGGATGGTGGAATTGGTAGACACACCAGCTTGAGGGGCTGGCGCCGGTTACGGTGTGCAAGTTCGAATCTTGTTCCGGGCACAAATAAAAATGCTAACCTGCTAAAAATCAAAGGTTAGCATTTTTTCATTGGGGGTTTTTTGCCGATTTAGTCAAAAATTTTACTTTTTTCTTGATTTTTTACCTAATTTAAAAAACAGAAAACCACAAAGAACGCAAAGGGTTTGGTTATTGAATTTATTGAAAGACACAAAGGATAGTTTTTTTTTCCACAAATTACACGAATTTGCAAAAAATATGACCTATAAAATTTTTTGAGAGGTCATATATTCTTTTTATTGAAAATTTTCGTTTTCCTTTGCCGTTGTCTGTTATTGTATTAATGATAAATATTATTTTGTTTTTTATACCTTTGGTATTAGCAAGTCGTTCTAATGCAATGCCGTAGCCATATTCAGTTTTTTTATTTCGGTCTGAAATATGAAGCAAATTTATCATTTTTTTAATTTCTTTTGTCTCTTTTTTTGATATTGAAACTGATAATGTAGTTTTAGGAGATAAAACGGTAAAAAAAGTGAGCATTTTTCTGATTGGTTTTTCGATTTTCCAAATTTTAGCCTGATTTTCAACTGTTTCGAGGGTTATTTCATTGTCAAACTTGCTTAACAACTCTTTTATATCATAAAACCAACTTAACCTCAACCCGCCTTGTCGGCAAGAATAATAGATATGAAGTAACTGATATATAATTTGATATGTCGGATTAATAGAAGAGGCATTAAAATCAGGCAACTCAATTGCTGATTGCCATATTTCATCAATTGGAATTTGATATTTTACGTCGGAAGGAAAGAGAAAGCGATGTAATTCTACGCTAATTCCTTTATAATTAAACAAAGGTAAATGATGTATTGTTTTAATATCATTCAGTTTTAGTTCAATCTCTTTGGGGTTTAATAATTTCCAAGCCTCAAAAACAGATTTTATAGGTAATAAAATATCTAAATCGCTCATGGGTCGTAAAGCGATATCGTCATATACATTAGTAATCAATGAAATACCTTTTAATAAAATTACAGGTATCTCTTTTTGGGACAATTTTTCAATAATTTGTGCAACAATTAATTGAATACCCGCATTTTTTCCTAAGTTGTATAAATAGTTATCTTTAAGTTGTTTTTGCGCCTCTTTTGATAACTGTTTCGAACCGTCATTTATATATAACAATTGTGCTAATCCGTTTTTGACAGCAATAGATAGTAAGGCTTTTTCGTCAATTATTGCGGTGTCTAACAATAATTTTTCTTCGCGGAAAAGTAATTTTATTAAAAAATTTTCTTCTGGAGAAAAATATGTCATAAGATTACCATTCTTGTTATCAAAAAACATTGTCTTCTCTATTTTTGTTTTTTCTTAAAAAGACACCAGCTGCAGCAACTAATGTTACACCTCCAAGTATTGAACCTTCAAGAGATAATCCATTTATAGCAAGTACAACGGATGCAATTCCACCGCCAACAATAATTGAATATGCCAAAAACATAGCAAGTATATTGGCGACAAAAACTCTTTTCCCTTTTCTGCAAAACTCATCTAACCGTTTGTTGTTAAACGCTATCCGAGAGTCTTGCTCTTTTTCGGCACGTTCTTTTAGCCACTCTAACAAATCTCTGTCAATAGCCACAAAACGCTCTAATTCATCAGCAACGGGTAACAAGCTGTTATCTTGTACCGCACTTTCTTCAGCCTGTAGCAAGCCATCCGAAACACTTATTTTAGTTTGTCTTCCTTGCTTGCTCATCTTTTGCTTCTTTTAAGGCAACTTTCAAATCATTAATAAAATTTTGACGGTCGCCTCTCATTAATCGTTTGTCAAGTTCAGGACCAAGATAAAAAATATCATTATCTTCACCAATTATTTCAATGCCGACAGGAGCAGGCAAAGAGCCCATGCTATTAATCCCGAATGCATCAGAAATATTTCTCATTATATCAATCATAATTTCAATTTTATTTATTTTAAATTCGGATATATTTACTTAAAAGTCAGCAATTTACTAATGTATTTACCTAAGATATCAAATTCAATATTGATTACCGTTCCGGGCTTAATTTGGTGAAAATTAGTCATTTCATAAGTATATGGAATAATTGCCACAGAAAAACGGTTATCTTTGCTATTGATAACTGTCAGGCTTACTCCGTTTACCGTAACGGATCCTTTTTCGACGGTCATATAACCTTGAGCGGCTTTTTCGCGGTCAATTTCATACTCGAAAGTATAGTACCAACTGCCGTCAGCTTCTTTGAGTTCGACACATGTTGCGGTTTGGTCAACATGTCCTTGTACAATGTGTCCGTCTAAACGTCCATTCAAAAGCATACTTCGCTCAAGATTAACTTTATCGCCAACTTTCAGAAGACCCAAATTTGATTTTTCGAGCGTTTCTTTTATTGCGGTAACGGTGTGCGTATCAGCGGTTGTTTTAACGACAGTCAAACAAACTCCGTTATGCGAAACACTTTGGTCTACTTTTAATTCATCCGCAAAAGAACTTTTTAAAGTCAGATGAATATTGGCTTTTTCTTTTTCTATTGCCACAACTGTTGCGGCTTCTTCTACTATTCCTGAAAACATAATATATTAATAATTTTACAATTTAATTTATTCTAATTATTTATTTTAACGCAAAGGCGCAAAGTTGAGAACGCAAAGAACGTTAAAAGTTTTGGTTTTTGTAAAAACAAACAAGGTAAAAATAAGGTTAATACTAAAAACGAAAAAAATTACGAACTAAAAATACTCATTCACTCATTTACTCATTCACTCATTTACTCATTCACTGAAAACTGATAACTAAAATTCTTTACCCATAATAAATCTAAAATTTCCGCCTCCTGCCGAGGGCTGTCGTGGGACGGTGTCGAAGCCATATCCCCAGTCAATACCCATCATACCGAGCATTGGTAAGAAAAGCCTGATACCAAAACCGGCAGAACGTTTAAGGTCAAATGGATTGAAGTGATTAAATTCAGACCATGAATTACCTGCTTCGGCGAATAGGAGTCCCCAAATAGTTGCTGATGGCTGCAGAATAACGGGATAGCGCAATTCTAAGGTCATTTTTGAGTACATATTTCCGTCAAATGCCCATCCTGCTTGACCGTTTTCATAAACTTTGAATGTTTGTGCTGTCAAACTACTATTTTCGTATCCTCTTAAACCTATCATTTCACTTGCGTTGTAACTATAACCCGACATTCCGTCTCCGCCAAGCATATATTTTCCAAAGGGTGAGCGTTTGAATTTATTGTAATAACCCAAAAATCCATACTCAATACGTCCCATGACAACTAATTTATCTGCTCTATCTAATGCTTTGAAAAACATTGACTTAAAAGTCCATTTATGAAACTCAATTAAACGATAAAGTTCGGCGCTTGTAGCTTGCGAATAATCTTGTCTCGAAAAAAGAGAATAAGGAGGTGTAAATTCCACGCCAAGTGCAATTTCAGAACCTGTTCTTGAATAAAGTGGATTGTCGATAGAACTACGTAACAAAGTTAATCCCAAACTAATACTATGAGACATACCGTCAGTAATTTCAGGAAAATAATACCAATTTTTCAGGTTATATCTTTGATAATTAAGTTGGGTCATTAAATAAAAATAGTCATCTGGCCACCGCAACCGCATTGAATATCCTAAGGAAACACCCGCAACTCGCATATATTTACTATCGTCATAATATCTGGAATCCATTGTATTATACCCATAACTCCCGCCATAAGGGTTGTACATACTGTACATATTGTTGTAATAGTTGTAATTAATACCTGTTTGTCGCGAAAGATATGCCGTAACACTCAGAGCATTAGGTTTTTTGCCTCCGAGCCATGGTTCAACAAAAGAGATGCTATAAGTTTGAAAATATCTACCTTGCGTTTGCATACGAAGTGCAAGAGTTTGCCCGTCACCCGAAGGCAAAGGTCTATAAGTAGAAAAATCGGTAACGTTTCTAATAGAAAAATTAGTAAATTTAAGTCCGAGAGATGCGATAAACATACCACCTCCCCAGCCGCCAGATAGTTCTATTTGGTCGTTAGCTTTTTCTTCGAGGTTAAGTTCGATGTCAACAGTTCCTTTGTCGGGGTC
Source organism: Marinilabiliaceae bacterium (assembly GCA_009777175.1). Taxonomy (GTDB): domain Bacteria; phylum Bacteroidota; class Bacteroidia; order Bacteroidales; family Marinilabiliaceae; genus WRMI01. The sequence goes on from WRMI01000003.1 coordinate 11,231, forward strand.
TGGTATTGGGACGGGATTAATTTTTTCGGGGTCGAAATGCCCTAATTGCGCTAATTCTCTAACAGAACGTATAATTGCCGAGCGGTCAAAGAGTTGTCCGGGTTTAAATCTAAGTTCGCGCCTTATAACGTGTTCGTGTGTTTTTGTATTTCCGCTGATAAAAATATGGTTAATTTCTGCTTGTACTCCTTCGTAAATACGCATTTCTAAGTCAATAGTATCGGCTTCAATCCTAATATCTACGGGCATAACGCGGCTAAATAGGTAGCCGTTGTTCATGTAATGATTAATGATGGCATCTTCGTCAATAAATAATCTTTTTTCCAACAAAGTCTGGTTAAAAACATCTCCTTTTTTTATACGCAAAACATACGCCAAATAGTCGCTGGGATATACCGTATTTCCAACCCACGTGATTTCACCGAAATAATATTTGATGCCCTCTTCAACTTTTATAACTATATTTACGGTATTATCTTCGTTTTTGGTAACAGAATGAGATACAATTTGTGCGTCTCTATAACCTTTTTCGTTATATTTTTCGATGATACGTTTTCTATCTTCTGCATAATTTTCTTCGACGAATTTTTTTGTACGGAAAAAATTTCGCATCAAATGTTTTTCGTTAGTTTTTTTGGTTATTCGGTTTAATTTGCCATAAGAAAAAACTTCATTTCCTTCAAAAATAAGTGAATTAACTTTCACTTTTTCTTTTTTGTCGACATCAATATCTAAAAAAACATGATTAATTCTTGATGTATCATCTCGCTGAACGATAGAAACTTCCGTATTATAAAAACCTTTGTCAACAAAATGATTTTTAATTACTCTTTCGACTCTTGCTATTGCGTGTGGAGTAACCTGATTTCCTTTCATCATTGAGATTTTTTCTAATATTGTTTCTCGTTCTGATTTTTTTAATCCTGTAAAATTAATTTCTGACAATCTTGGTCGTTCTTGTAAATATATATCTAACCAAACTTGTCGTCCTTCAATTTTAGTAATCGCAATTTTCACGTCAGAAAAGAGTCCAAAGTCCCAATATTTTTTAATAGCATTTGTAATATCTTCGCCGGGAATTGAAATTTCTTGACCAACTTGCAACCCTGACAACCCAGCGAGAATTCGTGGGTCGTTGTGCAGGTCGCCTGATACTCCTATTTCTGCAATTATCAATTTTCGGGGCTTACCGGAATAAGAAATCTCTTCGGTTTGTGCGAAATTTATGGTCGATAAACTAAATAAAAATATTGGTATTAAATATTTTAGCATTTTATTATAATTTTAACTGTTCACTTGTTTTTCCGAACCTACGTTCTCTTTTTTGATAGTCGAATAATGCTTCATAAAAATGTTCTTTACTAAAATCGGGCCACAAAACCTCTGTAAAGAAAAGTTCTGAGTATGCCACTTGCCACAGCAGGAAGTTGCTTATCCGCAGTTCACCGCTGGTTCTGATTAAGAGTTCGGGATCGGGAATAGTTTTTGTTGTTAAATATTTTTGAAATAATTGTTCGTTTATTGTATCAATTTGCAGATTTCCGTTTTTCACATCTTCTGCAATTTTTTTTGCTGCCTCTGTAATTTCCCACCGTGAACTATAACTTAATGCCAAGATAAGCGTTAATCCCGTGTTTTTTTCAGTTTTTAACATACAAAGTTCTAATTCTTTTCTTACTTTTGATGGTAAATTGTTAATATTTCCGATGGTTTTTAGTATTATATTATTGTCTAACAATGTTTTAGTCTCTTTTGTGATTGTTGAAACCAACAGGGACATCAATGCATTAATTTCTGTTTTAGGTCTGTTCCAATTTTCAGTAGAAAATACGTACAAAGTGAGGTATTGTAAACCAAGTTCTGTTGCTGCTTCTGTTATTTGATGCACCGTTTCAACTCCTTGTTTATGCCCGAACATTCTAACGGCACCCTTCTTTTTAGCCCATCGTCCGTTGCCATCCATAATAATTGCAACATGTCTGGGCATTTTTTGTATATCTAATTTTTCTTTTACAGACATAATAAATTTGTTATTAATAAAATCCTGCGTCACATTTTTCGCGTTTATTAATTAGTGTGAATGAGGCATAAATAGTTACAAAAGATACCCAGTCGTTGTTATGCGACATTTTCCATTGGTTAAAACCATAAGGATCAGCAGGTTGCACAGAATTATTGAATCCTACTTTGTCTAAGTCGTCAGCAAAAGTTTTGCGAGTAGTCCATTCAATGCCCAGACGCAGATTATTTTTTAATTTCCATTTAACTCCCGCTCCAAATGGGAACGAAAATACAAAATATGGTTTTTCTTCATCATTTTCAAATCTTTTATAAAAAATTGTTCCTGCCCCAAATGATATATATGGCGCAAAATTAGTACCTTGCTTGTAGGGATGATTAAAAGAAAAGAGGTTAATTTCGAACATCAATGCAACGTCAGAAATTGTTCGATTAAACGTATAAGGTTGGTCGTTAAATTCTCGAAGTAAAACACTATTTGTAGGGTATTCTCCGTTTATTCCACCTAATAAAAATGAGCCTTTGTAGGCTAATCTGTCATTATGGATAAACCTAACAAATGCGCCAAATGCGGGCTGCATATTATAGAACTGCCTCTGCGGATTCAAATCACCGTTATACCACGAAACGCCTAACATTGGTCCTCCTTCAAGTATTGTTTGCGAATAAATTTCTCCGGCACATGATACCGAAAAAACCGTTGTTATTAAAAATATTTTTGAAATTCTTTTGCGTCTAATATATTTCATCAATGCCAAAACGCAAATATTTTATAAATATTGTTTTTATGTTAAATTTATTAAAAATTCTTAAATTTTTATTTTTTTAACTACTTCTAAAAGTATTCTCTACCACGAAAGACACAGAGAATGCACTAAGGGAACAAGTTGAAATATGTTGATATTTAACACTTTGTGTCATTTGTGTAGACACTTTGTGACCTTTGTGAAAAAACTTTGTGACCTTGCGATAAAACAATATATCTTTTCGGAGTGACTCTTTTTTTAATTAAAAAAATTATCATTTTGAGTTCATTTTAAGAAATTTCATTTATCTTTGCAAAAAATTAATCACAAAATCAATTCAAAATTGAAATGAAAAATAACCATTTATTATTACTGCTATTACTCACTTTATGTTTTTCGTCATGTAGGGAGTCGTTAGAGGTTCTTGAAAAAACGTCTAAGGTTCCTTTTAATGATGGTATTACACGCATAAGCGACGATTCGCTTGCTTTTGTGCTTTTTGCTCCTCATAAAAATAGTGTCCACCTAATCGGTGATTTCAACAATTGGGAAGTTTCTGATGAATTTCTATTGAAACAAGAAAATGACAGATTCTGGATTAAAATTGGAGATTTAGATCCTAATAAAGAATATGTTTGTCAATATTTTATAGATAAAACAATTCGAGTGGCTGATCCGTATGCATACAAAATTTCAGACCCGCGACACGACCGCGACATTCCTGAAACAATTTATCCAAATCTTATACAATATCCAACGGGTAAAACTTCACAAATTGCCATGACCGTTACCACTAAAAAGAATGATTATCCATGGAAAGTGCTAAATTTCAAAATTAATGACCCCACTAATCTTATTATTTACGAAATTTTAATCCGAGATTTTACTGATGCGGGTAGTATCAATGCTGTTAAAGAAAAATTGCCTTATCTCAAAAAACTCGGCATCAATGCCATCGAACTAATGCCGTTCAACGAATTTGAAGCAAACGACAGCTGGGGTTACAACCCGACATTTTATTTTGCTACCGACAAAATTTATGGCACTGATAATGACTACAAAGCATTTATTGATGAATGTCATCTTAATAATATTGCCGTAATAATGGATATTGTTCTTAATCATTGCAAACGCGACAATCCAATGGTACGTATGTATATTGATAATGCGGGTGTCATAACAGAAGAAAATCCTTGGTTTAACATAGAGTCAAACTTTAAAAATCCTGATGTACGTTCTTGGGGATACGATTTAAATTTTGAAAGTCCTAATACACAGGCATTTGTAGATAGCATCTGTGCTTTTTGGATGCGTGAATTTAAAATTGACGGTTTCCGTTTTGATTTTACAAAAGGATTCTCAAATACTCCATATCCTGCAACTGGAAACAACAGCTGGGGAAGTGCGTATGATGCCCAACGTATCAACAATTTGAAAAGAATGTATGACGAAATGAAAAAAAGAAACCCTAACGCTCTTTTTATTTGCGAACATTTGTCTGATAACTCCGAAGAAAAAGAATTAGCAAACCACGGCATGTTTTTGTGGGGAAATCTAAATTACAATATAAACGAAATGACAATGGGCTGGGGCGAGGAACAAGGTGGTTACGGTCCAAAAGGCGATATTTCTTGGGGCTCATACAAAGAGAGAGGCTGGAATAGTCCACATTTAGTTACATATATGGAAAGCCATGACGAAGAACGGCTTATGTATAAAAATATTCAATATGGTAAACAAATAAGCGGATATGACGTACAGCAAATTCCCGTTGGGTTACAGCGCAATGCTGCCGCAGCAGTGATTTTCTTTTCTATACCCGGACCTAAAATGATTTGGCAATTCGGTGAATTAGGTTATGATATTTCAATAGATTACGGCGGGCGACTTGGCAAAAAACCTCCTCATTGGGAATACGACGACGACCCTGATAGAAAAGCATTGTTTGATGTATATGCTAAAATGATTGAATTTAGAAAAACTAAACCTGTCTTTTCAACCACCGACTACACAATCGACCTTAAAACCAACTTTAAAACCATCATCTTAAAAACCACTAACGAAATAGTCGTTGCAATGGCAAATTTTGATGTCATAACTCGTACAAAAAGCGTAAATTTCTCAAAAGCAGGGACTTGGATAGATTATTTTTCAGGTGATGAAATTAGTATAGGAACATCAGCAGTTGATATTTCATTGGAACCGGGAGAATATAGGTTGTATTTTAGTAAATGAGGGAATGAGACGGCAACTTCTTTGTAATATTGCCCATAGACTGAATTTAACCAAATTATTACAAACAATAAGCAAAATAATTTTATCATTTTCTTCATAATTTTATAAAAACAGTACTATTTAATTGATAATAAACTTTTTAACTACTATTATATGTTAATATTAAATACGCCGAAAATAATAATAAAAAACATTTTCAAAACATTGAATATAAGAATAATAGGAAAATAAGGAAATTTATTTTTCAGAAAAATTTGCTTTTTTTTGATTAAAAATTTGGAAATTAAAAAAACATTGTTTTACTTTGCGCTCTCTATTTATTAACTAAAAATCCTTACAATGAAAAAATTTTTGATTTTAACGGGCGCACTGCTCTTGCTTTTAAGCATGACGTATGCCCAAGTGTCTAACATTACAAACCCTAATGCTAAGAAAGCGGGAGTTTCACTACTGCAAGTGCAAGGCGGTTCAACTTTTGGTGCTATTGACAGGACTACCCAGGTCAATGAAGACCCTGAGTTGGCAGAAAAAATGAAAGCGGAATCTCAACAGCAGCAAACTGCGACAAGCAACGTCAGTAATCTTAGCGTGGGTAGCCATGCTAAAGATGTTAAAGCCCTTCAGCAACAACAACAAGAAGATTTAAAAAGGGCTGAAGAGGAAAAACTCCTAAAACGAACTGCAGATTTTTGTGCTGCTATTATTCCTGCAGGTACTACATATCAAGTAAGTGGTACAATTATTGACAACGAACTTGGAGTTGGCATTGAAGGTGTTTCTGTTACTCTTACAGGATACGATAATTTTTCAACCGTTACTGATAATAATGGTGATTATATTTTCCCATTAGTTTGGGACACACACACTTATACCATAACAGCCTCAAAACCAAGATTTACAACTTATACGGGCGATGTTACTGTTAACGGAGGAGACGAAGTTTATGACATAACCCTATATGAACTTTTGTATCCTCCAACAAATGTTTTTGCAACAGAAGTAGGAACAGACGTTGTTATTTCTTGGGAACAAACAGGACCATTGACAAGTTGCTGGCTCAACTATTGCTTATCCGACGAAGTCGTTGGAAGAATTGGTTATAGTGAAACATCAGGCGAAGATATGACAATGGCTATTAGGTTTACACCTGAAGACTTTGCTAATATGTATCTATTTGATGGTGAAATAACCAAAGTAGCACTTGGCATTGGAACTCATATGAGTGACGTAACCACAATGGAAATCAGAATTTGGGAAGGTGGAACAGGAATTAACGATCCTGGAACATTGGTTTATATTGAACCAATTACAAATTTCACTACTTTTGCGGAAGAAACCATGGTAGAAATTAATTTAACTACTCCATGGCAAATTGACCCATCAAAAGAACTCAGAATTGGGTGGAACTTAGTTAATACATTAGGCTATCCTTTCGGTAGAGATGCTGGTCCTGCAGTAGCGCCCGGTAAGGCTGACCTTTTAATTTGTCCTGCGCTAAATAGCGGAAATTGGGTAAGTTATCTTGCGCAATATGGTTGGAATAATAATATTTCAATTAAGGCATTCGTAAGCGACGGCTCAAAAGAAGTTGAACTCGCGAGAGGGTTAGAATCATATAATGTTTACAGATTTAAGCAAGGCGAACCCGAAAGTGCATGGACTTTAGTGGCTACTGCACTTAATGCAACAACCTTCACTGATACACAATGGGATGTTCTACCAAGCGGTATCTACAATTGGGCAGTGAAAGCAGTTTATACGGGTGGTGGTCTATCCGAAGCAGCAATTTCTTTTATACACTTGTGTAATGGTATGCACGAAATTTCTATCGGTAGTGGTACAAACGTATTAAAAGCGCCTGTTGAAGTTTACTGGCGCAGAAGTTTCTCTCAAACCATTTATACACCTGCAGAGTTAGGTATTAATGGCGGAGAAATTAGTCAATTGACTTATACTTTCGTTGCGCCTGCAGCATCCGCAAATATTGTAGCCATACCTATTACAGTATGGATTGCTGAAACAGACCAAGAAACGCTTTCTTCAACTAATTGGATACCATTTTCAGAATTCACAGAAGTTTTTAACGGAACGCTTGATTGGTCAGCAGCAGGAACTTATGAAGTTGTTTTTATGTTAGATGTTCCTTATCAATATACTGGTTCAGGTAATTTGGTTATTTACACACAAAGACATGATTCTGGATATGCCACACTCTATCACGGATTTTATGGCAAAAACTCTGGATATCCGGGTAAAACAATTATCAGTTATTCTGATACCAACCCACCAAATCCTGCTAGCCCATCTACTTTGGGTACTAATATGGTAATAAACGGTTTCCCAAATGTTAATATTCTTATTAGCACCACAGGAATGGGACAAATTGAAGGTATTGTTACTAACACTAAAGGTCAAATTGTTCCAAATGCAAAGTTGACTATTGACAATATGACTCAAATAACTGACGTTGATGGTTACTATTACTTTCCATCATTGCAACCCGGAAACTACGATATAGATGTAACAGCATTTGGACATTACCACTTTGCTGAACTTGGAGTTGTAGTTGCTGCTGATACAAAAACCACGTGTAATATGTTAATTGGCACATTCCCCGAAGTTGTTGTTACGGGTACTGTTACCGCAAACGATGGCACAGGTCCATTGGCAAACGTTGAAGTTACCCTTATAGGTTACCAAAATTACGGTCCAGTATATACCAATGATTCAGGCGTATATATATTCCCTGCAGTATATGCAAACAATTCCTATCAATTAAATGCTAAGTTGACAGGATGGGAAAATTATAACTGCACTCTTATTGTTGATACAACAGACCCAACAGTGTATGATATTATGTTGCCATTAAAAACCTACAAACCGAGTAATGTTGTTGCCGATAGAGCATCCGACTGTTCTGAAGTAGTTATCACTTGGGAACCACCAGTTCCGGCATTACCATCACCCGTACAGTATATATTAGATGATGGTACATTTGAATTTGCAATGAGTATCAATCCGGGTTTCAATATATCTTTGGGCAATATATTTGAAGTAGGCGAAAGCGGTGAAGTAACAAGCGTTGAACTATTATTTGAATCTTATATAAAAGGACCACTAGATAAAACCTTAATTGCCGATATTTATGATGTAAATCGTAATTTGGTAGGTTCAAGCGAGCCATTTTTGACCTTTCCATATTTCTGGTTTGAAGTTCCTCTACCGAACGTCCCTTATACAGGTACATTCTACGCAATGTTGCGTTGGGATGGTTCTATTAATGCCCATTCTTGTTGGTTTGGTCTTGACCAAAATGGACCTAATGTAAGTTCAAATCCTGCCTGGACTCTAAACGACGGCACATGGGAACCAAGCAACACATCTGGTTGGTTTACTGCACCGAGTGTTTGGATGATAAGAGTAAATGCAATATCGGAAGGTAAATCTGTTAAATACGGTTACGCTCCAACAAAAGTTATTTCTAACTATCAAGTTGACCGCTTAGAATATGGTGACGAAGACTTCCCCTCTCTTTGGACAACAATCGCAACCGTAGCAGACGATGTGTTTACTATTACCGACAACGAATTTGGTGATCTTCCAACAGGAGGATATAGGTATGCAGTTAGGGCAATACATACAGGTAACGTGTTGTCAGTACCTGCTTTTAGCGACATAGTTTGGACATGCGATATGGAATCTACTGTAACTATCACTATTTTAACCAATGCGGGTGACGATCCTGTAGACGGAACGCAAGTTACTTTGACTCAAGAAGATGGCGACCATATTTATGTTGCAACTGCAAATGGTACCACATTATTTTTTGACGATGTTTGGAAAGGTACTTACACCATAACTGCAACATTAGAATATCACTTACCATTCATTGCAACAGGTGTAACTATATGGGACCATGAGTTTGATTTTACTATTAATTTAGTGGAAATAACTGACGAGCCATTTTGTTTAGAAGTCTATCCTGACGATGATACTTGTAGCGCACTATTTACATGGAATAACCAATGTTGGTTTCCACAGTATTACCAATATGATCAAGCAGACTGGTTCTGGGCAACTCGTTTTACAGCCGGTACAGAAGGCTGGAAAGGAAATAAGTTCCCCGTTGGAGTAACAGGTGAAGTTACAAGTGTCGAAATTGGATTAGTCGACGATGGACCAGGTTTACCTGTAACTGTCGATATTTTTGATTCTAACCACCAACTTCTGGGTTCAAGTCCAACTTTCCCAATGGAAAATGGATGGTCTTACGCAGAGTTTCTAACTCCCGTAGAATTTAACGGCGATTTCTATGCAATGGTACATTGGCCCGCAGGTGGTCTCAATTCCCCATTTTTGTTCGCAGAAGTGGATGGACCATTCGCAAGTGCAGGGCTTGCTTGGAGTGTTGATGCAGCAGGTGTTTGGCAAGAGGCGCATGTAGGTACTACTTATCCACCATCGGTACTTTTTGTTAGAGTTCATGCTAATGCCGAAAATGGTGATAAAGTTGTTTATGGTACCGAAAAATCATTCTTAGGATACAATGTCTATTTGAATGATAATTTCCACGTCTTTAAAACCGAAACTGAGTGGACATTTACGAAACTTAACACAGGTACTTATGTTGCCAGCGTAGAACGAGTTTATTCATCAGGCGTTTCAACAAGAGTTTATAGTGATCCATTTATCATTGACTGCCCAATAGAATATCATCCTATAACCTTTGATGTAACCGATGCTGTTACCGGAGATCCTATTTTGGATGCAGACGTAGTCTTCATAGGAGAAAACTATAATCAAACAGGATATTTACACTCCGTTGAAGCAGGTACTTATCAGTACTTAGTACAAAAAGAAGGTTATGAGTTACAAACAGAAACAATAGTGATTACTGAACCAACGACAATACCTATTTCTCTTCTGCCTGAAACAGAGCACACTTACAGTGTTACATTCGTAGTAAAAGATGCTCAAGGCATTTCAATTACAGATGCAACAGTTACTTGGGATGGCGGTGCAGGAGCATACTTTATGATGGGTATTGATCCCGGTAGTTATGATTGGGTAGTTGCAAAAGAAGGATGTATCACCGAATCTGGCACAGCAGTAGTTGTTGATGAAGATATTGAAATACCTGTAACGCTTAATCCAGAAAGCATCCGAGGCAATAGTTTAAGCAGTATAGTTCTTTATCCAAATCCATTTAACAACGAAATCATAGTAAGTAACCCTGAATTAGTAAAAAGAATTCAAATAACGAATGCTTTGGGACAAAAAGTCAAAGATACAATTTTGGTTGACAGGTTAATTGACACAGGTGTGCTTGCAAACGGTATCTATTTCATAACAATCGAAAGTTACAATGGAGACAAAGTGGTACGTAAGATGATTAAGAAGTAGAATAGAATAAAAAAAAATCATAAAATATTTTTAATAACTGCAAGCCCGGCGTATGCTGGGGCATTTTTTTGGGGTTAGCGATACCCCGAATTGCGCTTACGATTATTCGGGGTTATCTACGTTGCAGGGTTATCTACGTTGCACTCTACCGAGTGCTGCTGCGTGGGGTGTAGAGATGATGTGGGGTTTGGTGCGGTAATGTATGCTGCATTCCGCTAGGAATGCATCCCTTTTCATGTCATTAATGGTAATTTGGTCGCATTCCTAACGGAATGCGTTTTTTTGCTTTGAAATTATTTCTACCAAGCGTCACATTCATTTTCGACAAGCTCAATGCATCGCCTAATGGAATGTGGAAAACTGAGGTTGATAAATATTTCATAAAAAGGTGACATTTTGATTTCCTCGGAGGTAAGGTAATCTGAATTTATGATGAAACAGGTCGCACTCTAATAACTACACTCTACACTCTAATATCTAACCCCTACCATCACCAATATCTATTATCCCGCGGGCTACTTCGTTTGTCATATTTTAAATCACGGAGCATGCTGCTATTGACACCAATATTGAAAAAATATGATTTATAACGACCTATCGGAATAAGATTAAAACTCATGCTCCAGCAATGTAAGTCTCGTGTAACGCCAATGCTTGTATGGCTAATTTCTTTATTTTCAATATTATAACCTGTGGAAATATTTATGTTCCATTTTTTTGTGAGCGTAATTCTTCCTGAAAGATTTATGTCGGCAGTCATTTTATAATTGTACGACATTTTATCTTTATTAAAAGAGGACATATCTTGGATGTAACGCATTGTGTAACTGATATTCATGTTCCATGGAATTTCATATTTAACATATCCTTCGTCACCTTCTTCTTGGATAATAATATTTTGGGTAGGAGTTGAGGATTCTTCATCTTCGTCTTCGATGTTGATATCGGGTGGTTGGTCGCTATCTTTGGTATTATCGTTAGTTTTCTTTCGTTTTAATTTATCAGAGCCAAAATCGAGACCAAAACTAAGGTTAGCACTTTCGAGTCTGAGAAGTCCGCCTTTGTCGCTGTTCCATTGGTATTTATCAATTTCTTGCGGAACATATCGTTGTCCTCTAAAAACAGTATCTAATGCATAAGGGCTATAAGTAGCGCCAAAAGTGATATTTGTACCGAGCACTTTTGTACGTCCCGATAAAGTAATTCGACTTAATTTCATTGAATCAGCGAGGAAATTATAGGATGTACCAATATTTAAAGATTCTAAAATACTGATTTTCGCAAAACCGGTAGTATCTTTTTGACTTTTAATTTTCATTTCAAGAGTATTACCGAGCGACAGGTTTAAAGAACCTTGTTCGCCGCGAGATGCAGTTCCAAACACTTCACGTTCATAAAAAGAGTAATCACGTCTCACAATTTCGCCCGAACTGGGGTCAAAATATTCATACCAATCGTAAAAGCCAAATTTAGGGTCACTGAAATCGGGTTTGTATGTTAAGCCAACTGTTGGAGTGAGTACATGTCGGAACATATTAACTTTATCACCAAAAATAGCAGGAATTGGTTTTAAGAATGTATATAATTTTGTTGATGTACTTAAATTGTAACTATAATCAAAAACTCTAAAAAAACCTGTAACTGTGTCAGTATTAACGGCTCTTCTCAGGTCGTCATCCCAATCTTGTCTGATAGATTTAAAATACCACCGCTCGTTGTATGTAAAATTAGGTGTTAAAGTAAAGTATTTCAACATTTTAAGGTTCATAGAAACAGGAATTGAGTGCCTAATTCCATTTTTCCAATCTTTTGAAAGACTTTGATCCATCAGTTCACTCTCTTTTGAGTGGATATAATTTTTCATATTTCCCGAATATGTAAGGTTTATTTTTTCGTACCAACTCTCTTTTGAGCCAACTTTATTTTTGCTTTTGAACGGATATATCCTGTTCATTGTAATTGTGAGGTCGGGTATAGTGAGGTCAATGGTAGTGTCTCGGCTATTTTGCGAGTGCATTAAATTTACAGAAGTATTAAAAGGAATTCGTGGAAATCTGTATGAATAAGAGACATTAGAACGTTTTGTGTTGGTAGCGAGTGTTTCGGTATTAATAACGCTTGTAACGTTATTTTGGTCAAAAGAACTTGATGACAGGTTTACACTTGCAGAAAAAGTGCTATAAGGATTTGCTTTTGCGTCTTGTCGGTGCGACCAAGTAAGAGAAAAGTCGTTTGTTTGGCTATAATCGGGCAAACCTTTTTCACTGTTGATATTAGTAATTCTTTGGATATTGAAATTTCCGCCATATTTATATCTTTTTTTGTATTGCGATGCACCTCTCACAGCCCACGACCAGTTAGTATAAATATCACCTGTAAGTGCAAAATCGAAAAAATCATTAAAAGCAAAATAGTAGCCTCCGTCTCTCATAAAAAAGCCTCTTCTACTTTCTTCTCCGTATGATGGCATTAAAATTCCCGAACTGTATGGTTTTGTCATTGGTACAAAAGCAAAGGGGACAGCAAGCGGAGTTTTGACATCTTCGAGGACAAGGTATGAAAATCCGGCGATTGTTTTATCACCCGGAATCATTTTTCCTTTGGAAATATGTATATAAAAGTGCGGGTGGTCGTGGTTGTCGCAGGTTGTATATTTGCCATCTTTAATAAAAAAAGTATCGTCTGCGTTCTTTTTAGATATTTCGCTAATTACGTATCCTTCACCTTGTTGCGTAACAACGTGTTTAATGAGCGCTTTTTCGGTTTCAAAGTTGTAAGTAACTTCACGCATTGTATATTCACCGCTTTTATCTTTATAAACGGGCAATTCAATTTCAACTCCTAATGAATCTCTTGTACCGAGAGCAAAAACTGTTTTTGTTTCGAAATCTAATTCAATATAATGAGCGGTCAGTTCTATATCTTTGTAATTCACGGCTGCGTCACCGTAGAGGAAAATTTTCCCCGACCCCCAAAAAGTAGAATCGCGTGAACTATATGTAACTTCTGCATCGATGGCTGATTTACTTTTTTTTTCGGGAGTTTCTATTGCTGTTGAATCAGCGGGCATCTCCTCTTCTTCTTGGAATAAATCGGATAAATCTCCATTGTCATCCAAAAAATTGTTTCTATTATTATCGTGCAAAGAATCGGGTGATGCAACATATAAAGAATCGACATTATTTTGAGCAGTCAACAATGAAGAAAAAAATATCAAACCCGAAATCATAAAAAATCTTATATTTCGGATTATCAGAGTTGTATGACATTGTTTTATTTCCAAATTAATATACTTAACCTCTTATTTTTCAAAAATATTTTAAAATATTAATCTAAAGATTCAGATAAAATCTGTTGCATTTTCGGGAAACTGATTGGTGCTGTAACTGTTTTACACTCAATCTTTTTGATATTAATTCTTGTACATTTATCGCTTTGAGTTATTATGACAAGTGGCAAATCGGGTTTAACAGCATTAATTTGCTTAATGTTCTGTAAATCATCGTGTTCCAATGCATCTATATCAATAATAACTAAATCAGTAACAATGTTTTGATTAAAAAATTCCAACAACTGTTTCACGCTAAGTGCTTGAGTAACAGTTGCTCCTGTAACAGAAATCAACTTATCATAATATTTGAACTTCATTGTCATTGGTTCAACGAGTATAACAGACCTATCAATATAAGGTTTTTCGAGGTTTTTCTTTTCATATTTTCCGTCAAAAATTTGTGCGTCGTCGCAATCAATGGGTATATACATAATTGTGAAAAAGAATGTAGTACCTGTCTTTTCGGTTGATTCTACCCACATTTGGCCATCTTGAATTTGAACTAAATTGCGGGAAATTGTCAATCCAAGCCCTGTACCACCATATTGTCTGTTATTACCAAGTTCTACTTGCCTAAACCTATCAAAAATTACTTCAAGTTGTTCGGGTGACATACCAATCCCTGAATCTTCTACAACAAATTCTAACCATTCGGGCGCAGATTTGCGATAAGAAATCTTAATATAACCATCTTCGGTAAACTTTAACGCATTGTCTATTAAGTTAGTAAGTACTTGCCTCAAGCGCACAGCATCGGCAAATACTAAGCAGTCGTCAATTGCACCACTTTCGTCTAAAATTAGATTGATATGTCCTTTGTTTCGGGTTGCAAAGTGTTCATCATAGAAAATTTTCAACTCCCGCATCAATTCGTTGAGTTTAACAGGATATGGATTAATTTTCAACTGATTTGCCTCAATTTTTGCAATATCTATTATATCTTCAACAAGTTTTGTAAGTTGTCGACTATTGTTATTAACAATTTCGATGTATTGTTGACGTTGTTCGCGTGGAATTTCGTCTGATGAAATAAATTTGAGGAAACCAACAATACCCGTCAAAGGAGTTCGAATTTCGTGAGACATATTAGCAAGGAATGCAGATTTAAGTTTATCAGATTCTTCTGCCTTATTTTTAGCGTTAATAAGTTCCAATTCATCCAATTTCCGTTGCGTTATATCTCTGATTACCATAATTATAGACTCGTTTCTGCCTTCACTGTCTTTTATGGTAGTTGATGATATATCACTATAAAAAGAGGTATTATCAGCACGTTGCAACATAATTTCGGGTAAAAAGCTGAAATTTTCGGTTTTTAATATTTCAAAAAGTTCTAATGATTGTTTTCTATCTTGTTGACAAACAAATCTTAAAAGTCTTAAATTCGAGAGTTTAGTATTTTCAGCAAGTCCAAATAGGTTGAAAGTTTTGGTAGATGCAAATTTTACTCGTGCATTTCCGTCACAAACAATAATAGCGTCAGGGGATGCCACGGTAAGTTGTCGGTACATATCTTCCGACTGTCTTAATGATGTTTCGGCGTTATGCCTGCGAGTAGATGACGATATTATCTGCGATAAATTTTTCAAAAGTTCAATTTCTTCTGTTTTCCATTCTCTGTTAAACCTGCATTCGTCAAAACCCACAAATCCGTAGTGATATCCGTAAGAAGTAAGAGGTAAAACCACTATTGATTTGATATTTTGAGCGTTCATCACTTCTTGAATTTCAGGAGAAAATGTATTAATGTCGGATGTACAAATTATTTCATCGTTTTCGAAGGCATCCCACCAGGGCTGTGCATTTTCGACAGGAATATTTTGGAGTGAATCAATTACGGGTTCTACACCTTCGTTGCACCATTCGACAGTATTGCTCATTGTTGTTTTGTCTTCGCTTTTTTCAAAAATATAAACTCGACTCACACCCGTAAATTTGCCCATTTCGTGTAGTGTAAGGTCTAATGCTTCGGATAAACTTTTGATGGATTGCATTATTTGCAGTACATTGATAAGCGTATCTTGTCGTTTGTTGAGTGCAAGCAGATTTCCTTGACTTTTCTTAAGTTCGTTGGTCTTAATTTCGACCATCTCTTCTAACTGCGTACGGTATCTATCTAATTCCTGATTAATAATATTTTGCTCGGTAACATCGCGGATTATTTGACCCATAAAATTTTTATCGGGTAATTGAATAGTGAATGCGGTTAATTTCACTTCTCTTTCGAGTCCGTCTGCGGCTCGTATCATCATAACAAAATCTTCAGACTGCCTGTCTCCTTTTTCAGAATTAATAAAAGATTTAATCATATTTTGGTACTGCGCCAAAACAACTTCTTTATTATCTTCATGAATAACTTGCTCTAAAATTTCTCCACATTTTTTGTTTAGTGCTTTACTTGCTGGTATTCCCGAAATTCTTTCTTGTTCGTGGTTCCATTCTAAAATATTTCCTTCATTATCAGTAATCACAATACCTTCGAAGGATTGTTCTACGAAACTTCTCATTTTATTTTCGCTTTCTTCGAGACGTTTCATAATTTCCATTCGTGCAGAAAATTCTTTTGCTATTTGTGCGTTTTTCTTATGTAGTTCGTCGTTAATTGCGTGTAATTCTTCGTTGTTTGCGTAAAGTTCTTCGTTTGCTGAATTCAGTTCTTCGTTGACGGTATTAAGTGCGTCTGTCCTAACTTGAACTAATTGTTCTAAATTTTCGCGATATTGTTCTACTTCTAACTCAGTTTTTTTGCGGTCTGTAATATTAATAATCAGTCCGTCCCAAATAATTTGAGTGCTATCAATACGTGGTCGGGCAATTATGCGCATCCATTCGATTCCAAAACGAATTTCAATATCTATATCAGTCATATTACTTGCGCTTTCGTTAATCGATTTTAAGAAAAATTGAAGGTCATCGGGATGAAATATAGAAAAAACTTTTGTAATATCTGCGAGGGCGACCTCAGCGTCAATTTGGGTAACAATCTCCCATGTTTTACTGAGGTATGAAAATCTCATTTGACGGGTAATATTATCTCTAATAAATTGAAAAAGAGAACCTTGCGGGATATTGTTTCCTAATGTTTCAATTCTATTTTTTTCGGCTTCAAGCAATTGTTCTGTTTCTTTACGTTTTGAAATATCGGTCATAATACCGTCCCAAACGGTGTAAATTCCTTCATTTCGTGGGCGTGCCGTGATATTAATCCACTTTCCGTTTATTTTTGTTTCAAAAAGGTGGTAATTCATTGTTTTAGCACTATCTTCAATGGACTCAATCAATGCGGGGAGGTCATTTGGCTCTATTGCGTCAAAAACGGAAGAAATATCATTAAGCGTATGTTGTGCGGGTATTCCCGATATAGATTCCCACGTTCCACTAACATAAGACATCCGCATCTGTCCCGTTTGATTATTACGCATAAATTGATACAGTGCGCTTTCAGGGAGATTGTCGCCAAGCATTTGCAGACGTTTCTTTTCATTTTCTAATTCAGTTTCAGATTCTTTTCGTTGCGTTACGTCTGAAATTATTCCGTCCCAAATGGTACTATTTCCTTTTAATTGAGGCAATGATGACATCTTAATCCACTTCGTTTGCCCGTGAACAGAAACACGAAACTCATGCAAAAATTTGCTCAAAGATTTGGCGCTTACTTCAACTTGAACCATCAAATCCATTATATCGTCTGGATGAACCATTGCAAAAAGAGTATCAATGTTTGATGTCGCAATTTCGTTAGGAACTCCTGTAATTTCTTCCCATTTAGCACTAACAAAAGAAAATCCCATTAATCCAGTTAAATTTTCGAGGTAAAATTGAAAAAGAGCACCGTCAGGAATATTGTTGCCCAAAGATTCCATCCGTTCTTTTTCGATTAACAACTTTTGTTCTGCCTCTTTTCTTGCTGAAACATCAAAAACAAAACCGTCAGCATAGATTGTGTTACCTTTTCGATGTGGATATGACGAAAATTGAAGCCATAAACTCTTTTTTGTAACAGGGTGATTATAACGTACTTCAACGTTAAATTTATTGTGTGGGTCATCTGATTCGTAAATATTTTTTTTGAGAATTTCCCTATCCTCCACGGGCATATTAATCATAAGGTTTTTAATATCCGCCAAAGTATCCATTGCAGAAACTCCCATCAATTGTTCCCAAGATTTACTCACGTAATCGATTCTAATTTCACCCGTTCGGACATTTCTGACAGAACGATACAATGCGCCGTCAAGCATTTGGTCTATTGCTAACAATCGTTCATTTTGTGTAAGAAGTTGTTGTTCGGTCTCTTTTCGCGCGGTGATATCGAAAATTAATCCATTTGTATAAACAAAATTCTCATCTTTATTGGTATAGGCATTAACCTGTAGCCAATGTTTCTTTTTGGTTTGAGGATTTATATAACGAAAATCATAAATGAAATTAATGACACTCGTGTGTGAATCGTCAATTAATCTTTTGAATTTAATAAGGTCTTCGTGAATCACATGAACAAAAATATTTTCAATATCTTCGAGAGCTAAATCTTCTGATATTCCCATAATTTTTTCCCACGTTTCGTTAACAAAATCCAATTTATGAATTCCTGTGGTTAAATCCTTTACGCTACGGAACATTGTAGCGTCCGGTATTTTATTTAGAAAATGAAGAAAGTCGTTGTTATTATTATCTTTCTTTTGTGATAGTTCTAATTGTTTTTTGAGTTCGGCTACTTCTTTTTCTAAATCTTCATTATTTTTTCCAAAATGTTCCATTTTATTTTATTATTTTCAGTTATTAGTTATCAGTTTTCATTAACAATTTTCAGTAATTTCTTTAATAGATCCAGCAACTCTCAGTGCTGTTCCGTCGTTGTCTCTAATTGTAGCGCTGCATGCTAAAAATTTTCCGTACGTACCATCTTTTTTCTGCAACCTGTATTCGATGCAGAAAGTAGTTTTTCCGCTTATATCCAAAAGATGTGATTCAAAAGATTTTAATGTATTTTCTTTGTCATCGGGGTGAAGTTTGTCGCTCCAACTGTTAAAAGTATTTGGAAAATCATTAATAGAGGTGTATCCTAACAATTTTCTATATTCATCTGAAAAAGTCAAAATATTATTTGGGTTAATTGGGTCTCCGTTCACGACCTGCATATCCCAAATTCCAATATTTGTTGCCTCCACGAGCATATCCAATTTCGTTAATTGGTATTGGTTTTCGGCTAATGCGTCAATTAATTTTGCTTCGTGTCTTAAAATTTCTTCGGAAATAGTTTTTTCAGCCGTAATATCTTGCACTGCGCCAACTGTTCTGATAGCGTTTCCCTCTTTATCTCTGACGGTTGAGCCGTATGATTTGAAATATCCATACTCGCCATTCTTCTTTAAGAGTTGATATTCAATATGATAGGGTGTCTTTCCGGTTTTATCCAAGATATGATTTTCAAATGCTTTCACTGCTCGTTCTCGGTCGTGCGGGTGAAGACGTTCACTCCAACTGCTTATAACATTTGGAAATTCATCTTCGGGAGTGTATCCAAGCAATTTTTTATACTCGTCCGACCAAACTATTGAGATATTGGGGTTTATGGGCTCATCTATGGATTTTTTCATATCCCACATTCCAATACCAGATGCTTCTATTAACAAATCAAGTTTTGCAAGTTGATATCTGTTTTCTTGCAGCGCATTAGAAAGTTTTGCCTCATTTTCTTCTAACTGTTTCACCACTTGCAAACGTCTTTCTACTTCGTTTTCTAATTCATTATTTTTTTGAAAAAGTTCATCATTAATTGCATTTAGTTCTTCGTTGTTTGACTTCAGCTCTTCGTTAATAATGTTTAATTCGTCGTTAGCCATTTTCAGTTCGTCAGTCCGTTGTTCGACAATAACTTCTAATTTTTCGCGATAGAGTTTGAGTTCTTCTTCGCGATTTTTTGTTTCAGTAATGTTAATAATGATACCGTCCCAAACAATTAATACACCTTCTTTTCGGGGTCGAGAAATAATTCTCATCCATTGGTCGCCAAGCATTATTTCTCTTTTAAAGTCGGATAGATTAATTGCGCTTTGGTCAATATCTTTAAGAAAATCGGGGAAATCTTCTAACGGTGTCAAAGAAAAAACTTTTGAAATATCTGCTAATGTATCAGCAATGCCAACTCCTGTAACGGATTCCCACGTATTTCCTACGTAAGAAAAGCGCATCTGTTTTGTCCTCGAATCCCTAATAAACTGAAACAAAGAACCTCCGGGAATATTTTCGCCTAATGTTAATAATTTATTTTTTTCGGCTTCAAGTTCGTGTTGGACAATTTTCCAAGCAGTTATATTTGTAATAATACCGTCCCAAATTGTGTGTTGTACTTCTTTTCGTGGTCTTCCAATCATTTTCAGCCATTGGTCTCCGAACTTTGTTTCGAAAATATGGTCGGTCATATTTCGTGAGCTTTCTTCGATGGATTTGATTAATAGCGTTAACTCGTTAGGAACTATAATATCTAAAACATTTGACATTGCTGTTAGCGCTTTTTCGGCGGATACTCCTGTTACCGATTCCCACGTACCACTAACATAAGTGAAACGAAGTTGTCCCGTTCTGTTATCTCTAATAAATTGATACAGTGCGCTTCCGGGGAGGTTGTCGCCAAACATTTGTAAACGATTTTTTTCATTATTAAGGTCATCTTCTATTTTTTTCCTTTGAGTGATATCGGTCAATAGTCCGTCAAAAAAAGTGTAGTTGTCGTAACAAACCGGATTTGCCGCCACTTCTACCCAACGTGCTTTTCCGTGTACTGAAAGACGTAAATCGATACTAAAATTTTTCAAAGATTCAGAACTCTCTTGAATCGCTTGCACAAGTGCCTGTAAATCATCAGAATTAATGATAGCAAATAAAGTGTCTAAATTTGCCATGGCTATATCAGAGGGAATTCCTGTGATTGATTCCCATTTTGCACTTACGTAAGTTAATTTTATTTGGTGCGTTTGATTATCGCGTGAAATCTGAAATAGTGTACTTTCTGGAATATTATTACCCAAAGATTCCAAACGCTCTTTTTCTATTAATAATTTTTCTTCTGCCCGCTTTCTTGCTGTTACATCGAAAATAAATCCGTTTGCAAAAATAAACTCTCCCTGAAGTACGGGATATGATGATATTTGATACCAAAATTCCTGTTTATGTAGTGGGTGTAAATAACGCACTTCAACAGAAAAATTGGTCAAAGGTGATAAAGATTCTTCGATGCGCTGAAATAGCAATTTCATGTCACTCGGAATTATGTTCCGAAAAACATTCATCGGATTTGATAAAGATTCTTCTATCGAAACGCCCATTAATTTTTCCCACGTTCCGCTTAAATAATCGAATTTTAAATCTTTGGTTTTCATATCTCTAACGGTACGGTACATTGTTCCGTCAGGCATTATACTCAAAGCTTTTAATAATTCTCTCTCGCTATCAGTTAATGAACACCGAGACTCAAGTTGGGTTTTTAAATATTTATTTTCATCTTCCAACTGTATGACATATTCTTCTAAATTGTTCATAATAAATAAGATATGTTATTAATAAAATCATTCAAAGGAACCTGTTTCCTTTATAAAAAAATGCAAAAGTAATTAAAATTTTTGAAAACAAAGGAAAAAAAATTTTTTGATAAAAAAATTTTCCTTATTAATTGTTCATAAATATTTACATCCTCCTCTGATATCCATTGTAATCTTGCGGCTACTCTAATTTTATGGATAGATGGATTTGACGTATTGGAAGATTTTTCGCGGCGAGTTAAACTTTTTGATTTTTTCTTGAATTTTTTGGAAGAAAATGGTATATGCTTCGGCGTTCAAAAGAGTTGAGTCGGTGGTTGCTTTATATGTCAAAAAAATTCCAATTGGTAACAAAATAGCGGATGAAAGCCACATACCCTGATAAACAATCCATACTCCTTCTTTTGCAAATTTCACTCCTGTGGTGTCAACGATATAATATATTACGAAAAAAAGTACTGAAATTACGGTTGGCAGCCCAAGTCCGCCTTTTCTAATTATTGCACCGAGTGGTGCGCCGATGAAAAAAAATATCAAACAGGCAAATGATAGCGTAAATTTACGATGAATTTCCATTTCGTGTCGCCGCATTTTTGATTCTTCACGACCAATGTAACGTATCTGATCCTCAATAGTTGCCTTATTATCGCGGGCTTGACGTAATGAATACTCAAGTACCGTTTTCTTTTGAAGTGTTGATAATGAATGATATAAGGAATCGCTATTTATACTTTTAGCACTATCAATAATTTCATAATTATCTCTTTCGTCAAATCTAATTTTCGAAAAAACAAAAGATGATGCGCGCAATTCTAATCCTTCAACTTGCGTGTCTCGTTCTGTTTTTAAAGAGTCCAAATCGTGAATGAGTTGGTTTAAATTTTTCATGCGGTCTCCGCTACGGAACATACTTTCGTCCGTTTTTGAAAAATCATATCCTTGCAATTGCACAATTGCAGTCTGTTCTTTAAAGAAGTCAGTGTGAAATGTTTGTGGGTCTTTTTTATTTTGTTTATTCACATTTCCGAGGTCTAATTTTTCATCATACCTAATACCGTCATAAAGCTTAATAATAAGGTACTGCTTGTCGTACGACATTTGAAATTTTCCTGAATCAGCCACCGTAACATTACTATTTCGTGCTTGTCGGTCACGATGGTCGTATATCATAACGTCATATAAAAATCCTGTTTCTCTATCTTTTTGCTCAACTTTTACAGTAAAGTCGTCAATTCCATCATAAAAAACTTTCTCTTTGATGTCTAATTCCAATCTCGTTTCTCTTATTCCGTGTAAAATGGAAACTAATTTTAAATTTGCCACGGGTAAAATATTGTTAGAGAACTGATAAGCAAAGCCCGAAATTACTATTGTTAAAATTATTAGCGGCATCATAATTCTTGGTAGCGAAATACCTGCAGATTTTAATGCTGTTAGTTCGTAATTTTCGCCGAGACTACCGAATGTCATTAGTGATGCCAAAAGTATCGCCAAAGGCATTGCCATCGGAACAACCTGAAGTGATGCATAAAACAATAATTCAGCAAGAACAAGCCATTCTAAACCTTTCCCGACCATATCATCAACATATTTCCACAAAAATTGCATCACAAGAATGAACAATGCAATAAAAAAAGTCAGTATCAAAGGACCGAGATAACTTTTCAATATAAACAAATGTAATTTTTTCATAGCGACCCAAGGCTACGTTTTAAAATTTCAATCTGCTTGTTCCACTGCTCAATGGCATCAATTTCATCCTCAAAATCCACGTTATCAACAACAATTAATGACAAATCGCCCGTTATTTCGTCAATTTTGATTTGAAATTCGAACCAACTATTGTCTTCGTAGTCGTCTAACCATTGAAAACGCACTAATTGGTCCTCATTACAAATTGTTTGCACTGCTTTTTGTTCACTTTTACTCCAAATAAAAGTATATTCGAAACCCTCCGCAGTAACGGAGTCGGCAAACCATTCAGCTAATCCTTTCGGAGTACTCAAACTATTGTACAAAACAGCCGGCGAAGTATTTATAAAATATTCTATTTCAATGGTTTTCTTTTGCTCTGACATATCAATTAAGCTTGTTAACAGCCGACAAAAAAAATATTTTTATATTAATAAAAAAAATTTTTTGTAAAAATATTTTTATTTTTTTTTGTATATTATTGAATATCAAAGAATAAAAATCACAAAAAATTTTAAAATTTATTTTTTATTAAAAAATTTTACACAATTTTTTTGAAACAACAAAAAATCACACTATCTTTGCCGCGCAAAAAAAAGCCGAGGTAGCTCAGCCGGTTAGAGCGCATGATTCATAATCATGAGGTCGGGGGTTCAAGTCCCCCCCTCGGTACTTTGAAAATCAGAGGCTTACAAAATAATTGTGAGCCTCTTTTATTTAATGCGCCCACAATTTGCCCGCCAGTCGGCAGATGTTCGTTTCAATTCAAAATTAATAACTCACTGACTTGGTAGTTATTATTTCCTGAAATTCAGAACTCTTGACTTGACGCAAAATCGATTGTCGAAAATTTGCGAAAAAAAATCTAATTTTTACCTAATTCACCAAACCAAATAACCTCAGTAGAGAATGAACCATTCGAGAGTAGCGATTTCAAACATAATGCAGCAAATTGATACCAACGGACGTTTGTCGCTAAATTCCATTAGTTTTAAATTTTTTGAAACACAAGCAAAGGCTTTTGTCACTTTTATTCAAAACAATTTGAAATAATTTGTTTCTGAATATCGATTATTCCGAAATTTTTTTCTAATTTTGTATTTGTGTTTTGACTCGTTGTTGGAACACATTTATTATTGTTGTTCAAGCGTTTGCTTTTGTTCTTGCGTATAGAAAATCTGCAATTTTTTAGCAAGATAGGACAAGATTGTTTAACGCTCACGTGCGTGCATGTGGGTATTTCTTGTTTGCTTGCTAAGGTATGCAGAGCCTCTATACGCTAATGAGAGCCCACGTTTTTTATAAAAAAAGTTATGATGCACAAAGAGTTTCATATCGGAAAGATGATACTTCAAAATCTGAACGAAAAAGAGCGAAATGTAGCCTGGCTTGCTCGAAAATTAAGTTGCAACGACGCAAATTTAGGTAGACAACTCGCAAATAGCAAGCATATTCATTGCGAATTGTTGCTACGAATTTCAAATGTTCTGAAAAAAGATTTTTTTGTACACTATTCTGAGATAGTTGATTTGCAATAAAAAATTGAGCCCACATCCCAAACGTGTTCTCTACCACAAAGTACACAAAGAAAGCACAAAGAGCACAAGGTTATATTTAGTGTTTTGTGTACTTTGCGTAATCGCGTTGTGACCCTTGTGGTAAATACAGAACTCCTGATTTGCTATTTGCTATTTCATTAAAACACAAAACATTTCGATAATGATCCCGCATTTTTGGGATATCCCCCGAATTGCGCTTATTGGGCGACCGCGAGGGTACGCCCCTACCGGGTTATCTACGTTGCACTCGTACCGAGTGCTGCAGGTTATCGAATGTGTTTCCGTTTCTTGGGGTGTCAATATCATTCGGGACATCCCCCCAAAAATGCAACATATTTAGTTTATAGTTGCATTTTTGTAATATCCTGTAATTTAAGTTAATAGTAAATGCCAAGTCAAAAGTTCTCAATCTTGTAAAAATTACAAGAAAATCCTGTAAAAAAAGTCATAAAATCCTGTAAAAATAGCAGCGTAAATATATGGTTTACATCATATTAAAGATGTACTTTTGTATTTTAATTTTTTTAAATTATTAATTTTTTATTTTCTTTACAATGACAAAAAAAATAATTGTTTTTATCGCAACACTCCTGTTTTGTGGAGTAGTTGCCGCACAAAATCAGAACGAACATGAGGAGTTTTTGAATGCTCAATTTCTGATTTTAGAGGAAGTTCAGCCGCTAACGCAGGCAGAACGAGATCAAATGAAAAGCATTTTCTATGAGGAAATTGCTGAATCGGGTATTCAAGATTTTGCCTTTAATATGGCAATGAGTGCAACGCTCAAAGATATTGAATACTATAAACATTATTACAAGGATGCGATTGCAAAAAGAGCATGGGTTTTGTACCACGAAGATCTATTCTTTTATGAAGAAGAAATGGAACTTGCTGAGTCTACGCTCGAATCAGTTAAACCTGATTTAAAAGAGCTTAGCGAGCAATTAGCACTTGTTGAACTCTATTTTTTTGCCACACCGTTTGATATCTATGATATTAAAGCGGATGTCAGGTTTAGGTACGAAAAAAACATTTCTGATATTTATATCAGAAGTGATTCCAAAGGAACGAGTTATAATCTTGGGTTGGTGTTGCAAAACAGAGAACAGCTAAATCTCAGTATGCAACAAATTGACGCTATTGTGGATGCTGCGCAGGAAATTAAAACACTTTCTGACGACGGCTCTATTGACGAACTAAGCAATAATTGCTGGCTCTTTGAACGTGAATTTATCATTGATGCCTTAAGCGAGGAGCAAGTTAGCGAATTTGTAATTATTCGTTATTCAGATGATGCAGCAAAGTATGCTATTGAAACGTGGAAAGAAGGAAAAGCCTATCAAATTGAGTATGGAAATGATTCAATTGCGGTTTTAGATGATCTCTTTTATTATCAAATAAATAAGTTGATAATACAGTACATTTATTATGATGATAAAGAGAAAATGAAAGAGATGTTAGATTTTTGGTATAAAGAGGCTTACCCTCAATTTTTAAGGCAACTTGTTGCGGAACGCCGCAGACGAGAAGCAGAAGAGATTGACGAAAAAGATTATTTTAAATTTTAAAAATCAGTATGTTATGAATAAATTAAAAATAATTGTAACAATTTTGCTAATGCCGTACTCTATTTTCATTATAGCTCAAATACCCAATCCGCAAGATTCAGTTATAATGGAAAAATTACAACTTGCCAATAGTCTTCTTTTGTCAAATGGACAAGAGAGGGCGTATCAACTATATTTTGAATGTGCTGAAGTTGGCAATGCTTACGCAATGAATGCTCTCGGTATTCTTAAACAGCGCGGGTGGGGTACTGAGCAAGACGAAACAGGCTCCATTGAATGGTTTCAAAATGCAGCTCAAGCAGGGTACGCAAAAGCCTATTATAACCTTTTTCATGCTTATGCAAAAGCACTCGGAGTAGAGCAAAATTTTGAATATGTGGTTAATTATCTTGATACGCTACATAATACACAGCATCGTTCGGTTGCGCTTATGTATCTTGGTTATTATTACTACAAAGGTTTTGGAGTAGAACAAAATTATGAAACCGCCGTTGATTATTTCCTACAGTCTGCGGAATTTGATAATGCTGATGCATTATATTTTCTCGGGTTGTGCTACCGAAACGGATACGGAGTTGTTCCAGACGAGGAGATAGCGATATTTTATCTAAATCGCGCTACTCAATTAGGTCATTATTACTCTTTTGAAGAATTAGAAGAGGAATCGCCGGAAATAATTATTGAACCAAAAAATATATCAATGACTGGCGAAAACGGTGAGAATGAAATATCTCGAATCCCCCAACAATATCGACAACTTGAACAGATAAATTTGAATAATGATATTGGTGGTGAATACGTAGGAACTATCGTAATGTACGATTATAGCGGAAAGAAAATTGTAAAAAAATCTAAATTAAAGATATCGTTTGATGATACAAGTGATGGCAAAATTTTTGGAAAGTGGATTGAAAATGATACACTCTATACCGATTTTGAAGCAATTTTAACAGAAAATGCCTTGCAGTTTATTGACACAGAATATCACCGAACAGAGAGATATCATAAAAATTATGCAAGAAAATGGCAATTTAAAAACGCCATTTTAGAAAAGACCGAAACTGACAGTATTTCATATCTTGTGGGCAATATCAGACAATATGATATAAAACGTAAAGAACCGAGCAAGCCATTATACATTTCTTTGCAAAAGAGTAAAAGTGAGGAAACACAATTAGACACAGAAAAAGATTTTTTTATTGCGTATCCAAATCCATTTGAAAACAATATAAATGTCATCTTTACGTTAGAGAAGGAAATAAATGTAATTATTTCGGTTTATGAAGCAACAGGTAAACTTTTTGATAGACAAAGCCTTGGCGTTTTGCAAACAGGGCAACATAATTATTTGCTTGCTCTTTCGGCACCCAAAGGGCAATATATGCTTGTGGTGCAAACAGGAGACAATAAAATATCTAGTTTAATCATCAAAAAATAATACATTATGAAAAAATATTTGAATTTTTTAGCAATTTTTGCGCTCTTAGTGAGCATTGTGAAAATTAATGGACAAGAATGCTCAGGATATTGGGACGAGTGGGATCAAGTGGCAAGTGGAGAAGAAACACCAAGTTTTTTCCATCCAAATGTTATTATTAAGAGATTTAGGTGGGATCAATGGGATGATGGTCATAATAATGGTAATCCTAACAATCCAGGATCACCTGGAAATCCTGGACAGGGAAATAATGGGTATAATGGATATTCAGTTGATTTACACTTAATGACTTATAATCAATGGCGAGGAAGTGCACGTTATGGCAAACATAAAGATGTAATCAACGGTAGTGGTGCACGGGTAGTTGCATTACAGGAACAGTTAGGATTGAAAAGGTTTAATCGGCTTAAGAAAAAAACTGGGAGAGAAGGCACTTTCTTGGTTACTGACAGTTGCGCAAACGGTCTTTGCCAATACTATGGAATAGCAATGTTGTGGAAAAAAAGTGAAATAGGTATTTCTCCAACGATTTATCATAGAAGAGTTACACTCCCACAGCAAGATAATTATTCCAATAAAGCACCTTATATAATAGGTGAATTTTCATCTTATTGTGTTGTTTGTGTTCATTACCCTCTTGTTTCAGAAAACCAAGTCGCTATGTCAGACGCAATTTTAGCAGATCCAATTATTGCAAGTCGTATAGAAGATGAAAGACCGATATATATTGCTGGTGATTTTAATTGTGATTATGATAACGAGGCAGTAAAGAGATTTACGAGAGATAATAATTTTTATGTTCTTAATGATAAAGAATTTAGTTATCAAAATGGTAAGAGGATTTTCGAACATGCTACTAAGAAAGATGGCTCTATGATTGACTTGATACTTGAGTATAATCCCAAATATAATAAAACAGTATCATGGCGTGGAATACCATCATCTTTTTCTCCTGGTTGGTTAGGTCCATGTGTATTGTGTAATAATTTAATATGTCCATTTCATGTGTCAGACCATTTTCCTTATTATGTTAAACTTTGGTTTCAATATGTTTATTAAAATTAAATAAATTATGAAGTCGAAAGTAGTAATAATATTGACATTGTTTATTGTTTTAGTATCTTCGTGCTTTAAAGAAGAAATTGTTTACTATGACATTGCTGAGTGGCAACATAAAATGATACCATACCAATTAGGTCAAACTATCACGTTTATTGATACTTTGGGACGAAGTTCTGATGTACATGTAACTAATGATACAACAGCATATTATGATGTTTTACATATTACAACTCCCGCATATACACAATATACACAATATAGGGAAATAAGATTAATGTCTGACAAACAAGATATTAACATAACATTTGAAATTTTTGGCACGGGGAGAGATATAATTGTAACATTTTTTGATAATTGGCGGAGTACATTGAGTCATGATGAAGAAGGTAGGTTTATAACTTTCGAGAGTAATAATAGAAAACAATCTTTATTCGATTCCTTAGAAATAAACAACACAATCCTATACGATGTAGTTGAGCATAATTATTATCATTACTCGACAAAGAAACTTATGTTGCATCTTTTATACAACACAACTTACGGCATCCTTCATTTTGAATATGAAGAAAGAGTGGTTTATACGTTGGCAGATTTGTAAAATAATAAAGTCGAAAGTAGTAATATTTGCAATAGTTAGAAACGGTAAAATTATCGGCAAATGGATTGAAAATGATACACTCTATACCGATTTTGAAGCAATTTTAACAGAAAATGCCTTGCAGTTTATTGACACAGAATATCACCGAACAGAGAGATATCATAAAAATTATGCAAAAAAATGGCAATTTAAAAATGCTATTTTAGAAAAGACCGAAACTGACAGTATTTCATATCTTGTGGGTAATATAAGGCAATATGATATAAAACGTAAAGAGCCGAGCAAGCCATTATACATTTCTTTGCAAAAGAGTAAAAGTGCGGAAACACAGTTAGAGACCGAAAAAGATTTTTTTATTGCATATCCAAATCCATTTGAAAACAATATTAATATCATCTTTACGTTAGAGAAGGAAATGAATGTAATTATTTCGGTTTATGAAGCAACAGGTAAACTTTTTGATAGACAAAGCATTGGCGTTTTGCAAACAGGGCAACATAACTATTTGCTTGCTCTTTCGGCACCAAAAGGGCAATATATGCTTGTGGTGCAAACAGGGGACAATAAAATATCTAGTTTAATCATCAAAAAATAATACATTATGAAAAAATATTTGAAATTTTTAGCAATTTTTGCGCTCTTATTGAGCGTTTTGGAAATTAATGGACAAGAATGTGCAGGATATTGGGACGAGTGGGATCAAGTGGCAAGTGGAGAAGGAACACCAAGTTTTTTTCCACCCGGTTATAATCCTGTGAGGTTTTTAGGAGATTTATGGGATGATGGTCATAACGATCCTGGCAGCCCACATCATCCTGGGAACCAAGGCCCCACCACATATAGTTCCCTAGATTTAATGACTTATAATTTATATCGTAATAGTGCACGTTATGGAAAACACAAAGATGTTATTAACGGTAGCGGAGCAAATATAGTAGCATTGCAGGAAATGTTAGGTTCTAATAGATTTAACAGACTTAAGAAAAAAACAAGTATGAATGGAAATTTCTTGATTACTGACAATTGTGCAAACTGGTTTTTTCAAAATTACGGTATAGCTCTATTATGGAAAAATTATCACTTACCAGACATAACTCAAAGAATAAATCCAAATCTTTCCCCTTATATAATAGGAGAATTTACAAGTTTTTGTGTTGTTTGTGTTCATTACCCTTTAAATAAAAATGATCAAACGTCTATGTCCAACACAATATTAGCCGACCCGGTGATTGTAGCTTGCCAAAACGCCGAAAAACCAATTTTTATTGCGGGCGATTTTAATCGAAGTCCTTGGGGTGATAATGAAAACTACCCTATTAAAGCATTTACAGACCAAGGTTATGAAGTGCTAAATTTTCTGGGCACATATGAAGACCCTCCGAATTCTGGTAACTATAAATGGGATCACGCAACAAAAAAGGATGGCTCTATGATAGATTTGATACTTGAGTATAGTACTAAATCAGATAAATCTACCGATTGGGGTTTCAGTGGCATTCCCTCTTCTTTTCCTTCTAGCTGGTTAGGAAAGTGTGATTGTTGTGAAAAGGGGTGGTGCCCCTGTCAACAACATGTTTCAGACCATTTTCCATACCTTGTAAAACGTCGGTGGAAGGCGTATGACTAATAAGAAAAAATATGAAATCGAAAATATTAGTATTGTTATTTGCCTTGCCGGTTGTTTTTGTTTTATCTTGTGAGAAGGAACAAATCGATTACTTTTACTTGACTGATACTCAAATTAAGATGGTACCATACACTTTCGGTCAGTCTGTTATGTGTCTTGATTTTTATGGAGATAGTTTTGAACTAATTGTAGTAGAAGATTACATGTTTTATTCGGAACTCAATTGGGATGCCCCCCGTTATACTAAACACATACAACATCGTGAAGTAAGATTGAATTCTAATAGAAAAAATAAACAAAATTATGAAATATATATAGGTTATTCAGGGGAGGATAATTATATTGCGTTTCGAATCTTATATAATTTGTGGTATGGTTTACACCATGACGATGAAGGAAAATTTATAATTTCAGAAAGTTATAATAGCAGACAATTCTTATTCGATTCCATAGAAATCAACAATAATATCTATTACGATGTTATTGAGAATAATCATATTAACCCTGATAACAACAATGAAATAGTAGGTCGGCTATTATACAACACAACCTACGGTGTCCTTCTATTTGAACATAGGGATATAGAAGGTTTTGTTATAGATAATTTTTCAAACAACAATATAAATGAAAAAAGTAATTTTTGTTATTTCAATCCTGTTGATTTCACATATAGCGGTTTCTCAGATTATAAATGATACGTTATATCAAGGAAAAATTGAATCAAAAAAGGTGCTATTGCCCAGAAATGAATTTGCTTTTTCGTTAGGTGGTGTTGTAGAGCAATTAAAACCATTTTATGGTGTTGGTGCTTTCACATTCTCCTACCACAAACGTAATAAAATTAAAAATTGGTTTTGGTTTGGTTTTTGTTCAGCCGATATTCATGGGCAAAACCGTTATGGTTATTATAGATATGTTTCAATTGCACCCTCAATACGTTTTTCGTTTCTAAATGAACCAAAAGTTACACTATATTCGGGTCTTTCACTAGGGATAGGAATAATGACTGGTGCTTTCGGAGGAATCTTTCCTTTTTACCAAATAACGCCAATCGGTTTTTCTTACGGCAAACGATTCTTTGTTGGTGGTGAGTATGGTTATGGTTTAAAAGGTTCTTTTTGTGGTAATGTAGGCTATAGGTGGTGATTGAAACCATCCTGAACACCACAAGTATGTATTACTCTTTCCGCACCCCAAGGGCAATATATGCTTGTGGTACAATTAGAAAACAAAAAATTTACAAATTTAATTATAAAAAAATAGACAATCATGAACAAATTATTGAAAAAAATTATTACTTTTGCATTCATTTTCACAATTTTTGCCCAACTTGCCCAACTATTTCACACATTTCGTACCAAATATTAGAGTCGAAAGTTCAAATTTTTGTTACTGACCCTTTTGTATGGATGAACTTGAAACGGGTTGAGGATTTACCGCAACCTGTTTCACGTTTCCATTGATATGCTAATAGAGTAATTCTTAACGACGTGAGGAAATCAGATGTCAATTGTAACCCAGCATAAATTTGACAAAGAATAAACAGCTCGCACCTTGATACTATATTCAAGATGTCAGAACAAATTCCGATTAATGAACTCGGAAATAAACCTACGCCCGAAGTCGTAGATTTTGTTAGAACTATTTAAGAAATCTCTGGACTAAGGTCTTCAAATGTTAACTCAGAAACAACCTTTTCATAATCGGTTGTTTGAACTTGCGCGCCTTTAATAAAATCTATCGATTCTTGTAATCCTTCGACAAAATTGTCAAAATCTTCTTTGTACAAAAAAATCTTGTGCTTTTTAAAATTAAAACTACCATCCTCTTCAAATTTCTTTTTGCTTTCCGTAACCGTCAGATAATATTCGTTCTTTCGGGTTGCTTTCACATCAAAGAAGTAAGTTCTTTTTCCTGCTCTTACAGACTTAGAGAAAATCTCTTGGTCAATCCTACCGAGATCTTCTTGCTTTTCCAATCCTTCCATTCTGATTTAATGTTTGTTACAACTTCTTAACTATAAAAAATAAACTGCAAAGATGATAATTTTTTTTATAAAAAATATCTTTTTTAATTTTTTTTGTAAAAATTTTTCTATTTTTGCACCCTCAAAATGGTGGTTGTAGCTCAGCTGGTTAGAGCGCCAGATTGTGGCTCTGGAGGTCGCCGGTTCGAATCCGGTCAGTCACCCCAAAAAGAAACCGGTTTATTTAAACCGGTTTTTTTTAAAATTATCATCCAAATCTCACTTAATACCTCAATTTATACAGCCCACCTGGGCTACATTTCACAAAACCTCTAAATTCCAATCCTAAAAGAGTAGCGCAAGTTTTACTAATTGTCAATTCACATTTTTGGGCTAATAGGTTGACGTTCATCTCTTTTTCGACTAATAAAATATCCATTAAAGCTTTTTCTTCGTCTGATTCGGGTTGAAAAAGGATAGGAGGTTCTACTTTGTTTTGGGTTGATTTTGTTTCCCACCCCATTATATATGCAAAATCTTCAACCGATTCAAGTAAGTGTGCCTGATTAGTTTTAATAAGATTGTTGCATCCTTGCGAAAAATCGTCGTTAATCCTTCCGGGGAATGTAAAAACTTCTCTATTGTAACTATTAGCGATTCGTGCCGTAATTAATGCGCCACCTTTTTTAGCCGATTCTGCAACAATAACTGCGTCTGCTAACCCTGCAATAATTCTGTTTCTTTTAATAAAATTTTGTCTATCGGGAGTAGTTTTGGTCATAAATTCCGTAAGGACAGCACCTTTGTATAACATTTCTCGTGCGAGGTTGCTATGTGCGGGTGGATAAATTCTATCTAATCCGTGCGCCAAAACAGCAACTGTTGGCAAACTATACCTAAATGCGCCTCTATGTGCTGCTGCGTCGATTCCATAAGCTAATCCGCTAACAATAATAGTATCGGGATAATTTTTAGCAAGTTCGCCAATAAATTTTTCGCAATAGGTCATGCCATATTCGGTCGCTCGCCGAGTACCTACAATACTTACTATGCGAGGAGAATCAAGGTCTAAGTCCCCTTTTACATAAAGGATTAAAGGTGCATCGTCACATAAAGAGAGTCGTCGAGGATAATTGTCATCCAAAAAATAGAGCGTTTTAATATCGTGTTTTACGACAAAATTTATCTCCTCCTCAACGCTATTCAACAACTCTTTTTTGTTAATAGAATTAAGCATAGATGCTGTGATGCTGCCTATTCCGGGAACTTTTTCTAAAGGTAGTTTTTTCTTTGCAAAGAACTCTTCTACTGACCCGATATACGCAATGATATTGCGGGCAAGTTTAGGTCCGATGCCTTTTATTAAACTTAATGCTATCTGATATTTTAATGAGTCTGTCATAAAAGATTTTATTTGTATTTAGTTTGTATTCAAAAATTTATCTATATATGCAATAATATATTTGTGTTGTGCTTTTGGAATTGCCGAAAGTCCAATACCAGGATAGCGTGCTATTCCTTTTTTTGATTTTTCATACAAGAAAAGAAATGAAAAAATGCCGAAAAAATATGAACTAACTTCAAATTTTTCAAACTTTTTCTGCTCTATTTGAAATACTTTGAACTTGCGCCCAAAAGGGAATAACCTATAATGCCTGAAACTTAAAAAGTGACCCCTTTCTACTACAATTTCGATATAATAATATCCGCCGAAAAGATAAATAACAATAATGAAAAGGAGTAAAATACCCGAAATTATTTGAAAATATTCAACCTTTTCAATATCAACAAAAAAGGAACCTGCCAAACATCCCAAAATTATTAGCAAAGATAATCCCAAAATAAATGAAACTCTTTGTGCTGTTGTTTTATTGTTCATAATTACATAAAATTTTTTAGGCGGCAAAAGTAGTTGAAAATTTTGAGAAAACAAGCTCCCTCTTTAAATTATTTTTTGGGATTGTTTTTTATATCCTACATTATTCATAAATAACTGCAGGCTAAAGACCCCAGTTAATAAAAAAGAAGTCTATAATCTGTATTATTCTTAAATTATTTCCCCCGTCCCTTTCAATGCTACAATAATTTTCTGATAATGTACAATATCTTCGTAACTTAACACGCATCCTTTTTTATCTTTCAGCCATTTTGGTGCGGGTTGGTATCCGCCGATGTAGAAATTCCACGCTACTAAAGGAGCGATGTCGAAATATTGTATGTTTTCTACCACAAAGAAAACACAAAGATCACAAGTTGATTTATGTTGATATTTAATACTTTGTGTCTTTTGTCTATTTCGGTAAACTCAATAACAATTTCAATCAATTCAATAACCAAATTACTTTGTGACCCTTCGGGAAATAATACGGTTTTTCGGCGAGCAACAAATCTATTTATAAAAAAATTAATTTTTTTTTGCAGATTAAAAAATTTGTACTACTTTTGCGCCCGATTTTGAGACCAAAAATCTACAAAAAAAAAGTTTGGTCCCTTCGTCTAGTGGTTAGGACGCAAGGTTTTCATCCTTGAAACAGGGGTTCGATTCCCCTAGGGACTACAAATATTGTAAGTAAATAACAGATAATTTTATAAAAAGATGGTACATCATCAGTCTGCAAAAAAAAGAATGAGGCAAAATGAAAAGAAAAGATTGCATAACAAATATTATGCAAAAACTACTCGTAACGCCGTCAAATTGTTACGAAACACAACAGAGAAAGAAACAGCAACCACAATGCTACCGCGAGTTTCATCTTTGTTAGACAAACTTGCCAAAAGAAACATCATTCATAAAAATAAGGCATCGAACCTAAAATCGAGCCTGACAAAACATGTTAATAATTTAGCATAAAAAAAAGGTCCCTTCGTCTAGTGGTTAGGACGCAAGGTTTTCATCCTTGAAACAGGGGTTCGATTCCCCTAGGGACTACTATATTTTATCAATTTAATATCATTATATTATGCGGTTAATTATTGAAAACGATTACCAATCGGCTGCGAAATGGACAGCAGATTATATTGCAAAAAAAATTAATTCACATGCCGAAAACCGCCCCTTTGTGCTCGGATTACCAACAGGAAGTTCCCCCATTGGAACATACAAAGAACTTATTTTATTATACAAGAATGGAAAAGTTTCTTTCAAAAACGTTATAACTTTCAATATGGATGAATATGTAGGTCTTGCCGAAACACATCCTCAGAGTTATCACTTTTTTATGCATGAAAACTTTTTCAATCATATAGACATTCTTCCCGAAAATATTAATATTCCAAACGGAAATGCGCAGGATTTGGACGCAGAGTGTAAACTTTACGAAGAAAAAATAGCATCATTCGGGGGGATAGACCTCTTCTTAGGTGGAATGGGCGAAGACGGTCATCTTGCATTCAATGAACCCGGCTCATCTCTACAATCGTTAACAAGAGTGAAAAATTTGAATTTTGACACTATTAATGCTAATTCCCGTTTCTTTGAGAACGATATCCAAAAAGTTCCAAAAAAGGCTGTTACTGTTGGAATTAAAACTATTCTTGATGCTCGAGAAGTGATTATTCTATCATTAGGACATCGAAAAGCCCGCGCACTCCATAAAGCAGTTGAAGGAAGCATAAACCACCTGTGGACAGCAAGCGCACTGCAAATGCATCCAAAAGGAATTATTGTCTGCGACGAAGAAGCAACTTACGAACTGAAAGTCAGTACTTATAAATATTTTAAAGATATTGGAAAAAGATAGTTCCAATTGATTTATTTGCTAAAATATAAAATTTTAGAAATAATATAAAATATTATAATTCAAACAATTAGTGATAATAAGTTTATTTCAATAAATTCAATAACAAATTAGTGGCAAAATAAAATCAGAAATTACCAAAAAATTAAATATAATATAAATAAACTAAAATCTTTTATAATATGCAAAAACAGAAAGGACAAATAGGAGTCAGTACGGAAAATATTTTTCCTATAATAAAAAAATACCTTTATTCAGACCATGAAATTTTTCTTCGTGAACTAATTTCAAATGCCGTTGATGCAACTCAAAAATTAAAGACTTTGGTTAGCGTAGGCGACTTTAAAGGTGAAATGGGCGACTTGAATATTCAAGTCAAAATAAATGAAAAGAAAAAAACTTTGTCGGTCATCGACCGCGGAGTTGGTATGAGTGCCGAAGAGATTGATAAATTTATCAATCAAATCGCATTTTCGAGCGCTAATGAGTTTCTCGAAAAATACAAAAACGACGCAAACGCAATTATTGGACACTTCGGAATGGGTTTTTACAGTTCTTTTATGGTTTCGAAAAAGGTTGAAATTATTACCAAATCATACAAAGAAGAAGCAACTCCCGTAAAATGGACTTGCGACGGAAGCCCCGAATTTACAATTGAAGAAGTAAAAAAAGAAGATAGAGGTACCGAAATTATCCTGCACATTGACGACGATAATAAACAGTTTGTCGACAAAAAAGAAATCGAAAACCTACTGAAAAAATATTGCCGCTACCTCCCAATTCCAATTATTTTTGGAAAAGAAACAGAATGGAAAGACGGCAAAGAAGTTGATACAGAAAAAGATAACATAATAAACGAAACAAGTCCACTTTGGTCTCGAAAACCCGCAGACCTGAAAGACGAAGATTATAAAAAGTTCTATCAGGATTTATATCCAATTAGCGAAGAGCCACTGTTTCATATACATTTGAACGTAGATTATCCATTCAACCTTACGGGAATACTCTATTTTCCAAAAATAAAGAATAATATCGAAGTTCAAAAAAATAAAATCCAACTATATTGTAATCAGGTTTATGTAACCGATTCAGTAGAAGGGATTGTACCAGAATTTCTTACGCTGCTTCACGGAGTGATAGATTCGCCTGATATTCCGCTAAATGTATCACGCTCTTACCTACAAAGTGACAACAACGTTAAAAAAATATCTAACCATATAACCAAAAAAGTAGCCGACCGTTTAGAAGAAATATTTAAAAACGACCGTAAAAATTATGAGTCAAAATGGGACGACCTGAAACTCTTTATCGAGTACGGTATGCTGACCGAAGATAAATTCAACGAAAGAGCAATGAAATTCGTGCTTTTGAAAAATACTGATAACAAATATTTCACTTTGGACGAGTACCGCGACCTAATGAAATCAAATCAAACCGACAAAGACGGAAATCTGATTTATCTTTACGGCACAAACAAAGAAGAACAGTACGGTTTTATCGAAGCGGCAAAAAACAAAGGCTACGACGTACTATTGTTAGACGGTCATTTTGATATGCACTTCGTAAATCATTTAGAACAAAAATTGGAAAAAATTCGTTGCGTACGTGTAGATAGCGCCGTTCCTGAAAAGTTAATCGCAAAAGAAGAGTTTCAAGAACTAAAACTAACAGCCGATCAGCGCGAAAACCTTATATCTATTTTCAATTCACAAATGCCCGAACTAAATAAAGCACACTTTATCGTTACTTTTGAGGCACTATCCGAAAACGATTTCCCCGTTATGATTACGCAACACGAATTTATGAGACGTATGAAAGATATGAGCGCATTAGGAGGCGGTATGATGTCATTCTACGGCGAACTACCTGATAATTACAACCTTGTCGTTAACGGAAATCATCAGCATATTGTTCGTATTGTAGAAGAAGTAGAAAAAGAATTGGGCGACAAACTGTCATCAATTCGTAGCAGAATTGCTTCCTTAGAAAGTCGTGTTAAAGAATTAGAAGCGGCAAAAAAAGATAAAAAAGAAGAGGAGATTCCATATTCTGAAAAAGAAGAGTTAGAAGATACTAACAAGAAAATCGAAGAACAAAAAAGCAAAAAAGAGGAAATACTTAAAAAATTCGCATCAGAGGAAAAACATGTTTCGCAACTGATTGACTTAGCATTGCTATCAAATAATATGCTTAAAGGAGAAGCACTGAATAGGTTTGTAAAGAGGAGTATTGAGTTGATTTGATAATAAACTATTTAGCGTGCATTGTTCATCAGCACACAGATAATAAACTGAAACAAAGTCAGATAAACGCAAGTACAAAAAGTTACCCTTAGTAGCCACCGTCAGTCGCCGCACTTCCTTTTTGGCAAAAAACCAAATAAGAACGTTTTAGCAATATCGCAGTCTACTAAGGGAACCCTTTGAAAAATGAATACCTTTTGAACTTTTAATAACAACCCATTTATTTATAAAATCTTAATTTTTAAATAAAGGTAGTTCTCTTACTTGTGTATAAGCACCTTGAATATGCAAGACATCCCATTGATTGTTATACACAATCTTGTCGTAAAGGGTATACTCATAACGGTCGTTTTCCCAATCGTAGTTTGAGTCATACCCTGTTCGCCAAGGGTTAGGTATATCTAACCTGAAGAGGTATTCCCCTGCGGGTAGATTGATGGTAATTTTCCCTGATGCATCCGACTTGAAGGTATTACCATTCTCAAGTTTAATCTCAACATCTGCTACGGGTGAAAATTTTCCTTCCATAACAACTGTTGGTGTCCACTCGGGTCCGCTTGCTCCGATGGTATATCCATTGAAGTACCAAACCTGTGTTCCGTCTGAGGGAACAAGTTTAATCTCTGTAACATCGTCTTTGCTGCACGAAACAGCCGCAATGAACGCTACAAGCGTCAAAAGTGTTAGCATACTTTTTGTTGTATGTCCAACCAAATTAAAAATCCTTTTTTTCATATTAATGATACGTTTAACGTCCGTGTCCTTTAACACAGACAAAAATTATAAATTATTATTTAAAATTATTGAAATTCCGCAAAAAATCTTATGAAATATTTGTTTCCATCAAGAAATTTTATTCCGAATTCTATCTCTTCGTCGCCTTTGAATCCATAAAAAGAACCGTGGAATAGTTCATTGTCTGGATTTTTAAAACATGCAAAACTTTCTATCTCGCCTTCATCGGTTGTCTGTTTTGGAATTTTGAAATTAAACGTATATGATGGATTAACTACAACATCGCGTTTAATCTTATTCGAAATAAAGCACATACCGTTATCAAGGGTGATTTTAATTTTAGAGTTTCCTTCTGTTCCTTCAATAACAAGCCAACCTTTTTCTGTTTTGAAAGGGTCGTTTTTGTCGCATGTAACGCTGCCTGACTTTTTATTTTCAGAGTAACAATGAACAAGTGCATCGCTCTCGCTACGGAAATAAGATGCTTCGTAATTATATTCTCCTTCGGCTCGTTTTATCAAATCTTCAACTGAAGGATTGAAACAAGCTGATAAAAGTAATGAAATGCAGATAATTGTCAGAAAAATTTTTATTATTTTCATATTCAAATTTCTTTTTTTTAATTAATTATCAATACCTCATTCCAAAAGTTGCCCAAAGTAGCCTAAAGCAACTCATGTACTCATTCTTTAAAAACTACTTAGGGAACTTTTGAAAATAAGGGTTTTAAAGAGTAACATGTAATAAATTACAAATTTTGATGTCTCTTTTAATTAAAAATTAAACAAAACACCTGCCGAAATCACAAGAAATGCATCTTCGCCTATAACAAGTTTAGGTTCGGCGTTGATAGTAAGTTTCGGGCTTAATTTAAAATCGACCCCTGCACCAAGATTGAAAAAACCATCTGTTACGTTATCGTCCATTGGCACAGACACACCAAAAGCAGTAGCAGTTCCTGAGACACTTTGTCCCAAAAAACTTAATCCGGCAAGTGGATAAATGTTCACAGCATCTCCTAAGCGCAGCAAGAAATGCATATTTGCCGACAAATCCCATAAACCATACTTTAATTCGGATGAGACTCCCAAAAGTTCTTCTTTCAAAGTTTTTGGGGCATAGTACGTAAATGCGGCTTCTAACCTCCATTTAGCAGCAAAATTAGTTCTAAACTTAGCTCCAAATCCTAAGTCTGGCGGGGGAACATCACCTGTGTTAAAAGCAACGTGAACTCCGATGCCTTTATCACCTTTTTCTTGTGCATTCGCAGCAGAAAAATTTCCCGCAAACAGCACAACACATGCAATTAATAGAAAGTTACCCATTGTAACTCTCACGTTTTTTCCTAAATACTTAATAATCTGTTTCATAGAAAAATAAAAAAATTTAATAAAATTACTATATAAAAAAATCTAAAAAATTCCACTCTTCGTTTCTTCATTTCTACTAAAATCAATATTTTAAAGCCATTTTCCACTAAAAAATTTTTTGCAAAGATATTTTGATAATTTTAATTTGTCAATAGTTAATTTTAACTATTTTTTACTTTTTATTTTTAGCCACTAATTTGTTTGTTATTGAGTTTACCGAAATTGTTATTGAGTTTACCGAAATTGTTATTGAGTTTACCGAAATACAATCATTTGGCTATGTTTCTTTTCATTTCTACCAAAATCAATATTTTAAAGCCATTTTCCACTAAAAAATTTTTTGCAAAGATATTTTGGTATTTTCAGAGTTCCTTACCTCATAAACGTTTTTTTGTTATTTTATAAGGAAAAATCTATTTTTGCTGAGGAAACCAAAATGTCCTACATTTTGGTTTTTTGCACTCCGTTAGGCGATGCATTGAGCTTGTCGAAAATGAATGCATCGCTTGGTAGAAAAATAGCCATATAAACAACCGTTTTTATGCTTTGAAATTATTATCTACCCAGCGTCACATTCATAGCGGAATGTGGAAAACTGAGTTTCTATTGATAGTTATTTGCTAAAATATCATAAACAGGCAGTTGCAAAGCTTCTTGCATTTGTTCCTGCAAAATTATTGGATTTAGTCTTACTCCTTCGGGAGAAACAGGGTTTGTACATACTGCCAAAAGCTTTGGTTTTTGTATTACTTTGACGCTACTTCCTTGTTTTAAAAATTTATTATATGTTATTGTTTCAATAAATAGTTTCGTAAAATCACGGACAATTATCTGGATATTTTTATATTTTTTTGTGCTTATTAGTTTTAAAAAGTTGTTTGTAACGGCACCGCTAACATAGATGTTGCTTAAATTATCAGGAAGTTTTATTGTCTCTTTGTCAAATGTAAATAATGAATCGCAAATTTTTTGTCGGGTATCATGTTTGTCATTCCATATCCATACTCCATCTTCTATTGTTATTAATATTTTTTGTAGATTAATATCAACTTGTTCTAAATCAATTAATTTACATCGAAATTTTGTTTTATTAATTAATTCTTGTAATTGAGCCGAACATGCTGCTCCCGTGCATAAAATCATTGCATCTGTAACGGCGGGTGATGCCAAACTCATTCTCGACAGTGCGCCATCAACTAATGTAAGTTGAATGTTGTATTTTTGCATTTCGCTAATAATTTGTTGCAGCCAAATAGAATCGGATGGACCAGATAAAACAGCAATTCCGTTTCCTTTTGCTTTTGCCGTGATCAATTTTCCCAAAGGGGTTGAACGTTCTGAAATTGACAATATTTCTGCGGGGAAATTTATGTTTGCAAAATCATTTTCGGAGGTAACAAAAATCATATTTTCCGACAACTCAATGCGTGGTTTGGGAGTTTGATATAAAATATCTTTTTCTTCACCATCAACTCCTATTGATGTAACAGCAAAATTTATTTTTTCTTGCTTCAAACGGTTTATAACAAAGTTGAGGCAGGTCGTTTTGCCCGTATTTTTTGCCATTCCAACAATGGAAACGCTTTTGTGTCGCAATAGGTCTTTGATGAAGGGCATTAGTTAGTGGTTAGTGATTAGTGATTAATGGTTTATATGATTTACTCTTTTGTCATAATCATTTCCATGCAATAATATCCATTTTATTTCACTCATCTTAAATCACTGACAACTGACAACTAACAACCTTGTCGATATGTATTAATATTTGAAACTACTACCTCCCAAAAATTCTCGTAAAATCGATGTTGGAGGAATATTATTTGAAATAATTGGTTTAAAATAGCTTAGGAATTTAAGCAGTCTTGTTGCTTCAGAAAATTCGGGCTGATTCGGTTGTACTTCCAAAAGAATAGGTTCTACAAAAGGTTTTAAAACAGCAAATTCGTATAATAATGCTGTGTTGAACATTACGTCTGCTTCTTCTTGATATGGAAAAATGTGCAGGTCTTCACCTCTTCTGACGCTTTCCCAGCGTGCTATTGTGTTTTGTGCCGAATAACCTCGATATTTATAGTCTCGCAAAATTCTGCGTAGCAACCTATTATCCGTTGTAGGAATACGAGTCAAGTCGTCAATGTTGATTGATGTGAGTGCAGAAATATATATTTTATATTTGGCATCCGGGTTGATTGCTTCGGTGAGTTTTGGGTTAAGACCATGAATTCCTTCAATAATCAAAATATTTCCAGGTTCCATTTTCAATTTTGTACCGTCATAAAACCGTTCTCCGTTTTCAAAAGAAAAAGTAGGTATTTCGATTTCATTTCCTTCGAGTAATTGAACCATTTGGTCATTAAAAAGTTTTAGGTCAATTGCATCTAATGCTTCAAAGTCGTACTCTCCATTTTCGTCTAACGGGGTTAATTCTCTGTTAACAAAATAGTTATCAAGGGAAATGTTTATAGGGATAATTCCAGAAACAATAAGTTGCGTAGCGAGTCTTTTGCCGAACGTAGTTTTTCCGCTTGAGGATGGTCCGCTGATAAGAACAATTTTCAACATATCTTTTAAAGTTGCAATTTGGTCAGCAATTTGTGCAATTTTCTTTTCTTGGAGTGCTTCAGAAACTTGTATCAAAACTTCTGCATCGCCTTTTAAAATTTGCCTGTTTAAGTCGCTAATGTTTGAAACATTTAAAATTTTGTTCCATTGGTTATGTTCGCGAAATATTTCAAACATTTTTTTCTGAAGGATAAGTTCTGCAACTTCTTCGGGGTTGCTTCTTTTTGGAACTTGCAAAAGCATACCTTTAAAATATTTGTTTAAATCAAAAACTTTCAATACTCCTGTTGATGCGGCTAAATATCCGTAGAAAAGCCCAACATGCTTTCCCATTTTGTAATAAGAGGTATAGTATTGCCCTCGATGCTCAATAAGTTCTTTTTTATCAGTAAAACCGCATTTATCAAATACTTCTATAACATTTTCGGTCTCGTCTTTGATATGAATAAAAGGGATGTCGGCTTCGATAATTTCTTTCATTTTTTTTCCGATTTGAAAAACGGTTTGAATGTCTAATTCTTTGTCAAAATTAGTCAATTCGCAAAAATAGCCTTTGCTTACGGAGTGTTCGATGCG
Organism: Marinilabiliaceae bacterium; assembly: GCA_009777175.1. Classification (GTDB taxonomy): domain Bacteria; phylum Bacteroidota; class Bacteroidia; order Bacteroidales; family Marinilabiliaceae; genus WRMI01. The sequence continues at coordinate 55,239 of WRMI01000003.1, forward strand.
TAATTTTGCTTCGGGATATAGTTCTTTGACCGCAGCATATAAAACAAAAAAGAGACTCCTCGTATAAATACGCATACCGTCAACATCGGTAACATCGATAAACTTGATTGTTTGAGGATGATAAAACTCGAAAGAACACTCTCGAATACAATTATTGGCTAACGCTCCTACGATTGGATTTGGAAGATTTACATCAAATAATTTGGCGGCTTCTAATAGCGTTGTGCCTTTGGGAACAATAATTAACTTATTGTTGTTTAAGCATTTAAGTCTTACTTCGTTCATGTAAAAAATAATTTAAATTTTATTAAAACAAAATACAAAGATAGAATAAAATTTTTATTTAAAACATAGAATTTCAAAAAATTTTATTAGCAAGTGTGTAATTAAAAAAAAACATCTACTTTTGTGCCGATTTTTTCATTTTTTTATTAGTAACAATAATAACAATAACAATAGAATGATAGAAGAAGAATTGATAGAACAGTTAAAATCACAAATTATAGAATCTTTATCATTGGAAGATGTTTCTCCATCAGATTTTGATGCTGATACTCCGCTTTTTGTAGAAGGTTTAGGGTTAGATTCCATCGATGCAATAGAGTTGATTTTATTACTCGAAAAAAAATATGGCATCAAAATTGAGGATCCAAAGCAACGTAGAGAGGTACTGAAATCTGTGCGCACAATGGCAAATCTGATTTTGAATAATAAACAACATGACATTGCTAACAAATAATACGAATAGGGTTTTTATCACCGGTTTTGGAATCATTTCCTCGATTGGTTGCGGCGAGAGCGATACTTTCAAAATACTGCAGGAAAAAAGAACTACTTTCAGAAAAGTAACATTTTTAGAAACAGCACTAACTCAATTTCCTGTTGCTGAGGTAAATAAAAGTAATCACGATTTGACTCTTTTAGCATCTTTGTCTGATAATGAACATTATAGCCGTACATTTTTGCTTGGAATCATCGCAGCACAACAAGCGATGCAGATGGCGGGATTGAAAACTTTGGAAGGAATTGTTGCTGCTACAACAGTCGGAGGTATTGATTTATTTGAACGTTCTTACAAAAAATTAATAGATAGCAATTACAGCGCACAAAACAAACAACAAATAGCTTTTTCGTTAGATATTTCAGATTGTACTGAAAAAATTGCTGATTATTTTGGAATCAGGTCAAACGTTTCAACAATTAGCACCGCATGTTCATCATCGGCAAATTCATTGATAACAGGGGCCCGAATGATACGTAGTGGGTTGGTAAACAAAATATTAGCCGGAGGAATGGATGCACTTTCGCTTTTTTCTTTAAACGGATTTAATTCTTTGGAAATTCTCTCCGATACAGGCTGCCGCCCCTTCGACCAACAACGTAACGGCATCACAATTGGCGAAGGAGCAGCATTCTTAGTTTTAGAATCGGAAAAATCGGCAAAAAACAAAAAAATTTACGGAGAAATTGTTGGATATGCTAACCGAAACGAAACATTTCATCAAACAGCACCATCACCAAACGGAGACGGAATAGCAATGACCATGAAACAAGCATTAAAAATTGCCGAAATTAATCCCGAATCTATCGATTACATCAACGCTCATGGTACAGGAACTCTTATGAATGACCTTTCTGAAGGAAACGCAATTAAAACTGTTTTTAAAGAAAATATCCCGCCTATTAGTTCTACCAAAGGTTTTACAGGACATACTCTTGCTGCCGCTGGGGCAATTGAAGCAGTGTTGTGTTTGTTATCTTTAAAAAAGCAAAAACTTTTGCCAAATTTAAACTTGGAAAATGTAACGCAAGAATTGTCGTTTAATCCCGTTACAGAAATGAAAGACGCAAAAATTAATTATATTTTATCCAATTCAATTGGTTTTGGAGGTGCAAATAGTTCATTGATAATAAAAAAAGTATGATATTCATCAATTCAATTGGGAGCATAACTCCCAACAAGACAATAGAAAACGGGCATTTTCAGTGCGTAGAACCTTTATATAAAGAGTTAATAAATCCCATTCAACTACGGCGAATGTCGCGTATATTAAAGATGGGTTTAGGAGCATCAACAATCTGCATCCAAAATTTGCCAGAATCTAAAATAGACGCAATTATCGTGGGAACAGGGTTGGCATGCATTTTAGATTTGGAAAAATTTCTTTTTACAGTATTAGAGGGAAACGAACAAAGTTTATCGCCTATTCCTTTTATTAATTCTACTCACAATACCGTTGCCGCACAAATTGCATTTATGCACAAAATTACAGGTTATTCTAACACTTTTTGTGGTGCTGATTCTTTTGATTCTGCTCTCGCTGACGCAATTTTGTTACTCAATGAAGACGCAAATCAAGTGCTCATCGGAGGAATTGACGAATACTCTGAATATCATTTTTTTATGAATAGCGAAGAACATGATTTGAAAAACGCCCAATTCGGTGAAGGGGCTATCTTTTTTATCCTTGAAAAAGAACTAAAAGATAATAGTTTTGCACAACTGATTGGAGTTCACAGTTTTTTAACAAAAAATAAAAAATGTAATAACAATCTTTTTGAAATTATTAAAACCGAAATTACTCTTTTTTTAAAAAAATATGAATTAGAATTGACTGATATTGAGATATTTGTTTCTGGTAAAAACGGAAATTGTTTTTCGGATGATATTTATGATATATTGCAAAGAGATTTTTTTCCACATTCGGATACACTACAATTCAAACATCTGTGCGGAGAATATATGACATCAACCGCATTTGCAATGGAACATACAGCGCGGCATTTGAGTAATTGTACTGAAAAATATGCTCTGATTTATAATCATTTTAATCTCGTGAATCATTCAATTATTTTAATGAAAACAAGTAAATGAAATTGCCCTGCTTATTTGTACCTTTTTTGTGAACTGAGGTTGATTTATTAACATACGACATCTTTAGATTGCAGAATCATATTAATTAGGATCTTTTGCCTATAGTTCTTTTAAACTCCGAACATATTACCGCCGTTGCTACGCTAACGTTCAAAGATTCGGGCAATGTTTTGTTGGTAGAAAACGTTGGAATAGACAATTTTTGGGTAATTAGTTTTTCTATTTCGGGTCTAATACCGTTTCCTTCATTTCCCATTATTATCAACCCTTTTGGTGAAAGTTGTGTATTGTAAATGTTATCTCCGTTTGTAAAAGCACCGTATATAATGTTTTGGGATTCAGTGTATTTAATACAGAACTCTTCAAGATTTTCGTACCTGACATTAAGTCGTGCAATTGCTCCCATTGACGATTGAACAACTTTTGGGTTATAGATATCAACAGTATCAGTGCTGCAGATAATGGTTTTTATGCCAAACCAATCGGCGATGCGTAAAATTGTTCCAAAATTACCTGGGTCTTGGATGCCGTCTAATCCTAAAATAAGAGAATTAATATCTATTTTTTCAGAAAAATTATTTTGTTGATGAAATACTGCGATGACATTTTGAGGAGTTTTAAGATTTGACAATTTTTTTATAACGCTTTCAGTTGTTATCACAGGATCTACATCACCGAGAGAGTTCTTTTTATAATGAAAATGTTTATCACATACTATGATAAAAGGTTTCAGTCCGGAATTTACCAAATCAAGTATTAATTTAGGACCTTCTGCAACAAAAAGTTTCAACTTATCGCGATATTTTTTTTTGGAAAGCGAAACAATTAATTTTTCTTGATTTTTGCTCAACATATTTGCGTTAAGCCTTACGTGTAATATATTTATTTCTCATACTATAACCATATTGATAGCTATATTCTTTCTTTTGGAAAGGAATGCCATTTAAGAGGACAGTGAGGTTAGGCATTTTTTTGGTTTTTTCGTCTCTTAAATTAATTTTCAAAACAGGTTTTGGAGTAGAGTTATGCCTGACAACTAAAATATTGATGTCCGCGTATGCCGCTAAAAGATGCGCGTCTGAAACCAATCCTAACGGGGGCGTATCTAAAATGACCACATCATAATAACTTTGAAGCGCTTCCATTAATTGGTTTGTTTCTTCGCTTGCTATAAGTTCTGCGGGGTTTGGAGGTATTTGACCAGAAAAAATTATGTTAAAGTTTGGAACTCCCGTATCTCTAAGCAGGATATTATTAATATCTTTTTCGCCAGTGTAGAAGTTACTAAGACCCATTTCGGGTGGTTTCAGTCCTGTTTGTCGGGATACGGATGGTCGTCTGAGGTCAAATTCAACTAAAAGTGTTCTTTTGCCAAGTTGTGCAAAACTATGTGCTAAATTTATTGCACAGAACGACTTACCTTCGCCGGGAAGTGTTGATGTAAATAGAATTGTTTTTTTCTCTTTTTGATTTGCATAAAAACTCATCGAGACTCGAATACTTCGGAACGATTCCGCTAAAATTGTATTTGGTTTGTCGGTACTTATTACAGCTTTTCGTTTCTTTTTAGCACCTTTCACTTTTTCAATTGGTACTTGTCCGATAACAGATGCGGAAGTAATATTTTTGATATCTTCAATATCTAAAACTCTGTCGTTTAAGAAAATAACGAGAAAAATAATAACAGCGGGAAGTGCTAAACCTCCCATAAATACTATCATTATGTTTTTCTTTGAATCAGGTGCGACCTGATACCTGTAACTTGCGTCTTCAATAATTTCGTTGTCGGGCAAATTTGAGGCTTTTGCCATCTGTGCTTCTGTAAGTTTTTGCATCAAAAATGTTGATAGCTCGTCTTGTATTCGGAACGTTTTTTGCATTCCCGCAAAGGTTTGTTCTAATTTTGGAACATTACTTATATCTTGACGAACACCGTAAAGCTGCCTGTTTAGGTTATTTCTTGATCGTTCGGTTTGACTTCGAAAATTTTTTATGGCATCGATGGTGCTAATTTTCACCGCTTCAATTTGTCTATCCAAATTTTTGACCGCAGGATTTTCCTTAGTTGATGTAAACAACAGTGCTGCTCTTTTGGAATTAAGTTCTATCAATTGATTCGTAAAATTGCCAAGAGTGGGGTCAGTTATTCCGTAGGCAATCGGAGGGACTATTTCCAAAATATTTCTATTATTTTCGAGGTAACTTTGCAGGTAATTGAAATAATCGAGAGTCCTACTTAAAGCACTTCTTTCCATTTCAAGTTCCGCCGAACGAGACATAATTTGCTGTGATTGCAAAGATACGTCCATAATTTGGTGTCTAACTCGAAACTCTTCTAAGGCGTTTTCGGCTTCACTAAGCGAGTCGGACACTTCCATTAATTGTTTTTCTATAAATAGAATTGTATTAGTAGCGATATGGTTTTTTTTGTCTAATGTATAATTGACAGATGCTTGCGCTAACTTATTCAGAAAATCAATACCTTTTTGAGTATTGCTTTCAACAACAGATAGTTCAACGATTGAGGAGCCGCCTCTAACCGTTTCAATTTTTACTTTGTTCTGATACTGACTAATAAGTCGGTTCATGGTATTTATTTGAAAACGATAATGACCGCCAACGTAATTAGAATTGATGGTATTTTCTTCGACAGGAACTATTGAATAAGAAAATCTGGGGTGATTAATTTTTTCAAAAAAATTGACTTCTTGCTCAAAATCGAGATCTTTAGATGTCAAAAGAAATTTATCTTGCGATAGAAATTTCAAATCAAATTTTAAATTGATAGGTTTGATTTCTGTTGTATCGACTATAACTCTGAATGGAGAATCTTTATAAATTTCTATTTCTCGATATTTATCTTGTTTGAAATAAGAAATTTCGAAATCAAGTTGTCTTAAAATTTTTTCAATTTGATGACGTGATGTCAAAATAATGTGTTGGTTTTCTTGCTGAATTTGATTAAGCATAACCGTTGGCAGAGCACCGCCCATTCCGCCTATTCCTTCTGATAAACTTTGGTTACTGCCTATCATCAATTTTGTACCTACTTTGTACAATGGTGTTGTTTTCTTGTACGTATAAATGGAATAACTTGCGAATATTGCAATGCATATCGGAAAGATATACCAATAACTTAATAAACGGAAAAATATTTTTATTAAATCAATATTTTTATCCATTTCGGCATCTTCAATACTTCTCATGGTTTTTATTTAATTACAAATTAATTCATATTAATTAACATATATATTGTTAGTCCGAGGCTAATTGTGCTTGATAACAAAGAAATTGAAGTGGCTGAGAGATTTAATAGTTTTGAGCGTTTGGGTTCGACGTAGATGATATCACCCGCTTTTAAATAAAAATATGGTGAAAGCAATACTCTTTCGTCTGTAACGTCAAGGATAAACATTTGAGTGGTTTCTCCGTCGTCGCTTCTGATAAGTCTGATTTTTTTTCTGTTTCCCATATCAGTTAAATCGCCACCAAATGCGATGGCTTCAAGCAAATTAATGTTTTCGCTATTTAAGGGATATCGTCCGGGTGAGTTTACTTCACCCAAAATTGTGATAAGGTCGTTAAGTAATTTTACTGCTACGTTACTATCTAATACATATTGGTTTACTTCTTTTTCGACTTTTCTTTCGACCTCGCTAAATTGCAACCCTGCGACTTCAATTTTTCCGCAAAGAGGAAAGTCGATACAGCCGTCTGGTCCGACTCTATAGCCCATTAAACTGGCAGAAAGCGCATTTTGAGCTCCAGCTGTATTTGTGCCGCCTGTAATAAATGCTAAGGGATTTGCTTCGTCACCAGATCCTCCTCCATAAGCTGATATATTAATGAAAAGTAAATCGCCGGGCTTTACGCAATAAATCATTTTTTCGTCTTTTGCCTTGCCACTCATTTCGGGCGCTCTTTTTGCGATGTCACCTTGAAGGTAAACGGTATCTTTCAGCCTTATACATGAACTAAAAAATAACATCATACATAAAACCAAACCGAATAAGTGTAATTTTTTGTTTACCATATAGTTAGTTTTTATAAATATTGTATGATATTTTATGCAAAGATTAATCGTCTTTCTTGTCTTTGGAAGGATTCCTATAATAAATTTTATTATCAGTAAATTCTTTTGCCGCTATTGATGAGGGTTTTGGAAGTCTTTCGTAATATTTTGATATTTCGATTTGTTCTCTATTTTCAAAAACTTCTTCGAGGTTATCGGTATATGACGTAAACTCGCCCAATTTTTTGCCTAAATCTTCTTTTATCTCTTTGCTGATTTGATTGGCTCTTTTTGCCATTATCATTACTGATTCGTAAACATTTCCTGTTTTGTTGCCCATACTTTCTGTATCCCACGTAATGGTGTTTAAGGGCGCTGTTAATTTTTTGTATTCCATATCAAATAATCGATTTATTGTTATTTAATTTTTAATTTAATAGATATGATGCTGTTTCAAAAAAATTGTTTGCCTTGGTTAGATATTGGCTCGACGGAAACTCATTGATAAATGAATAATATTCGTCAACGGTTTCTCGGAGTCTTTCTTCTTTAAGTTCTATAACACTATTGATAGCCTGACGATATTTTGACTCAAGGATTAAAAATGATAGTTCTTCGCGATATTCTGTATCGGGGTACTCGTCTAATATGTTACGTGCGGCTATTATTGCTGATTTGTAATTATTTCCAAGATATGTTCCTAAATTAAAATATAATCGGGCATTCAAATAGGCTTTATACACTAATTTATCTCGCAGTTCGTCCATTAATAGAGTTGTTTCAATAACTTTTGGACTATTAGGAAAAAGGTTGATAAAAAGTTGAAATCCTTCTAATGCATTATAAGTTTCGGTTTGGTCAAGGAGCGGACTTGCGGACATCCTATAATTACAAAAAGGGTGCATAAATTGTGCCTCTTCGCGAAGTTGGCTCGTTGGATAACTTTGTACAAAGGTGCGATAATAATGTCCTGCAAGCAAAAAATCTTTTGTGTTATAAAGGCAATTGGCATAGATAAAGTGCGCCATTTCAGATTTTTCTGTTCCCCTATAAATTCCTATCAATTCATATAATAGTGTTGATGCGCGGTTATAGTCCTCTTTTTCATAATATTCCATTGCTTTTTCGTACTTCATTTCATAATCTTTGCTTTTAAGTAATTTTTGATATTTACTGCAAGAAGGAAACAAGAATATTACAGATAGAAATATAATATTTCGCAGTTTGAAGGTTTCTGTCAAAATAATATTAAGATGATTTTTCCTCATACTTGGAAAACTTTAAGCGCTTTTATAGTAGCGGGGGCAGGACTCGAACCTACGACCTTTGGGTTATGAGCCCAACGAGCTACCACTGCTCCACCCCGCAGTTTCATCAAAAAATTTGCATTTTTTGCGCCGCAAAAGTAATATATTATTTTTTATTGTGCAAATTTAAATGAAAAAAATGAAAAAAAAATATCATGAGAATTGAATCTAAATTCAGAATTCTTGATTTGGCACAAACTTAATTGTACCGATTTTCTATAATTACAAGTATAATGTATTGTTTTTGCCAAACTATAGAGTGTGCCTGATATTTTCAAATATGCCGTAATCACTGAAAATATGGCGACTTATCACTATCACAATATCGTCCTATGCTGGAGGAATATGTCGCAAAATAGCGACAATTCAATTATGCCCACTGCGTACGGAAACGTCTTATTTTAGAGGGTAAGTAGAAAGTTCTGAAATTTCAGAAATATAAACATAATCATCACATTATGCTCAAAAATTGCAAAAAATCAATATTTCAATTTTTCAAAATACAAATGTGTTAAATCCAGAATATCAAATATTTACAGAAACGAATAAAAGAAATCTGATTTTTAAGAAACATAACACAAAAAATTTTATTTATCTGGATCAATGCCATTTTGAACCCAATCAATTCCTGCTTTCTCCCAATTTTGATTAGTGGTTGCGTCAATGTATCGCTCCCATTGATAAATACCTGTTTCTTTTGCAATTCTTTTGAACTGCATTGTTGTGATGGAATTGGCTAAAATTACTACTGACTTGATCATGCCCTTTTCTTTCCATAACTTTTGCCCTTCTTGCATATATTTTTGGGCTTCAGGTGTTAAAGGCTTTAATGTTCTCATGTCAATAAAAGTTCCAAATCCTGGTTGTGCTGTTTGTAATGCGACTTTACTTGCTTCAAACCAATTTTTCATTTCATTTTCATCCATAAAATCACCAAATGTGATTTTGTAACCGTAGTTCATTTTTTGGATATTGTACATAGTTATTCTCCTTATATATTATTATATATTAATGTTTTAGTGAATTGCACTTTTAATTTATCTCAAAATTCCTTCTTCTGATAACATTTAACCCAGTCAATTTCCATATATGCGGGAAGTTGGTTTGGATTTGGATTTTCGGTCAATATGGTACAGAATGAAATATACATAGGCTCGTTGGGGACTATTCTTGTTTCACGATGCACTTCTGTTCCGTTTATTTTCCATATAAGAGCTTGTGGAGACCATTCGAGAGAATAGACAAAATATCTTCCAATAAAAGTATCGCCTTTGATAGTCGAGAGGAGATTTTCGATTTTATTGTTTGATGATTTTCCGTGTACTCCGCACGAAACTTCTTTACCTTTTGGTATTGCTGTTTTCAGAATATCGATTTGAGGGAACATTTTTTCACTCGGTAGCCAGAATGCGTTAATAAGTGGGAAGGCTTCTGTAAAGCGAATTTTAGCCTCGAATTTACCATATTGCTGACGAAAACTTTGACCCGTGCTTATAAGACCGGACGTATATTCAAAATCTTTTTCCCGAATACCTGATAAGGGATCCCACGATTTTCCCCGTACCGAGTCTTGTTTGGTTATTAAACGTAAAGTACCATTTTTGACTATTATGTTGGCATCAGAAAAAAATTGTTTTTCGGCTGACGTAACATATTTGTCATGCATAAGCACATTTCCCCAGTAATAACCTGTAATCCACTTCGATTTATCTAACTCGATAGTGGTAAAATCATCCTCAAAAGTAACTTCCCACTCTTGTTGTTCTTTAAAGTTTTTTTCTCGAAGCGTTTTGTAATACCACTTAACTCTCTTATTTTTAAGGAGTTTGGAATATTCATCAAAGTTTTCTTTTTCGGCAGACTTTTTGTACTGTTTGTTGTTCTTTAATTCTGTAACTCTTAATTTATAGTCATTAGAATTAATTAATTGTTCTAATTTTTGAAATCTCAAAATTATATCTGACGAAGAGTCTTTGATAAATTTAAGATAAATCTCTTTTTCTTTTTTTCGTTTTGCCTCAAATTTCTTTGTAGGCGTAAAAATTCCTTTTTTTCTAAATAGAAAACTAAATATATTTGCCATTTTATTATATTTTATATCCGTAAATTTCTTTTAATATATATTCGTATTTATTGTAGAGGTGTTTTCGTCTAAGTTTCAGAGTGGGTGACAGTTCTCCGGTGTTTACGTTCCACGAATCAGGAACAAGTCGAAATCTCAAAACATGTTCAAAATTGCCCATCAAACTATTAAAATAATCGATTTCTTTTTGATATTGCTTGTAAACTTCGGGTAGTTCGATAAGTTGCATATTGTCTTGGAAACGTATGAATTTTTCGTGCGCCCATTCGTGCAAATATTCAAAATTTGGTGAAATGATAGCACTAACAAATTTTTCGTTTTCGCCAACTATCATTACTTGTTCGATAAATCTTGACTCACGCATTTTATTTTCGATTGACTGAGGAGCAACATATTTTCCTGCAGATGTTTTAAAAATCTCTTTTTTTCTATCAGTAATTTTGAGGAATTTGCCATCTACCATTGCGCCGATGTCTCCCGTATGAAACCATCCTTGAGTGTCAATAGATGCTTCGGTAGCTGCGTCATCTTTGTAATAACCTTTCATAACGTTTGGACCTTTGACTAAAATTTCGCCGTCGTCGTCAATTTTTACTTCTACTTTATCTGCCAATGGACCGACTGTGCCAATCATAAGGTTATTAGGTGTTTTGAGATGGTTAACGGCAATAACTGGAGATGTTTCTGTAAGTCCGTAACCTTCTTGTAGTGGAATTCCTGCGGCAAAAAAGAGTCGGGAGAGCCTCGGCTGTAGCGCTGCACCACCGGAAACAATAAATTTTAATTTTCCTCCTAATGCTTTTTTCCATTTTGAGAATACTAAAATTCGGAAAAATTTTAAGCGTATATTGTACCAAATACTATTTTTGCCATTGTTTGCATAATTCTCTCCTAATTCTAATGATTTTGTAAAAACCCATTTTTTGAAACCACGCAATTCGTTCCCTTTGGAGATAATTTTTTCGTGTATCTTTTCTAAAACGCGAGGTACTGATACAAAAGCAGATACTTTTACGTCTTGTATATCTTGTGATATAGTTCCAAGATTTTCGGCATAATAAATTGAACAACCGTAGTATTGAAACAAATAATTTACCATCCGCTCAAAAACGTGGCAAAGAGGCAAAAAGCTAAGGATACGGTCTTCGGGAGTTAGCGGAAAAACTAAACAACTTTTAACGTTACTGATAAAATTTGAATGAGTTAGCATCACTCCTTTTGCGACTCCTGTTGTCCCCGAAGTATAAATAATTGAAACAACATCATCGGGCGAAATTGAGTCACAAATTTCTTTAAATTTTTCTTTATGTTTAACTCGAACATTCTCGCCTGTATAAGCAATCTCAGCCCAATGAGGAACATTTTCATAAAAATTGAATGTATAAACTTTTTCGATGAATGAAATTTCTTTAGCTATTACGCTAAGTCGGTCATAAAGAGACTTATCCGAGACAATAACAATTCGTGCATCTGAATGAGCAAGAATATGTTGGTAATCAGCATCTCCGATGTTTGGGTAAATCGGAACGTGAATAACACCGACCATCGCCATACCCATATCCACGAAATTCCACTCGGGACGGTTATTTGATATTGTGGCTATTTTATCTCCTTTATTGAAACCCATTTCCAAAAGTCCGTAGGCAAATTTTTTGGCATATAGATAATAGTCATCGCCGCTAAATTTTATCCACTGTCCGTCTTGTTTTGCGGCAAGATTATCTGACTTGTTATGATTTAACTTGATATTTTCAAGTATGTCATACGTTCTTCTAATTTCCATATTTTTAATACTCAAAAAAATATTTTGTTTAAAAAAGTTTAACGCAAAAGTAGAATAAAAATTTTGATTTTCAAAAAAAATTTATATATTTTGTTAAAAATTTTTTATCTTATATAATTCTTAACACTTGTTAAAGTAGTGATTATCAGAAATAACTGTTAAATTCAAAATTCCTTAAGTAAATTATGTAGGTTTTTAATAATCAGGATGGAATTGAGTCGCATTTTGGAAAACTAAAATCTCTACATTTTTGCATCCCCAAAATTGCACTTACGCTTATTCGGGTTATCTTCGTTGCGAAGTGCTGCGACAATGATGTTGCGTAAAGTCAAGAATTCCTTAAATTAATTAATTTTCCAACTTCCTACTTTATCAGAGCCAAGCCTCGTGATAACTCCTCTTTCTTTTAGTATTTTGATTTTTCGTTTTATTGTAGCAATTCCCATATTTAGTTTTGCACTGATTTCGTCAGCCGTAATTTGTGGATTTTCTGTTAGTAAATTGAATATAGTGTCATTTTCTGCATCATTATCTTGTTTTACAGTATCATTATCTTGTTTTACAGTATCATTATCTTGTTTTACAGTATCATTATATTGTTTTACAGTATCATTACCTTGTTTTACAGTATCATTACTTTGTTTTACAGTATCATTATCTTGTTTTACAGTATCATTATCTTGTTTTACAGTATCATTATTTTGTTTTACAGTATCATTATCTTGTTTTACAGTATCACTATCTTGTTTTACAGTATCATTATCTTGTTTTACAGTATCATTATTTTGTTTTACAGTATCATTATTTTGTTTTACAGTATCATTATCTTGTTTTACAGTATCATTATCTTGTTTTACAGTATCATTAGTTTGTTTTACAGTATCATTATCTTGCTTTACAGTATTTTGTTTTACAGTATCATTATCTTGTTTTACAGTATCATTATCTTGTTTTACAGTATCATTATCTTGTTTTATAGTATCATTATATTGCTTTACAGTATCATTATCTTGCCTTACAGTATCATTAGTTTGTTTTACAGTATCATTATCTTGTTTTACAGTATCATTATTTTGTTTTACAGTATCATTATCTTGTTTTACAGTATCATTATCTTGTTTTACAGTATCATTATCTTGTTTTACACTGCCAATAAATTTTAGATGCAATTCTCTGTTTTTAAGGGTATTTTGTTCACCAAACACGAGGTTTGCAAGAAAACGATTTATGTATACTTCAGTTTTTGCAATATTTTTTGAAATGTTGGAATAATTTGCTCGAACGAGTGCATTTCGGAAATACCACGAATGTTTGGCAAATAAATCGTTGCTAATGTCCTTAAAACCGAGTTTTCGCAGATATTTAATCAAAAAGACAGCCGTTGTGCGAGTATTTCCTTCGCCAAAAATATGAATTTGCCATAAAAAAGAGATGAAATGTGCAATATGTTCGATAACTTGCTTAGAGTTTAATCCTTTGAAATCGAACTTTTTTTCTTGCTCAAAATCAAACTCTAAGGTAGCTCTAAGATTGTCAGCTCCTGCATAAAGTACGGTATCGCCATCAAGTACCCATTCGGATTTTGTAATATTATAATCGCGTATTTGTCCTGCGAAGCTATAAATTCCAGCAAAAAGTCTACGGTGAATATTCAGATATTCCGCTGGAGACAATGAAAAAGTTTTTTCTGATAATATTTCCGCAATGCGTGCCGATACTTTGTCAGCCTCTTCTGTTCGGTTGGGGTCGATGATGTCGTGGGCAATTTGGACTTTATAATAAGTATCAATAAGGTGTTTTACTTCCTCAAAAGTTATATCTCCTTCAATGTTTTGTTTGGCGACTTCGATAAGATACTGTGATGGTTTTAGTCCGTCAACTTCCTGTAATCCAATTGCTGTTTGCCAAAGATGACTTTTTTCTGTTTTTTCAGGTTCACCCTGTCTGATATATTCTTCAAAATCATTCATTGAAGATTTATGTTTTGTTTGTTGTGTATTAGGCACAAAAATCTACTTATGCATCGATTTTTGCATAAGTAGCGTTCTGTTCGATAAATTCTCTTCGGGGAGGTACGTCGTCTCCCATAAGCATACTGAAAATTCGGTCGGCTTCGGTTGCAGACTGAATATTAACTTGCCGTAATGTTCGTTGTTGCGGGTCCATTGTAGTTTCCCACAATTGTTCGGCGTTCATTTCACCAAGCCCTTTGTAACGCTGTATTGTAACGGCATCTTCGCGTCCTTCGGCATATTGTTCTACAAATGAGAGGCGTTGCTCTTCTGACCAACAATATTGTTTTGTTTTAGATCTTTTATGTGTGCACAGATAAAGTGGTGGGGTTGCAATATATAGATGTCCGTTAGTAATCAGTTCTTTCATATAACGGAAAAAGAAAGTCATAATCAGAGTAGCAATATGGCTTCCGTCAACGTCTGCGTCTGTCATAATTATCACTTTGTAGTACCTAAGTTTTTCTAAATTAAGTTCTTTTGCGTCGTCGTTTGTACCGATTGAAACTCCTAATGCTGTAAAAATATTTTTTATTTCGTCGCTATCGAGGACTTTATGTTGGTGCGCTTTTTCGACGTTCAAAATTTTTCCTCTCAAAGGTAATATTGCTTGGAATTTTTTATTACGTCCGCCTTTTGCTGTTCCACCTGCGGAGTCTCCTTCGACGAGGAAAATTTCGCATGCTGCGGGGTCTTTGTCGGAACAGTCGGTCAATTTACCGGGTAATCCTCTACCTGCGAGGGAGCCTTTCCGTTGGACAAGTTCTCGTGCTTTACGGGCTTCGTGCCTTGCGGTAGCGGCTAAAATCACTTTATTGACAATAGATTTCGCATCTTTTGGATTCTCTTCGAGATAATTGTTAAGCATTTGTGTAACTGCTGTTTCAACGAAACCGCTTACGTCGCTATTTCCTAATTTAGTTTTCGTTTGACCTTCAAATTGCGGCTCGGCTACTTTTATTGATATAACGGCAGATAATCCTTCTCGAAAGTCGTCTCCACTAATATCAATTTTAAAATTTTTTAACATTCCCGATTTTTCGGCAAACGCTTTTAACGTTCTAGTAAGTCCGCGACGAAAACCTGTCATGTGGGTACCGCCCTCAATTGTATTGATATTATTGACGTATGAAAAAACATTTTCTACGTAAGATGTATTGTACAATATTGCAATTTCAACGGGTGTGTCTGTTTTATCGGAATTAATATATATAATGTTTTCGATAAGTCTTTCTCGGTTAGAATCAATGAATTGCACAAATTCTTTAAGTCCTTCTGTCGAATGGAATCGTTCAGATTTGAAGTTGCCATCATTATCAGTAATTCTTCTATCGGTCAATAATATTTCGATATGTTTATTTAAATAAGCTAATTCTCGTAGCCTATTAGCGAGTATCGCATAGTTGTAAACAGTAACAATGAATATTGTGTCGTCTGGTTTAAAAGTAGTTTTGGTACCTGTTTGGTCTGAGTTTCCGATTTCTTCGACGTTTCCTTGTGGTTCGCCTCGGTGATATGTTTGATGATAAATTTTTCCGTCTCTTCTGACTTCGACTTCGAGTTTTTCGGATAATGCGTTGACACAAGAAACTCCGACACCGTGTAGCCCGCCAGAAACTTTATAACTTTTTTTGTCGAACTTTCCGCCTGCGTGCAGGACTGTCATCACAACGTCTAATGCGGAACGACCTTCTTTTTCGTGTAGGTCAACGGGAATTCCGCGTCCGTTGTCTTCAACTGTAACGGAATTATCTTCGTTAATAGTAACAGAAATTTTCGAACAATAACCTGCTAATGCTTCGTCAATGGAGTTATCAACCACTTCATAAACGAGATGATGTAGCCCTTTTTCGCTAACGTCACCGATATACATTGCGGGTCGTAGTCTGACGGCTTCTAAACCTTCTAATACTTGGATTTTATCTGCCTTGTAATCATTTTCTACGGGCATAGATAAACTTTCCTCGAATATTTCACTCATTTTGAAAATTTAAAAAAAGAGAAGTTGAGTTTAATCTTTTGCGTCGAAAAACTCTTTTGTCATTTCGTTAGAAACAATTTCAGAACGAAACGTGTAGGCACCTGTTTTAGGGGATTTAATCATTTTAATGACTTTAGTGAATCCTTTGCCTCCTGCTTTTTGCAATGTTGCAACTGCTTTCTTTGCCATGATTAAAAATTTTATTTTATTTCACGATGAACGGTCATCCGTCTCAAAATTGGGTTATATTTTTTAAGTTCCAATCTTGCGGGTGTATTTTTCCTATTCTTTTTAGAAATGTACCTTGAGGTACCGGGTAGTCCGCTTTCTTTATGTTCGGTACATTCCAAAATGACCTGAATACGATTCCCTTTTGCTTTTTTTCCCATTTCTATTTTTCTTTATTAAATCCAGTAACTTAATAATCCTTTTTCTTGTGCCGATTTAATGGCAGCGTCAATTCCTACCTTATCGATGAAACGAAGCCCAGCGGCTGATACTCGTAGTCTAACCCAGCGGTCTTCTTCGGGTAGATAAAACTTTTTGTAGAATAAATTCACATTGAATTTTCTTTTTGTGCGTCTGTTTGAATGGGAAACATTATTCCCTACACCCGCAATCTTTCCTGTTATTTCGCAAATTTTTGACATCTTTTTATCTTTTAAAAACGGGTGCAAAGAAAATGCTTTTTTTTTAATTTACCAAATTTAGAGTGAAAATTTTTTAATTTTTTTTGTTAATACGCATTTTTTTAACGCAAGGTCGCAAAAAATAGTGGTTAGTGATTAGTGGTTAGTAGCTAAAAAACTAACCTTTGTGTACTTTGTGGTTAGATTTTTTAAGAACGCAAAGAACGCTATTAAAGTGAGAAGAAAATTATTAAGTTTTCAGTGAAGTACTATTTTTTTTTCTAAAAACTATCAGTAGCCATATCGGTAACAATGTTCCTTTTACTACACTTGTTAGTGAAATAGCCCACCAAATTCCCAGAACGCCCAGCTCGGGAATTGAACATAGCAAATATGCTAATGGTATTCTTAAACCCGTAAAGGTAATGCCCGTCAATGAAGGTGGAATGGTTTTACCAATTCCGTTAAATGAGCCTCTTGTTGTAATTTCAAAAATCATAAAAAGTTGAGAAACAGCAAGTATTTTGAGATATGCCCCTCCTAATTTTATTGAATCAGCATCCTTTAAAAATATGGAAAAAATATTTTCACCGAAAAATAAAAAAAGCATGGTTACGCAAATTCCTAATCCTAAACCAATTGTCATTGCAAATCTGTAACCAATTTTTATTCTTTTCCATTTACCTGCTCCAAAATTTTGCCCCGTGAAACTGCAGAGCGCCGTAGAAAATCCATTTGTTGTCATCCACGAAACAGATTCTATTTGTGCTCCAATACTTTGAACGGCTATTGCAACTGCGCCAAAGGATGCTGTCATTTTTGTTAAAATCATTGCAAAAATCGAAAATAAAGCACTTTCAGAAGCAACAGGAAACCCAAGTTGAAATATCTTTTTAGATATTTTTGCACCAAAATTAAACTTTTTAAATTGCAGTTTCATCATTTCTTGTCGCACAATTAATCGATAAAAAAATATTGACCATACAACAACCTGCGCAAAAACAGTAGCATAAGCCGCACCTTTCACTCCCATTGCGGGTATTGGACCAATGCCAAATATCAACAAAGGGTCTAAAATTACATTTAATATTACACCTACAGAAATATATCGAAATGGTAATCGGCTGTTTCCCATACCATTATATATTCCTGCAAAAGTTGGATTCACAAAAAAGAAAACAAAACTGAGTGAAACAATTCGTAGATATGACGACCCCTCAACTGCAACAATTTCAGAAGGTATAGCAAAAAATGCTATTAAATTAGAGGCGAAAATAAAGACTATAACGCTAAAAAACAGTGAAATAATAGAAGCCCAAAAGAGTGAGAGTCGCAAAAACTGTAGGGCAATTTCGGGAGTTTTTCTGCCAAGGGACTGCGAAACACCTATTTCTGCGCCAATTTTAGTAGTTAATAACAAAGAATTTCCGCACCAAATAAACAATCCTGCCGCACCTACCGATGCAACTGCATCCTCCCCCAAACGTCCAAGCCAAATCATATCGGAAAGTACATAAGTCATCTGCATAAAAGATGAGCCTATTGTTGGCATTGCTAACCTAAACAAATGCGAGAGAATATGTCCGGAGGTTAAATCTTTAATTTTCATCTGTTTGTATTTAGCTACGAATTACACGAATTTACACGAATTATTTGAAATTGTTATTGAGTTTACCGAAATATAATCATTTGCTTCTGCCATGTAAGTTTTATCTGTTTATATTTAGCCACTAACCACTAATCACTAACCACTAACCACTATTTTTTAGCTACGAATTACACGAATTTACACGAATTATTTGAAATTGTTATTGAGTTTACCGAAATTGTTATTGAGTTTACCGAAATTGTTATTGAGTTTACCGAAATTGTTATTGAGTTTACCGAAATTGTTATTGAGTTTACCGAAATATAATCATTTGCTTCTGCGTCAAAAAAATTTTTTGGGCAGTATGAAGTTGTTCTTTTATGTAAACATATTTTTATTTATATTATTGTATAAAAGTTAGCGAATTATTGGTCTGTATAGTATATCTGCGTATTTCGGAGTATAGCCACCCACCAAAATCGGTAAAAAACCCGAAGAAACACCATTAAAAAATTTGTCATTTTGTCAGAGTTTTTTGATGCGAAATAATAAATAAACCAAAGAAATAGATTTTTTTTTAATATAAAAGCTAAAATTAAAAAATTTCATATACTTTTGCAAAATTAATTAGATAAAAAATATGATAAAAAAGCGGAAAGTAGGCAGTCAGATGCTAGAATTAAAAAAAATGATTCAAAATATTTTTTTTAACAACCCAAAGATTACTTTGAATTACAAACAAGTATCAGAAATGCTTGGAATTGTTAAGAAAAAAGAGATGGAAACAGTTCAAAATAAATTGACCGAACTTGTTGAGGATAAGTTTCTTGCTGTAGTAATCAAAGGACGATACAAAATGATTGCAGCTGGAGCATATTTAGTCGGAACAGTAGAAATGATTGCTTCGGGTTCGGCATTTGTTATTCCCGAAGATGGCAGCGAAGATATATTTGTGTCTGCTCCAAATCTTAAACATGCCTTTAACGGAGACGTTGTTAAAGTTTTGCAATTTGTTCGTCGAAAATCTTCTCGTCCCGAAGGAGAAGTGGTCGATATCGTTAAAAGAAATCGAAATTTTTTTGTCGGTACTTTGGAAATAACTGAAAGACAAGCTTTTGTAGTTGCTGATACTAAAAATATACAGCGCAATATTTTTATACCGTCAGATAAAACAAAAGAAGCTAAAAAAGGTCAAAAAGTAGTTGTCAAAATATCTAGTTGGGATGATAAAAAACGAGTATTATTAGGCGAAGTTGTTGATGTACTCGGGGATAAAGGTGAAAATAATACTGAGATGCATGCCATACTAGCCGAGTTTAATTTACCATATTCCTATCCAGAAGCGGTTATTAACGAGGCAGAGAAAATTTCACAAACAATACCCGCCGACGAGATTGCTAAAAGGAAAGATTTTAGGAACGTTGCTACATTCACAATAGACCCCGCCGATGCCAAAGATTTTGATGATGCCCTTTCAATTAGAAAACTTAATGAAAACCTTTGGGAGATAGGAATTCATATCGCTGACGTTACCCATTATGTTTTGCCCGATACACTGATTGACCAAGAAGGTTACAATCGAGCTACATCAGTCTATTTAGTAGACCGCGTTGTGCCTATGTTGCCCGAACGGTTGAGCAATTTCCTTTGTTCACTGCGCCCTAACGAAGATAAACTTTGCTTTTCGGCTGTTTTTACTATGAACGACGAGGCTACAATAAAGGATAAATGGTTTGGACGAACAATCATCAACTCTAACAGACGGTTTAGTTACGAGGAAGCACAAACAATTTTGGACACTGGCGAAGGTGAATTGTCACAAGAACTTATTAAACTGAACGAAATTGCAAAAAAACTACGTGAAAAAAGATACAAAACAGGCTCCATCGATTTCGACAGAATAGAAATAAAGTTCGATTTAGACCCCAACGGAAAACCTTTGTCTGTATTTTTTAAGGAATCTACCGACTCTAACAAACTGATAGAAGAATTTATGCTTTTAGCAAACAAAAAGGTTGCCGAACTGATTGGAAAATGCGAGTTAGATAATTCCCGAAAAGCACAACCGAAAACTTTTATTTACCGCATCCACGACTTACCAAACCCCGATAAATACAATGCCTTCGCTAAATTTGTTCGTAAATTTGGGTTAGACGCTACTCCAAAACGGAAAGAGAATGTTAGTCAATCTATCAACAGAATACTTGAAACAATCAAAGGACGCAACGAACAAAATATTGTTGAAACTCTTGCTATTCGAACCATGGCGAAAGCACTATATTCAACTAAAAATATTGGACACTACGGGCTCGCCTTCAAACATTATACACATTTTACTTCCCCAATTCGCCGTTACCCCGATATGATTGTACATCGACTTCTTAGCCGTTACCTTGAAGGAGGAAAATCAGTCTCATCTGAACATTATGAACAAAAATGCGAACACTCCTCCGAAATGGAACAACGTGCAGCAGACGCAGAAAGAGCATCTATTAAATACAAACAAGTTGAATTTTTAAAAGATAACGTCGGACAAATATTCAGCGGAGTTATCTCTGGAATCAGTGATAAAGGAATATTTGTGGAAATTGAAGATAATAAATGCGAAGGAATGGTTTCAATAAGAGATATGACCGACGATTACTACTCATTCGACCACGAAAAATATATCCTAAGAGGAAACAGAACAAGAAAAATGTACCAACTCGGAGATAAATTAAAAATAAAAATTACACGTGCTAATTTAGAAAAAAGACAATTGGACTTTGTTATTGTTAACAAACAATAATTATAAGAAAAATAGTTACCTTTTGGGCTTAATGTGGAATAAAAATATGGATAGTTCGATAAAACTCACTAACCAAACTGATAGTTCGATAAAACTCACTAACCAAACTGATAGTTCGATAAAACTCACTAACCAAACTGATAGTTCGATAAAACTCACTAA